>JAYTHU010000217.1:0-23124 GCA_043732305.1 Oligoflexia bacterium
GACCTTCGTATAGAATCCGATAGTAGATGTAGTTCTTCAAAATCGATTTCACGTAAAAAGAAGTTTCTGCCAAAGGAAGTTCATCCACCCAAGTGTCATGCATGGTGCCGCCCTGTGCTTTCATGAAAAGTCCAATGCGTGTGGGGCCAGCGTTATAAGAGGCCAAAGCTGTAGGAACATCTCCTCCAAATTTCTGTATTAGCTCATTAAGATAGTAAGCACAGAAAATAATATTGTTTGCGGGAATAAAAAGATCTTTGGGAATCTCGATAGTGGTCGCACCTAATTGTTTTTTTACATCTTCCGCAGTGGGAGGAATCATCTGCATCAGACCGATAGCATTGCTTCGGCTAATGGCGTGATCTCTGAATCCACTTTCTTGTCTCATAACGGACAAAAGCAGATAAGGATCAACGCCGGCTCTTTTTTTATCATCACTGACGTGAATCCAAAATTCTTTAGGGAAGAGTGTCTTCGCATTTTTCATCGTTCGAGCGTCAGCGTTCCCGTCAAAAATATCACTCAGGAAACTAAAAGTTTTAAGATAATTCAAAGACTGCGCGTAAAGACTCGCGAGATAAAGCTCCTCGTCCATGCTTAAAGTTCTTTGAGTCAGAAGACTCAATTCGTCTGATGCATCATCGTAAAGTCCCGCTAGAAATAAAACTTTGGCACGTTCAACCGCTTTCCATTCTTCTTGACTGAGACTTAACTTTAATTTCTTTTCCTCTACCTTGTTATTTGGAATTTCAAAATGAGGAAGCTTTTGATTAAGTTCGTTGTAGGCAATCAGTCCGTAATAAGTAAGGGGAAATCTATTTACAAGATCTTGTGCCACTTTTTTCATCAGTATAAGTTCGTTGCCTTTTTGTTTGTAGGCGCGGAAAAGCCAAAAGAGTGAAACGAGATCTTGCTGGTTGGAGAGCTTCCTCGATCGAGCCATTTCCAAATGAGAAATGGCTTCGGACATATTTTTTTCGTTGATATCAATGAGGGCCCACTGGATGCAACCATCAATAAATTCGTTCGACATAGAATAATAGCTTGATAGTCGTTTAAAATATTCTTTGGCTTTGCTGTAGTTGAGACTCAATTGATAGCTTCTTGCGGCCATATAAATATATTTTGCGGCTTTAACTGAATTCTCGGAATCATTGGCAGCTTTTCCGTAAAGTTGAGCGGCCTCGGGATATGATTGCATGTCAAAAAGAATTTTTCCCCAATCGGTCATGCGATCCGCATCTAAATGCAAAAGCTCTTTAACAATCTTTCCTTTGTTGACTGAATTTCCTTGTGCGCCACGACTTCTCTCAACTTCTTTACTCAAGATTTCCAAAAGTTTGTCCTGAGCCCATTTGCTTTTCACGCTAAGTGGGAATTTTCTTATCAGTTGCACTAAAGCGTCCGCCGCTGTGGGCACATCATTTTTTGAGAGGCCCATTTGAGCCTGGTAGGCCAACTCATTTTCTTCAGACGAGGGAACCAAAAGTGGAGCGTCCTGGAGAACAGCAACTCTCACTCTATTTGCGTCGTAATATTCTTTCACTGCTTTTGAAACGAGAGGCAACACATTTTTCATTTTATTTTCAATGGAAATTCCAGCATCATAATCTGTGGCTCGAGAAAAATATGTGAAGGCATCATTCCACTTGCGATCAGAAATCATCAAATCGCCAACGTCAGAATAAAACTGTCCTCTCTGTGCTTTAGTCATGAGAGCCTCACGGTCAAACATTTTTGCAATTTCAGGCTTGACGACTTTCCACTGAGACTTTGCAACCAATTGAGAAATAGTTTTAAGTCTCAGTCCAAGGAGAAAATCTTTGTCTTTTGACTTCGTAAGTTTCTGAGATTTTTCAATTTTATTAATTGAACTCAGCATCTCTGCACCACTAATTTTTTCATCGTCCAAAGCTTTCTGTGCGCAACGCAGTTCCGTAATGTTTGCCCGATCAACAACAATGCTCTTCGGACTCACAAGTGACGCCGAGTGCATGCAGCCTTCAAATTGACCGGCGATTTCATAGATCACTGCACGAGTCAAAGGGTCCTTCACAGACTTTGCTTTTTTTATAAGCTCGGGAGAACTATAATTGATCCATCGCTCAGCTTGCGGAATCATCGCCAATTCAACATTTTCTGTTTTAACAAACCCTGCTTGAAGCAGCGCCAGAATTAAAGCAAATACTACGCTAATGAGAGTGGAAATTTGTTTTTTCATGGGGAGACGTCATCCTTTTCGAGAAGTTCGTAGTTCTGAATATCAGTGTTATTATTCTCAAACATTTGTTTGGAAAAATAAACCACTACTTCGTCCATTGCCGGACGTAGCTTAAAAACACGAAAATAGTAACTCTGCGACAGCGCGGCATCAAAAAGTGGCTTATTTATCACGTCTGTGAAAATGACTGCCGCATCCGGGAGTAGAGCATCCGGGGCTTCCAGATTATTCAAAAGGCCCGAGGACGGTATGTCCGAATAATAATAGCTATGAGTAAAATCGGCCAAAAGCCAAGGCATAGGCCACTGACTTTTCATGACAACAATTAAGGGTTCGTTGAGAACTTCTGGATTTTTCAATCGAGCCTGCTGAATCACCTTCATCACGTCCATGACTTCAGGCAATGTTTGGACATACACGTAGGGTTCAGTCTGATCAGTGAACTTAACAAAATTGAGAGAAATAGCCCGTTCAAGATCACTCACTGAAAACAGTAATATTACAAATATGACTAGTAGCTTGTTCAATGGCTTTAAGCTTTTTTCCAACAAAAAATCAAAACCGTAAGCAGCCGAAATCAATAAAGGAAAAAGTAGTGTTTCAGAACACCACGGAGTTTTGTAAGGGATCCAACTGTAAATAATCAGTTGGATGAGACCAAATATGGAAAAAAAAGATAACGACTTTTTCTTTTTTGAAAAAACGAATGCAATAGCCGCGACGATTCCTACAAGTGCAAAGATCTCGTAGTGAGAAAATAATGTGAGCCAATAAGTGACCGTTTTCTCGTGACCGTTTCCTTGAATCCCCGTTTTAAGCCAAGGCAAGTAGGCCTTGAAGAAGGAAGCAATACCGCGAAGATTTCTAAAAAAACCGGAATAAAAGATGAGAACAATCAGTGAACTCACGGCAATCGGAATCCACTTAAATTTTAGCTTGTTTCGATTTTCATCTTTAAAAAAAACGCGACTTCCAGTAGCAGCAATAAGAAAACAAATCGCGCTGATCGTCCAGGTTTCTTTGGTGATCACGCACCCTGCAAAAGCAAGACTCCATACCCACGGAAGATTGCGGAAAAATCCAAAAATAAATAGCAGAGCGAAAAAGACAAACTCGGATTCATGAATGGAGTAGCGGCTATAGAAAATCATTCCAGGGGAGATCGCTATAAAAAATGCTGCCAGCCAAGCTACCCGCTGAGGAATAACTTTTTTAAATTCCAGCATAAGCCAGACGGTCATTATTCCAAATACAGCCGAAGGGAGTCTGAGTGCTAAAAGCGAATGGCCCATGAAAAATTTAAATAAAATAATCAGATAGAAGTGCAAGGGCCCATGGTAGTTCGTCGGATCATAATTGTAGTAACCCATGGAAATCGCTTGATCGGCAAACCAGCCATTGATTCCCTCGTCAAAGTGCGGCGGCTTCCATTCGAGAAATAATAATCTCAAAACTGTGGCAAGAATTAGAATCGAAGCAGGAATCAATATTTTTTTTAGTCTGGACAATTTTGTAGTCATTACGGATTATTGTGGCATGTCAGACCCTGTCCTTTCAATTGTTCTTCCAGCATTCAATGAGTCGCGGCGCATCGAACGGTGCATTGATGATTTGCGAAGTTTTATGAAAATTATTCCACTTCCTTGGGAAGTCATTTTGGTTGTTGAAAAAAGCACGGATGACACAGTTTCAAAGGCACGTGCCAGAATCGGCGATGACCAACGTTTCATTCTGATCGAAAACATCGTCAAAAAAGGAAAAGGCTTTGCCGTAAAAACCGGAATGCTCAAAAGTCGAGGTGAAATTGTATTTTTCATGGACGTAGATATGTCGACTCCTCTCGTAGAACTTTTTCACTTTTTAGGTGAGTTTGAAGCCGCGCCTGAGGCTCAAATTCTGATTGGCGATCGCAAACACCGCGGAAGTCAGATCATCAAAGCGCAAACTGATACGCGAAAGAAAATGGGCGAAATATTTAACGTCTTGGTTCAAAAATTTGCTATCAAAGGAATTCGGGACACGCAGTGCGGATTCAAAGCATTCAGAAAAGCTTCGGTAAGACCGATTTTTGAAAGATTAAAAACCAACGGATTTGCTTTTGACGTTGAGGTTTTAGTTTTGGCTTCCAAACTGGGCTTCAAAGTAAGCACTCTACCTGTCAAATGGATCAATTCGAAAGAATCGAAAGTGCATATTTTCAGAGACAGCTGGCTCATGTTTTGCGATCTATTGCTGATCAGGCTGAGGGTTTGGCGGTCCCTGAAGTCTTTGCCTGCATCAAGTCAAAAAGAGCGCTGAGAATTTTTTCAGCATCGTTTAAAATTTTCTGATCTTTTTTAAGCTCTCCCACCGTTTGCTCGGGTGCAAAGCTCATCACTTCACAATGGCTTAACAAACTTATAATTTTTTCGCGCAGCTCAGGGGTCAAACCGGAAATGCTGTTCATCATTTGTTCAGCGGTCTGAGCCACACCACCGGCTCCAGAAACTTGTCCAAGCACACTTAATACCGCATTGGTGATCTCAACACCTGCAGAACGCCAATCCCCTTCTTCGCATTTTTTTCGCGCCGTTTTCAATTTCAAGCGCGCCCGTTTTTTAATATCGTCATGATCTGCGAACTTATGTTTTAAATAAATTCGTCTCCAGCTGATCAAGAGCCAGGCGAGAGGAGCGAGAAACATCAAGGCCCAAAGGAGCATCATAATCTGAGATGAAAAGCCAAACTTGCTGGGAGATGTCTTTAGAAATCGTAACTCTTTGATTACCGGCGCCGAACTGAATGCATTATCACCACCAGTCAGTGGCGAAGAGGCAACAGAGCCTGAGCCATCGCCAGGGAGAACTTTGAGTTTGAATTCGGGAGTTTGTTTGACGACATACTTAGCCGTTTGAGGATCAAAGAAACTCAAACTCATAGGCGGAATTATCGCATCCCCAATATTTCTAGGAATAACCAAAACTTCAAATTCAATAAATGCATCACCCGTTTTACTGAATTGTGATTCCCTTTTGGTGTCATAAATTTCTAAGTTTGTAGGAAGATCCAAATGTGGAAGCTCAATAGCCTTCACATTTCCTTTTCCCTGAAATCTAATTTTTAAACTCACGGGCTGATTTACTTTCACACTCGAGCTACTCAGAGAGCCGGTGATATTAAATTTTCCAACAGCTCCGGAGAAACTTGCCGGGCGCCCCTCAGTGGGAAGTGGCATGACTTCTATCGGCAGTTCCTGACTTGATTTAGTGTAAGTGTACGGATGACCCATGCCGAACATACCCATTCCACCACCACTGGTGTCAATCACGGTGGCTTTTGCTTTAAATGGATCAATAATTTTCCGGCCTGCAGCGATCGGAAAGATAGCATATGAAACCAGAAGCGCACGATTGTATGCCGCTCCATTCACAACTTCCTGCTGGAAATTCAAACGCTGGGAGATTTCTAAATCCTCTTTCCAAAAGCCTTTGAGCTCCGGGTATTTCAAGGCATCGAAATCAGTTAAACTTCCCTTGGTATAAAGATACCAAGTGGCCACAATTTGTTCGCCCACGTAGACTTTTTTCTTATTGGCTTCGACAGAAATGAAAAAAGCATTTTTGTCCATTTGAGGCGCTGACTTTACCGTACCACCGGGGCCAACCATAAATCCGCGATTGCGCAAAAGCTGGGTGAAGAGATCGTCTTCATCATCTCCATTTAGGCCGCCAGCCCCAAATCCGGGAGGAACATTTGCGGAGTCATCGTCTTGCCGAGGCTGACTTTTTGCACTACGATTTTTCGCCATGTTACCAGGTTGCGATTTTGGATTCGAGCCTGCTGCAGTGACAGTGATTTTTATAGGTGCAGATTCTAATTTTTTCCCATCTACATCTAAAGTTGCAGCGCCAATCACAATCGTGCCCGCTTTTTGCGGAGACAGCTGATAATCGTAGGTAAGTTGCTTTAGAAAAACAAATTTGCCATTCATGTAACGGCTTGTCGAGGAAGACTTTACGTAGCTTCCCATGACTTCAAAATCTTTAAGATCAGGCAAACTAGGGTGAACATCATCGAGATCGGAGTCACCAGTAATTGTGAGAGAAAGCGTCAACACATCTTCCTGGGTCACATTTGTTTTATCCACCGTGGCCATGAGCTTTACTTCGGCCAAGGCATAAGCGCTATGAAAGAAAAGAATTATGAGAATCGAACTACCAATCTTTTTCAACTTGTTTCTCCGGGTGCTTTTTATTTTCTTTATATTGCTTAGCTCTAATCTCTTCTTCTTGCCGCTTTAATTCATCAAGAATACGCCGCACATCATTTTCATTCAAGGATTGGCTTTTGAAAGGCTTGGGCTGCGGCTTTTTCTGTTCTTCAGGTTTCTGCGGCTGCGGATTTTTTTTGTCTTTTGAATCTTTCTGGTCTTTCGAGTCTTTCTGGTCTTTCGAGTCTTTTGAATCCTTGGGATCTTTTTTATCATCCTTGCCGTCGCCACCGCCGCCGTGCTTATCTTTTAAAGCAAGTTCAATGTTGGTTTTGGTCTCTTTCGAATCAGGATTATATTCAAGCGCCTTCTGATAATATTTAAGTGCGTCTTCGATGTTTTTCATCTCGACGGCAATATTGCCTGCATTGAACATGGCTTGAAATTTCAGACCACTCGTAGCTTGAGAAAGCTTCTCAACCGCCTTGAATTCCGCGAGCGCTTTTTCTTTATCACCATTTTTAAAAAGATTATCACCCAGATTAAAATGCAAAGTCGCGTTGTAGGGATCGCGCGAAAGCCCATCTACAAAATTTTTGAAAGCCTCAGGATAATTTTCCGCTCGATAGTTTTTAACTCCGTCATTATTGTCTTCAATCGTGGGGGGAGCAAATGCTTGAGCGCTCGGAGATAATAAAATTAACAATAAAGTTAATGTTGCGCCCGTTTCAAAACGACCGGCCCATGCCTTTTGAGATTTTTTTCGATCACCCATGCTGATTTCAAGCAGAGCAAGCAGCAAGGCGATGATTAAAGGAATTTGAAATTTCTCATCGTAGTCTGTGGCCATTTGAGATTTGAAATCTGCTCTCTGTAGCTTACTAAAATCACTCACTAGATTTTTGATTTCTGATTCGTCAAAGGTGCTGTGATAAAAACTTCCCTGTCCTGCTCGAGAAATTTTTGAAAGACCCTCATCACTAGGGATACTCAAAACGGGCTGATTGCTAGAATCTTTTTTGTAACCTTGAAGGTTTCCGCGATCATCTCTCATGGGAATAGGAGCGCCACGAGCCGTTCCGAACCCTAGCGCAAACACGCGTATGCCATGATCCACGGCCAATTTCACCGAGGGGATTCCACCAGGCTCATTGTCTTCACCGTCAGATGCAATCAACAAAACGCGAGTAGGTTTTGTTCCGTCCATTCCCTCAACACCACCCCGCTCAAAAGCTCTGATCGATTCATCCACGACTTCTTTAAAATTAGTTCCTTGAGTACTCACCGAATTTGTGCTCAGAGAATCTAAGTACATTCGTAGAGCTCCGTGATCGGTAGTCATCGGTGAAACTAAAACTGCGGCCCCAGCAAAAGCAATGATGCCAATACGATCGCCTTCCAATTGATCAAGCAGTCGATTGATTTCATGTTTTGCATGCTCTAACCGCGAAGGCTTATCGTCTTCGGCAAGCATGCTGTTAGAAACATCGAGTGCAATGATCATCTCTAAACCGGTTTGTTTAATTTCCGTTCGTCGGGCTCCCATTTGCGGGCGAGCCAAAGAAACAGCAAAAAAACACAGGATCGCAATTTGCAAAGTGATTATTATTTTTCGACGAGTAAGACTCAAAGTCTCGGTTAGAAAATCGACGTGACTTTTTCCGAAATACTTCTCTACTTGCTTACGTCCCCAGAAAAGAACAAGACGGGCGAATATATAAAGTCCTGCTGCTACCCAGAAAAACTGCAGCCACAAAGGATCCGCAAACCGAAGTAAGTTCATGGCACCCTCCTAAAAATCGTTCGCTCTAGAATAAACTGCAAAATATAAATGAGAAGTGCCGCTATTAGCCATGACTCATATAGCTCTGTGTATTTCACATAATGATCGGTAGAAATTTTTGATTTTTCTAAACTGTTGATTTCATGAAAAACATTTTTAAGTGCGTCCGAGTCAACCGCACGATAAGACTTACCGCCGGTTTCTTTGGCAATATTCACTAACAAATCAGTGTTTACCGTCGAGTGAATAGATTGATAACGTTTAATTTTTCTGCCAAACGCGTCCACCACATATACGGGCATTTGCGATTCACCATCGCGCCCAATTCCTATGGTGTAAACTTTAATGCCGTAACCCTTAGCGATTTCCGTTGCGGTGTCTGGGTCAATTGTTCCACTATTATTTTCGCCGTCGGTCAGCAAAATGATAATGCGACTTTTTGCGGTCGATTCTTTCAGTCTAGCCACAGCATTGGCAAGCGCCACGCCGATGGCGGTACCTTGTTTAATATTATCTGTTGTGACTGTCGCGAGGCTTTCAAGCAAGACATTGTAATCCATAGTGAGAGGACAGCGAGTGTAAGATTCGCCAGCAAAAATAATCAGACCAATCCGATCACTGGCTCGTCCTTTGACAAAATTTTTCACTACAGTTTTAGCGGCGGTGATTCGATTCTCCGGTTCCATGTCTTCAATTTCCATAGAGTCAGAGACGTCAATAGCCACCATTATATCGATGCCCTCAACGTTGCGATTCACTTTCGAATTTGCCATTTGCGGCCGAGCCAAGGCGACGATCGCCAAAACCAAAGCTACTATTTTAAGAAAATAAGGAATGAATTCAAATTGGGCACGCATGCTGGGACTGATTTTTTTTAATATAGAATCAGAGCTGAATCTCAGACTCCCGCGCTTTTTTCTTTTGTCTTCAAAGAAACTCGAGAAAAAAACAATCGCAACGGGAATAAGAAAGAAAAACGCCCAGGGTGCTGCAAACTTCATAAATCTCCCCGATACAAAATTCTTCCTACTTCTTTAGCCATGTCTATCAAACTGGAACATTTTGTTTCAGAGGTTTCGATCTTGGCAAATTTAATTTGGTCCAAAGATGTCATAATGGATTCGAGTAGTGCCCCGACTTCATCGTGGAAATTTCTATTATTTTTAAGAACTTCGAAAAATTCTTCTGATGTTAAATCTTCTGCTGGAAAAGAGAATTTCTCACCAATCGCTTTTTTAATAATCACGGTGAGCGCGAGTGCAAATCCTTTATATTCTCCACGAATATGAAAACCCTGGGATTCTAATTTTTGAAGAGCGAGAGTGTATTTCTCTCGAGGAGTAATAATTTTTATTTCCCCCGCGACAGCTTTTTTAAGCGCTCGGGCTTTTTTCCAATCGATGAACTTTTTAATTACAATCGCTAGGGTGACAGCGAGAAGCGCTCCCCACATGGCCCACCACCACCATGGTGAAGAAAGCATTCTTGGATCTATCAGAGGAAAAGGTTGAGGAGGATTCTTCTGTGTTTCCGCAGTTTCTGGAGGCAATACCGATTGCACGGTAAAGCTAAAGGGAGAGCTTTGAAAAACCTGATCGTCAATTTTTAATGTAACGTTCGAAAAATCGTGATGCCCGACTTTGTAACTTGTGAACGTGGCCTCAAGAATTTTATCTGAGATTTTAGGTTCACCCAAAATAACCAAATCATGAGGATCGCTGCCATGAGGATCGATAACAATCGTTTGCGCCGGCGTTCCCGCCAAAGACGAAGGCTTGAGTGACTCATCAATTGCGCATTTAAAAAGCAACTTCTGCCCAACGGTGATATTTTCGCTCGTGGACGGACCACAACTCAAAACTGGAAGTTTTATCGATGCTTTATTCACCGGCGGCCTCCACGGGCTTTACGAGCGGCAAAAAATCTAATCAATGGATCCACAAAATCTTGAGAGGTGTCCACATAGACCGTTCCGACCTGGCTTTTCCGTAAGCGATCATCTCTCTCGCGAGCGCGCTTTTTATAAAGTGTCTGATATGTTTTTTGAAAGTCACTCGATGAAGAATCAACCGTCACAATCTCACCGGATTCAGCGTCTTCAAAATCAACTAATCCCAGTGGCGGGATCACTCTTTCTGTTTTATCTTCGACCACCACAGAAATCACATCATGGCGACGCGCTAGAAGTTTCAATGATTGCTCGAAGCCTTCGTTTAGAAAATCACTGAAAACAAAAATCGTCGCCCGCTTGCGCAGGATGTGACTCATGTGATCACAGGCAAGTTTAATATCTGTTTTGAGACTTCGCGGTTTGAAAAATAAAAGATCTCGCATAATGCGATGAATATGTGGTCGACCTTTTTTGGGCTTTACAAAATGTTCCACTTGATCAGAAAAAAGCAACAGACCTACTCTGTCCCCATTTTTCTGGGCGGCAAAAGCAAGCACCGCGGCGAGCTGCACCAGCACCTCACCTTTGAGATATTTCTCACTGCCAAAAAGTCCCGAGCCACTCACATCGACCGCTAGAAAAAGTGTGAGCTCACGTTCTTCTTCATAGCGTTTCACAAACGGCTTGCCAGTCTTTGCAGTGAGATTCCAGCTGATAGACCGAACGTCATCGCCGGGAACATATTCACGGAAATCGGAAAAAGTAAGCCCCAGACCCTTGAAGGCCGTGTGATATTCACCGGCAAAAAGGTTGTTCACCATCTTGCGGGTTGAGATCTCAAGAAGTTTAACTTTCTTGAGAATTTCTGGCGGCAGCTTGGCCGGCAGTTTTGGTGGAAGCTTTTCTGGCAGCATTCGTTAAGGCACTTCAATTTTATTTAAAATTTCGCGGATAATACTATCCGATTTTATTTCTTCGGCTTCGGCTTCATAAGTCAAAAGTATGCGATGTCTCATGACATCGTAAACAACGGCTTTCACATCTTCTGGTGTGACAAACCCTCGGCCGCGAATGAACGCATGAGCTTTGGCACTCTTAGTGAGGTTGATTGTGGCACGCGGTGATCCCCCGACGGCCACCAATCCCGCAACCGAATCCAATCCGTATTCTTTCGGGTTGCGGCTGGCCATGACAATTTCAATAATGTAGTGCTTCACTTTTTCGTCGATATAAATTGATTTCACTAAATCTCTAGCATGGCGCAAACTTTCCTGAGTGATAACTTTACGAACTTCTGGCATTTCCAAACCCGTCATGCGGGTGAGGATTTCTCCCTCTTCAACTTTAGTCGGATAAGTAACCAAAACTTTGAACATGAAACGGTCGAGTTGCGCTTCAGGAAGCGCGTACGTGCCTTCTTGCTCAAGAGGATTTTGCGTCGCCAAAACTAAAAATGGATTTGCTAGCTTGTGAGTCTCGTCCCCGATTGTCACTTGTTTCTCGGCCATTGCTTCAAGCAGCGCTGATTGAACTTTTGCCGGCGCGCGGTTGATTTCGTCTGCTAAAAGAATGTTTGTAAAGATCGGACCTTTTTTAACAGCAAAATCTCCCGATTTTTGATTAAAAATCATGGTGCCCACAAGATCAGAAGGCAAAAGATCGGGAGTGAACTGGACTCGCGAAAATTGTAAATCCACGCAGTCACTGACAGTTCGAATTGTCAAAGTTTTAGCTAATCCGGGCACACCCTCCAGCAAAATATGACCATCTGTGAGAAGCCCCATCAAAATTCTCTCGAGCATATGGCGTTGCCCGACAACCACTTTCCCCGCTTCCGCTAAAATAAGCGGAACAAATTGACTTTCTTTTTTGATCTGCTCGTTAAGCTGAGCGATGTCGACACTCATGATTTCATTCTCCTAGAAAAAGTGATTGTATTTGTGCAACATTATTATCTGTATAGGTGCGCCGAGTTTCAAGAGACTTTTTTCAACTACGCGGAGCGCAAAGCACTCTAAAGCAAATTGACATTGTGATGAAACTTTACGAAACTTGATTCCATGCCTACTCAAATGCTCAAAACATTGCTTTTTCTCGGACTTCTCACTGTGCTCATTTTGTTTCTCGGCGAATCAATTGGCGGTAGACAAGGCTTACTTCTCAGTTTTGTGATCGCCCTCGGAATAAACTTCATGAGTTATTTTTATAGCGATGGTTTGATGCTTTGGACCTACGGTGCCCGCAAATTAGAAGGCGCTGACAGTTATAAACTAAATCAGCTCGTGGATCAGGTAGCTAAGAAAGCAGAGATTCCTTCGCCAAGAATTTATCTCATCCCCACTGACACTCTAAATGCATTTGCAATCGGCCGCTCACCCAGGTCAGCAAGCATTGTTCTCACTCAAGGACTTTTAAAACTATTGAGTAAAGACGAACTAGAAGCCGTCGTGGCTCACGAAATTGGTCACGTCCAACGCTTCAACACCTTTCTAATGATGACTGCGGCCATGCTGGGATCGCTCATCATGTTTGTCTCGCAGTTTTTAAAGTGGGTTGTCTCTTTCGGCCAAACAGATAAAATGAGAAAAGAATTTAGTTCCGCTGTGAGTGCATTTTTAAATGTGCTCGTTGCCCCGTTTGCAGCTGTCATAATTCAGCTGGCGGTCAGTAAAAACCGTATGTACTTGGCGGATCAGACAGCAGTCGAACTCACAGGGAAACCGCAGGCCCTGGCCAGTGCGCTTTGGAAAATTCATAATTACTCACTAGCACTTCCAATGCCCGCTACCGAAGCCACATCACATATGTTTATTATAAATCCACTAAACAACAAAGGTTGGGCGAGAATTTTTTCAACCCACCCTCCCATTGAAACTCGAATCAAAAAACTTATAGGAAGAACTTTATGACATCCAAAAATGAAACTGCCAACACCAATGATTCCCGAATGGAAGCGTCTTTTATCACTCTCGCAATGTCCATCGCTTCGGCGGCCGCCATGGCTTTAGGATTAGCACCTGATCCTCAAACCGGAAAAACTGTAGTGGACACCCACATGGCCCGGTTCAATATCGATTTGCTCGAAATCTTAGATAAAAAAACCAAAGGAAATCTTGAAAAGGAAGAAGCTGATTTTATGAAGCTTGTTTTGAAAGATTTAAGACTCAAGTATGTGGAGATCACAAAAAAATGAAAATATTTTTGATTGCCGGGTTTATATCCTCAATTTTATCGGGAACCGCTTTTGGCGATTTGGAACACACGTTCATCGAGTTAGGAAAAAAAGCGAACCCCGCGGTAGTCAACATTTTTACAACACAAGTCATTAAAAATCCCTATGGAGCCCAAGGCGGTGGATTTTCTGGCCGAAACGGCCAACAGCAAATGCCGATGGACCCTCTTCAAGAATTCATGGAGCAATTCATGGGTGGCGGAATGGGCATGGCCCCTCCACAAGAACAAAGGGCAATGAGTTTAGGTTCTGGTTTTATAATCGATGAAACGGGACTTATTCTTACTAACAATCACGTCATTCAAAACGCGACAGAGATCGCTGTGCAATTGACAGAAAAATCTAAGAAAACATTTATTGCCAAAGTTATTGGTAAAGACGAACGCACAGACATCGCGGTGATCAAAATTAATTATCCCGGCAAGTTAGAAGTTCTTCCGCTCGGAGATTCGAACAAAGTGGAAGTCGGACAATGGGTTGCTGCTTTTGGAAATCCGTTTGGACACGGTCACACCATGACTAAGGGAATTATTTCTGCCAAAGAGCGTGATGTTGATATTGAAAATGCTCCACAGTTTCCTTTTCTGCAGACAGATGCCAGCATAAATCCTGGAAACAGTGGCGGACCTCTGGTGAATCTTGCGGGTGAAGTCGTTGGAGTTAATGCGGCCATAGACGCGCGTGCGCAAGGAATTGGCTTTGCTATTCCAATCAATGCGGTCAAAAAAATTCTTCCCGATTTAAAATCTAAAGGAAAAATCACTCGTGGATTTTTAGGCGTCACAATTGCGGATGTAGACGAAAAAACCGCCAAAGAATTTCACATCAAGGGAGAAAAGGGCGCCTTTGTCACAGGCATTGCGGCCGGCTCCCCCGCAGAAGTTGCGGGCATTCAACCATACGACGCCATTATTATATTCAACGGTAAAGAAGTTGAAAACGCACGCCAACTTATGAATTCAGTTTCCGACACCAAGACTGGCGATGTGGCTACGGCGCAAGTTGTGAGAAATGGCAAAATCGTAAAGCTCACAATTAAAATTGCAGAAAAAAGCGAAGGCGGATTAATTGCTGCCTCAGCAAAACAACGTCAGCGTCCAAAGGGTTATCGTGTTCAAAATGTTGGTGTAGAAATCATGGATATGAACCCGGCCATTGCGCGCGAACTCAATCTGCCCCCATTGATTAAAAGAGGCGTCGTGATCATTGATATTGAGCAAGGAAGCCTCGCCGAGCAGGCGGGTTTGCATCCCGGAGACATCATCCTAGACATCAATAAGACCCCTGTGACTAGCGCAAGCGATGCCATAAAGGTTTTCCAGAAAGATTTTAAAAAGGGCTCGGGAGGCATGAGGAACCTGCGTGTAATGCGGGGCGCAAACACCATGGTCGTTTTCATGGAGATAGATTGACAATTATAATATGATGCGTTAAACTCATCTGAGCTCGCAGCAGCTAGGGAGTATGCAACATGATTATCACAGAAGTTAAAGTTTTTGCGCTCAACGAAGAACGCCTCAAAGCCTATGTCACCATCACTATCGACAACTGCTTCGTGATTCGTGATCTCAAAATCATCAACGGAAATAATGGTCTTTTTGTCGCGATGCCCAGCAAGAAACGCAAGGACGGACAATTCAAAGACATCGCCCATCCCTTAAATAATGAAACAAGAGAACACATTGAAAACAAGGTTTTTGAAGTGTACGAAATCGAATTAAAGAAAATGGGACAAACTCTTGATCAATTGACTATTGCAAAAAGTCCCGGTCCTAGCTATGACTCAGGTGACGATGATGGGCGCTTGTAGAACTGCATTTTAGTTTCACATCCGAACTTTTTCGTTTATCGTTACATTCTGACTTAGTTTTAGGTTTTACATTGGGGTGTCGCCAAGTGGTAAGGCAACGGATTTTGATTCCGTCATCCGAAGGTTCGATCCCTTCCACCCCATCCAATCTTCCTTCACAGTCGAATCCAAATCCGTAGAATAACTCCGGCACTATTTTGAATTTCAGTTTGCGCTTATCGCCGACGGAAACAAGCTTGGAACTCAACTTCTATGGAGATCTATATGGAAAAGATAATTGATGGTGTTTTGGCGTTGGTATCGGTGGCATTAATTGCCTTCGCCGGGAAATATACGCTCCATCAAGTATTAGATTGGAGTCGCCATGCGGCTCTAGAAAAGGCGGCCCAGGGCCTTTGCAAGCTTGAGCCCTCTACTCAGCAAATGACAGATGGAAAATTGGATTTTTGAAAATCTGCGCTTTTAAAGGGATAAAAAACTATTTGGAATTGCGGGCAATTCTTTCCTGGTCCTATTCAAGAATGGCCAATATTTCGCTTCTGCTGTGGGCTCCGAGCTGACTCTTATTTCGCGTAAAGTATTGTCTAATTTGCTCTACTTCATGGGCCGTAGTCTTACGGCTTGTTCGATAGTTTTATCGTAATCCCGCTCAAAGCAAAAATTGACGTCTTTTGAGTTGGATTGCAAAACCATGCTGCCATCTTTATCTAAGCCTATCGTGAATAGATAAACGGGTTTTTGGGTTCTGTATTCTTGACCGTGAGTTGCGTGGCTAGAAACACCAACTTCATAGACATCACAGCCTTTTTTATCTTTTCTACTTTTTATCGTTTGCGCAGTGTATTCTTTTCCTCCGGCCCCGTCTGAATCCTCGCCCGAGTTAAACCAATATTCGTACCCTTGACCTGTATCGGATCCACGATAGCCCCAAATAAAGGCGAGTTCTTTATCAATTGTACCGGGAATGCGAAGGTTACTATTTCCCGTTTTGAAGCCAAATTTAATTCCGGGAGGTGACGTAGAAAGCGCAAAGTCGTTCTTTGGGTCATGGCAAACAACATCAGACGCTTTCCAGCTACCGACAAATTGTTCTGGATTGCAGGAATTCATTACGGGCATAGCCAGAGACTCGTATTTTTTCTTGAAATCAATTGGAGCTATCATTTCTTGTGAAACAACGCATTTTACACGACTAGGGATGTGTACAGCTTTGCCGCCATCGCTATTGCTGAGATAAGGATTTCTGGATTGTTCGCCAGGCCCATACAGGTCGAATATATTGCTATAGTAAGCGCCGAAGGAATATGCGTCGCTATCGCTTAGGAAGTTTATATGGGTCAGGTACTTTTCAAAAAGACAGTTGTCGTCTAGAGGACCTTCGGAGTCTGTTCTACACCCGGGAGCAGGGAGTTGAGGGTCTAAAATTTTTGCAGCCGCATCCGATTCGTATTTACCGTTTTTATTGACAAATAATTTCGCCAAATTTCGATACTCAGCCAATGAAGGTAGGCGCGCCCCGATATTTTTGCAGATTTCATTGGCAGCCCACACGTGTTTTTTTTCGGAAATTAAGCGCGGATACATTAGCGGTGAGTCACGCATCACAGTCGAGGTCCACAGTAATCCGCTTTGATCTTGAAGCATCAGCCCGCGCTTAGGGTCATCAACTCTTTTTACAACTTCTCCACTGGGCGTTACAATTTTGTCATTGAGATTTATTTGGCCAGAAATATCTGAGGCCTCAGTGAAAAAAACCGTATAGTTGCCCGCGGAACTTCCGTCTTTATGGGTTTCTAAAACGACTCTAGCAAAGGCGGTAGATGCCAAACAAAGCGACACTGCGCTCAAAATTGTAATCAACGATTTCATTAGAACTCCTAAAATTGATTTGACATCTACTTTTTATATCAAGCTTTAAGCAATGCAAAAGCTAGGTGCCAAACGCCGGTGCAAGCGTCCCGCCTAGTAGAAATAACCGCAGTCCTTAGGAACTAGCCCGTATGTTTAAGAAGTGCCATTCTCAGCTGTGATTCTCAAGGCGTTAACGAAAATTAATGGCCATTATTTCGATTCGATTTTCGGTTACGAGAATGTAATTATTCTGGAAAGGTCCGGTCAAGAATGTTCGAAGGCGCCGATCCATCGGCGCCAATTTAAGTAGGGTTATCTGGCCAATACAAACTGTATTCCCTCGCCACCCCTTAAAGTTCTATCATCATTTTCAAAAACGGTTTCTTCCCCATTGAACTGAAGAGTTCCGTCCGCCATTAAAAGTAATTTATAGAATTGGTGTGTGATAAGGCCTTTGTCGGGTCCACTCAGATACTTGTATTGAAGATTTACGTAATTATTTTTTAAAACACCGACCTTTATACCATCTTTATCGTACAGATCGCCATTTTTAATAGACCATGCATTCCATCCGTCCCATCGCAACGTCCTTCCATGATCGCAAGTGGCATCTCCACGTATGGCAAATCCAGTTGTAGATTGCTCGATATTTAGATTTATATCACAGGTGTACTTTTCATGATAACCAGTGGTCCAAGGCCAAAAAGTACCTTTTCCTTTCCAAACCCCGGCAAAACTTTGAGCCTGCGCAGCTGTAGCCGTGAAAATACTAAAAACAAGAACAAAAGAAAAAAGTTTCATTAAATTCCTCCTAAGTGATTTAAAATTTTCTCATTTGAAAGTATAAACTAGCTTCTACTACTTTTTTACGTAACCAGGGCGCCCAGGAACATGAATCCATTTTTGCCCAGAAGCTGTTTGAAGCTCGGGTCCTAATACTTTTCGTCCTTGGTCATCAGTTCCAGGCAGCAGTTTCACAATAGACGAAATAATGCTGCCATCTGGTTGGACATAAAAACTATTGGCGGGATCGAGATCTAAAAATGGAGGACCCTGTTTGTAATTAGCGGCAGTGATGCTGATCGAAATCGAAGAATATTCTACACTATCATGAAATTCTTGAAAAATGATGTCCGTGGCTGCCATAGGGGATACGATGTCAACGGAGTACTGGTGTAGTTCAACGAAAAGACGCTTTAACTTCAGATTTTTGGTTTGGGATAAGTACCTTAGTTGGAAGTGGTTTTCACCGTAATCGATATCGCCACGCCAATCCGGTAGTTCTTCAAAATCGATTTTAAGGTGCTTTGCTGAAACGTTCGCAAATATGCTTGATATATCGCTTTTAACATAACCGCTTGAGCTGGCGCTGCCCTTACGATAAAATAATGGCAATCCTGAGTCTCCGGTTTGTATGATTCCAATTTCAAGAAGAAAGCCAGCCCCATATTCTACCCATTGAAGCGGCATTTGCGAAACAATTGAGGCATAAGTATCCGCGTCAGGAGTGATCGAAGAAGAAAGATACCCATTCAAATATCTCGTAGCAAAAGAAGTGGCGTGAAGAGATTGAATCGCCTCGCGATAGATCAGCTCATGAAGAACTAAACCGGCTCGTTGGACCTCCGACATTTGGTCCCATAAGTCTTTACTTAGTGTGTAACGCCGTACACCCGGAAATATCTCTGAATCAGGCCGCTGAAAGGCGGCTGGATGAATGGCACATCCAGTGGGAATGCCAATTACTCCAGTATCTTCAGTCGGCGGGATTTCAATGCCTGAATAAAATCCGGCTTCGCTTATAAAACTATCGAGCCATTTGGAATATTGTTCCATTCTTTTTGGCGCCACCGTTTTCCATCGTGCCAATAAATTTTTCAGCATCGCTGTGAAATCACCGAGTGCTGAGTTTAATTGCAAAGACCCGCCGTTCTGTTGCAATTCAAAATAGTCCAACAGTTGAACGGAGGTTACTTTTTCTCTGGCATCTTTACAAACAATGACATTTCCACCATTGCCTACAACCTTCGCATTTCCCATTGATATCGATGAACAAAGTAGCGCAATAAAAAACAATATGGACCTCATAAGTCCTCCTTCGAGGTTAAAACTGAAAACAATTGAGCGCTGAAGCACATGACATCAGCTCGCTCTTGGCCGCTTTCATCTGCAAGGGAAACTATCTTCGCGATTGCTTCGTCTAAAATTTTCTTTGCTCGTGGAATTCGATCATTTGAAATCGAAATCACGGCGGTTTTTACAGTCCGCTTTTCGACATCCGCATTTTCGATTTTTTTAATAGCGAGTTGAAGCACGCTACGATGAAATTTTCTGATGGACTCACTAGGAATACCATCTGTGGTGCTAAACAGAGGAGATGCATCAATACACTCTTTCGTAGTGCTATCAATTTTAAGGAGACCTGCCTCTTTAAGTCGCTCAATCGACTGGGAGACAACGTTTTGCTCAACTTCTAGCGCCTTAGAAATCCACGAACTTGATAGTTTGAACTCCGGTAGATAGGTAAGTTCCAAGATAGCAAGATCTATCCAAGACGTGAGAGCACGAGTGGCAGTTTGATTTATTAAACGAACAGAGTTCTCTTGCTTTCGATCATTGAGTCGTATCTTCGCCTCGCGCCGAGCAGCTGGGCTTTTTGCGTGATCTTGGACAACGAGGTCACAGAATAGTTGAATTTGCCATTCGGGTAGACGAAGGATTTTTGCAAATTGAAGTGCTCTCTTCGGCGAGATTCCTTTTTTTCCGTTCAATACCTCTGACAGAGTAGAAGATGAAACTCCCAAGTCGCGGGCAAATGAACGCATCGAATAACTCGAATTTGCCGTGCTTCGATCCAGATAGGCTTGATTGATTATATCCCTGTATGTTGTTTGCATTGCGAAGAGTTATTACGTCTTCCCTGTGAGAAAGCAATATCTTAGCGATAATAGTGCTCGCTCACGTTCGCTGAGTCCAAAAGCAAATCACTAAAATGCATTTAAATTCATCTCGGCTGAGCCTTATTGACCAGGCTGAAGCGAAATAACGTTTCTCTGCCTTACTTCGCCGATCTTACAAAGAAGTGCCATTCTCAGCTGTGATTCTCAAGGCGTTAAAAAATTAATGGCCAATAGTTCATATGACAATAGAAAATAATTTGCGGGGTTGTTTCAGTAAATGTCTGGTCAGGAAAGCTGAGACGTGCTGACAATTCAGCGCCAATTAATGTAGCTTGTTCCAATTGGTCTTCAGACGAGCAATCGATTTACGAGTTCCAAAATTCAAAAGTATTCCGAAAGATCCAATAAATAAAGCAACTGGGCACATATTCAAAAAATTCTCAAAAGGATTACTTGGAATAAAGTTTCTTTCATTTGGGAAGTATTTCGTATAGCCGTAGATCCCGATTCCAACGCAAAATGCAGCGAATACATTAATGAGCTGTAACAGCAAACTCTGCCTTAATTTGGCATGCAGGAACGCACCAAGAAAACCAACAGCAAAGTAAATAGTAAACAGATAAAAAATTATGAAAGCCATGCCAGATGAAAGCCAAATATCAATGACTAAAATATTTATTAAGAATAAAAATAACATCATAGCCCGCTTCATCATTTGGATATTTTCTCGATTAAATAATAATTGGTCAATAGACCTAATGGTTGCGGGGCGTATCAAAGTTCGCAAATGCTTTGCAAAGCTGAGCGGGCTTAACGCAAGATAACTCCGGTCCTCCCGACCTCGCCCTTGCAGGATCTAAGTGCCATTCTCAGCTGTGAATCTCAAGGCGTTAACGAAAATTAATGGCCAATATATCGCGCAAAATTTCCGCACCAACTTGCGATGTTATTTTTTGTAAGGTCTGGATTGAAAAGTCGAAGTCCGTAATTCACAATATCCGGAATGTAAACTTATCTTCGCTCAAGAAAAAGCGGCAAATGCAGCACCTAACAATGTGGCAATTGAAACGCCTGCAACGGCGGAGAGAAATCCCCAACGACGAATGCCAAGGCAAAAGAAGAAATTTGGCAAGCCATATAATAAAAAAGCGATGGCGAGATATCGAGATGCTCCAGATTCTCCTCGATGAGGACCATACACACTCAAACACGCGAACAAACCAAAAGCTAAAGAAGCAAATAGGTTTCCAAAGAGAAAAGCGATTTTTCTTGAGACGTGCGGAAGTTTTGAAAAGGCGTAAACTGCTAGCGATAATATACCCCAATTGAACCATAGAGTGACTGCGAACTGGTAAAACACCGCGTCTGCTACGATACTCAAACCGTTATGGTATAATTCGAGCGTTCCCAGAATTGAAGCTTCCCCTAGAGCAAAGCCTGCGGCGAGTCTGACGCCGAAACCAAGAAAACCTAAAAGTATTCCCACGGTCAAAACTTTTTTGACAATTTCGGTTGCGCTTTTAATTTCTCCTCTACTAATGGCCCTGAGGACCGGCACATCCAGACCAACCTGTGTTGCGAATCGCCGCCCTGCCGTGACCGCAAACCAGGAGAAAAGAGTGACCTTTACTATTTCTATAAAAAATAGAATTGGAATGCTGGGTAACATCGGAGATTTCGCCGTCGCTTCTCGAAAATATTCGTAAAACATTGGCCCCGATAAAAGTGTGCCGATAATAGCGCCCGCTAAGAGCCAGCGTGAAATGTTCGAGTCTTCTTTTTTGATGTCGATATTAGTCTTTTCGTTTGTCAAAGTATCTCCCCTCAATTTTGTTGCGACTTTAAAAAAAAGAAGCAAAAGCACTCAACGTTAGTTTGAGTTTAGTCTTATCGGCTTAAAGAAATAAATTTAACGGACACTGTCGAAGATTACTACTGTTTGCGCTTCCAAAGTTATTTCATCTTCAGTCGCACAAAAATTAAAGTTTGAGATAGAAAGACCTATTTCTCCTGAAGACTCCAGGAATGAGCAGACCTTCGGCATTCGGGGTAATGCCAAGAGATCAAGCGCTCATCTTGTTCTATAGATGTCTTCTTTCCACAGGCCGATGTCTCTTGATTTGCCGATCCTCTACCGAAATATGCTGATGATTGACGCCAGATAACCACGTGTTGGCCCTTCTCGCAGGCCCAGCTCCATACATCCAAACCGCCTTCAACACCAGTTTGGCAGGTGACATCTGGATTGCTATCCATTTTATATTTCTGCCATGGTTCGGTAGCGCAACCATTTGTCAGAAGTGCAATAGAACCTATAAAAAATAAAAATCGGTTACGAGGCATACCTTTGTTTATACCGAAAATGTCTTATGTTGAAATGAAATAACGAAAAAAAGTTCGAACTGACCGCTGTATCATAAATGTGCCATTCTCAGCTGTGATTCTCAAAGCGTTAACGAAAATTAATGGCCAATATCTCCATTAGACTGAAGAGGAAGTCCGCGGAGTTCCTTCCGGTAACCGGCTCTCCGTGACGTCTTTACGTCCACTAGGGAGTGGTGGCTATTCGCGCATGGGTTGAAATACATTTTCTTGATTACTGGGTCCGTAGCCAGGTCAAAACTTCTTCAGCATTACGATCTGGCGGAAAGACCGGATAAAAAACTTTTTGAATTTTGCCAGCCTCTATAAAAAGAGCCATTCGCTTAATCAACCGTTCGCCCTCAAAAATAAATGTCGGAAGACTCAACCGCTCCGTTAGTTCATACTTGCTATCGCTTAACACAGTAAATGGTATGTGATTTCTTTCAACGAACTCACTCTGAACAGCCGGAGACTGGATACTTAATCCGAATACGGCAACTCCAAGAGATTCGAATTCTCCATTAAGATCACGAAAACCACACGACTGTGGAGTACAGCCTCTTGCACCCGGAGTTTGGTCCCACAATTCTTGGTTCGTATTCGGTTCAAGAGGACTTCCGGCGCGTGGATAAACGAAGAGCACAGTAGGCTTCTGAAACTGTTCTAAGATGTGAATCGACTTACCAAGCGTGGACTCAAGTTGAATATTAGGAACGCTCAAACCACATAGATGATCGGTCACTCCATCGTCAATCGGGCGAGGCAAGTCCGGCGGTAAATCATATATATTTCTCATCTGATCTGAGTAATCTCAAATAGCCTGTCTGTCTATGATTGAATGCTTAAAAGCAAATTTCGATCACGTTAGCGCAAAAAAACTGAC
>JAYTHU010000218.1:0-8485 GCA_043732305.1 Oligoflexia bacterium
AAAATCCTTCAACGTTGCGGCTACCTAAACCATCACCATATAAACACTGACGATTTTTACTACACTATGCCAAACCCCAACTAATTACGGAGAGGGTTACCTCGTCGCCAATTTGCGGCCCCCATCTGAAATAATTATCTTCGAGAAATTTTAACATCTGCTTCTCCTAGAAGCTGCGCGTATTGAAAGTGCAGATGCTCTGGGCATACCAATTGCTAAGGTATCTTTGTATGAACAATTCAAAGATTTCGATTAAAATACTTTCCATTCTATCCATCGGTTTAGCCACTCTGCTTGTGAGCGCTTTCGCCCACGCGGATCGCTCGCACAGTGGAGTGTGCCTCATTCAAATGGAACAATTCAAAGAATATCATTCAGTTTCACCTTCAAAAACACGGTTAGCACTAAGGAGATTTGAATGGGGAATAACGGCTGATAATGAAGCTCAAGAGAAAAGCATTGGAAGTGAAATGAACTCCCTGGTGGAGCAGATCATCTCAAAAAGCTTGGAAACGAACTCAATCAAACCCGCAGGTGGTGGCAAGTCTATTGAGCTTGGTGAGGCCCGCGAGCTTGCTGTCGGCTCCCAATCCGTATCTCAAATGTTGAACGGCCCTGGTCGCTTGGCGATCATGGAGCTTCTTAAAGAGCGCGTCTCTGAACTCTCGAGTTATAGGGTTACGATCGAAAGTCAAAAACCAAATGAGATCATTGCTTCGTTTGCGGGCAAAGATTATCTAACTAAGACGATAAAGTTTCGCTTGTTGTCTAAAGCTCAATAACGTCACGCTGCCTAGCAATTTAAGGCCTATTCTTTTTAACTAGCCTCTCTAGCCCCGTTAATTTCGCAATGGCCCACACAGTAGATGGCGCGCCGATTGCTCTATAGTTGTTTGGATTGTTAGATTCGTTTATTTTTCTATATAGAGAAGGAGTCATCGATGATGACCAGAACATTTAGAATATACGGGCTCGCCATGATGGCCGTAGCCACGGGTTTGTACACGACCTCATGCGGTCCGCAAAAGCGTACTCCGCCAAGCACCATTACAAAAGGTGTGGCAACGGACAAAGTAGGTGCTGCAGCTACGCAACCTAAGGATTTGGTCCCATTAGAAAATCACGGGCAGGCGACTGCTCCTGAAACCGGGGATAAAGCTCGATCAAAACTAGCTTTCGCTGAAAATACCTCACTATTTAAACCAGACAATTTGAAAGATATCGTCCGCGTGACATTTCATGAGTGGAATCCCTCGAAGGATGGAAACTTTCCAGGATATTTAGAACTTGTCGTTGTTGATTCAGCTAAAAATAAAATCAATGTAGCGATTCGTGATGAAAAAGATTTTACCTCTGGAAACTCCTCACCTCTAGTCGATGGAGCCGCTACATTTTCCTCTGGGGTTACGAGTGATCAGAGTTTGGCTGCCGAAAAAACTATCGGAACTAATAAAATCACCACGAATTCCTATGGACCCGCAAGTTTCGTTTGTGCCGATGCTATTCCCGTTTCCGTTTTCAAATGTCAGAAATTAGAAATCACCATGGGGATTATGAACCCTGCCTCTGCGAGCTCATCCCCAGCAACGGCTTCTTTTAGAGGATTGTTTGTTTCCAGAACTTTATCTAATCACTATCCAGTTGATCAGTTGAAAAACGGTACCGTTGATAATTCCTCAGACGCTTTTCACGGCGAAGCTAAAATCGAAACTGCGGAAGCATCTCTCATTGAAATTAAATCTCAAGGAAACGTGAGAAGTGCCGGTCGGATTTTTAAAAATATCAATATCAGTAATATCGATCAAGCTAAGTTGACCAACACAACTCCTCCAATGTCGACCGTGATAGCTGACGTTTCTTATCTATTGACTATTCAGGGTCTTTCCACCGAGATCGCTCCCATGAACTCCAAGTACTCTCTCGCGAGCATAGACACCACTGGTGCCAATTACGACATCAAACTTTTACAAATGATTGGAAATTCCAGTCAAGAATTGGTTCTGCGCTTAAGCAACAATGCCGTAACATCACCAACAGCTGCAGCAGCTCCAGTAAATGCGCAAACACCGCTTGTGACTTCTGCTCAAGAACTCCCGGTGCCTGCAGCTTTAGCTTCGGCTCAAATTCAAGATTTACATTCTCCTTCGACAACTGCGCCAACAACCGGCCGCAATTCTAAACTCGGCAAAACTTCCTCGGGAACACCCGCAAGCGCGACACCAGTTGCAAATCCAGTTGCAGGCCAAACTGCTGTTCAGGCAAATGTTGTTCAGGATGTTTTGGCTAATGAAGGAGCCGATTCCACGACTTTTGCTTTCGCTAAAAAAGATTTCACAAGCATGGATGAGGGAGAAATGGTCTCTCTAAGTTGGAATACAAATAAAGCTTTTGTTGGACTCAGTGATGCAATCATTGGACAGCCAAATGATACTGTGAAAACTATCCGCATTGACGGACAACATGCGACTCGATCATTTGTATTGAATGGTGTGGGGCAACATCGATTGATATTCTCTGCGGCGTCTAAAGATTCTAAAGATAAAGATTATCGCGAACTTCGAGTGCTTGTTATTCCTTCGAAAACTCAAATTCAGGATTACAAAATAAAATGTAGTACGAGTGGTCTAAATAAAGTACTCGGTTGGATACCTGGTTTCATTCCCTACTGCGGTGATGATGCCACTTCCGACTTGACGAACACGAAATAAAAAAGAATTTAAAGTTTCACCAAGGACAGGTGATTGTTCATCCTCTCTATCTCTCTCGAATCGGTCTGGAATTAAAATTCCAGGCCGATTTTTTTTAAGAGACTTTGCGCAGAGCCTGAACGAACAGGTTTTGTTCGGCCATGATAATGTTGCCGCTAGATGTGTTTGTTTGGCGCGCAATGGTCTCATAGATCTCTTCACGCATGTCGGCCAGGAACACTGGCTGCACGTTGCCGGGAATGTGAACCCCTTGCCCGTAGAGATGTCTCATGTAATCTACAAGTATGGCCTCGACCACATCTTTTAGATTCACGCCCTCGGTTGAAGCCTTCAGAATATGATTTTGAACAATTTCGCCCAGATGATCCATTTTCATTTGTTTCTCCTTACAATGCAAAGTTCGGTATATATTTGTATGGCTTAAGATTTTTCTTTTGGGAATAATGTTCAAGGTATGCACAAGCCCTTGAGCTATGAAGAAATTTATAAAATCGCGGAAGAAATATCGCAGCTAGCGAAATCGAAATCCGTGCTCCATAACACTGTACAGACGAGCCTGACTCAGTTTTCACTGCAGTTTTTCGAAAAGTCGGGTGGCAGTCGATGGTTGGTTTTTGAACTCGTGCCGGCACAGCCTTTCATATTGTCGACGAGTTCGCCAATTACCAAGAAAAAAACACTGAAAAGTCCGGTCCAGAATTTTCTTCAGGCCCACTTCAAAGGTCTGGTTTTGTCTCGAATAATGATCGCGCAGAAGCCGAATCGC
Organism: Oligoflexia bacterium; assembly: GCA_043732305.1. GTDB lineage: Bacteria > Bdellovibrionota > Bdellovibrionia > JABDDW01 > JABDDW01 > JAYTHU01. The sequence continues at coordinate 3,475 of JAYTHU010000218.1, forward strand.
AATCTGAAATTATTTTTTGAAAATGAAAATGATGATGCGATCGTTCTGGAATTTCAATGTTTTCCTCACGGACAGAAAATCATTCTCCTAGCCAATGGAAAACACGTTGTGTTTCCGCTTTCGAAAAAACGTGAAGACGAAAACATCACATTTGTTGAAGTGGACCCTCCAGATGAGAAAAGTTGGGAGTTCAATGAAGATCTTGCCATTCATTACGGGCTAATAAAATCAGCGTCGGATAAATCTGCCGTAAATATCGCGAATCCAACGGGTGAGGCTACCGATTTGGACGCCCCGAGCTTGATAACCAAACAGCGATTGAAATTAGAAACTACCATCCGCAAGATGGAAGAAAATAAATTGAAGTTCTTTTCGAGCTCGAATGAAAAAATTCATGATCTTGAAGCCGTGGCTTTAGAAATGAAAATGGGCAAATCGAAATCTGGTCAAAAATCCGGCCAGCAACTCGACAAAACTTACGCGGAAATTAAAAAGCTCAAGCGGGGACTTTTGGAGTTTGGCGAGCGTGCAAATAGGCTTGCTCAACAATTGCGTGATCTCGACACCCTTATTTTACATGGGGGCTCATTAAAAAGCCGAAACACTTTAGCTGTCGAACAAAAGTCGGAAAACAAAGCTGGGAAGTTCACGGGAAGCATTGTTTTCATCGATCAAACTTGGCAGCTTTGGGTAGGGCGCAAGGCTACTCAAAATGACGAACTTTTAAAACTTGGAAGCCCTACCGACATCTGGATTCACATGCGGGATTATCCCGGAGCGCACGGACTGTTGCGGGGTCCAAGGGGAAAAGATCCAACTCTTGAGATGTTGGAATTTTCTTGCAGAGTCATTGCGATTTTTACTCAAAACAAAAATTCGCCCTTTCAAGACGGAGAGTTTTTTGAATTTATTGTCACTCCAAAAAAGTTTGTTAAGAAGAAAAAAGGAATGGCACCGGGGCGAGTCATTGTTGAGCGAGAGTCAGTCAGACGCGTAGCATTCAAAAAAGTAAGTTTTCAGACCTCTTGACTCTGACCCAGTCTTGATTACAATTTTCTCATTGAGGAGAAAAATATGATCGAAATCTCACATCTGACAAAAAGATATGGCCAATCTACGGCTATTAACAATATTAGTTTTTCAGTCAAAAAAGGCGAAATCGTTGGATTTCTTGGGCCGAACGGCGCAGGAAAAACCACCACCATGAAAATCATAACAGGATTCATGGCGCCAACTTCCGGTGAAGTAAAAGTCGCCGGATTTGACGTTTTTGATAAACCTCTCGAAGTGAAGCGGCGCATAGGCTACTTGCCAGAGACGCCCCCAGTTTACACTGACATGTACGTGAGAGATTATCTCGAGTACGTCGGAAAACTAAAAGGCCTTAAGGGCACAGAAGTCATGCAAGGTGTCGCGCGCGCGATTGAAAAAGCAAATCTTGGCGATGTTGCAGGTCGTCTGATCGGAAATTTATCCAAAGGTTTCAGACAGCGAGTTGGCATTGCTCAAGCGCTCGTTCATAACCCTGATGTTTTGGTTCTTGATGAACCAACTGTCGGCCTTGATCCCAAACAAGTCATCGAAATTAGAAATCTCATTAAATCTTTGGCTGGTGATCACACCGTTATTTTATCCACACACGTTTTGCCGGAAGTGACGGCCACTTGCCAGCGCATCATTATTATAAATGGTGGCGAAATTGTGGCTGAAGACACGTATGAAGGTTTGAGCCGTCGCATGAGTGACGCGCGCAGATTTTTTGTCAGAGTGCGAAGGTCTGAGAATTTTGAATCGCAAATGAAATCGGCCACTGGCGTACGCTCTGTCCGTGGTGGGATAGACAAGCAGACGTTTGAAATTGAACTCGATAAAACCGATGATTCTAATGAACGTTTAGCCGAGCATGTCGTGAAATCAGGAGCTGGGTTGATGGAATTTAGAGCCATGGACGTGAGCTTGGAAGATATCTTTCTAAAGTTGACCACTACAGAACATTCTGTTGTGACAAATGTTGCCAATTCTGGAGGTACTTTGTGAGAAATATTTTAACTATCGCGAAGAAAGAATACAAAGGCTACTTGGTTAGCCCGATCGCTTATGTTGTCACATCACTTTTTGTATTTTTAATGAGCTGGATGTTTTTTCAAATCCTTTCGGTTTTTGCTCAACGCTCGCTCATGATGATGATGCAAGGTGGAAAAGGCGGAATGAGTCTGAATGACTATGTTTTCGGTCCTCACTTTGGAAACGTAAACGTCGTTTTACTCATCATGGTTCCTGCACTTACGATGAGACTTTTTGCCGAAGAGAAAAAGAATCGCACGATGGATCTTTTGATGACATCGCCATTGACTGCAACCGAAATTGTTGCGGGAAAAATTTTGGCGGGTTGCCTGGTGATTTGGTCCATCTTGGCTTTCTTAGCGATATATCCAATCAGCGCGAAATTTTTTGCTGATTATGACAAGGGACCCGTGCTCACTGCATTTTTGGGTTTGGGATTATTGAGCGCCGTGTACGTGAGCATTGGAGTTTTTGCTTCGAGCTTAACGGAAAATACAATCATCGCCTATTTTGTGGCGTTCGTGATCGAGCTCTTTTTCTGGGTCGTCGGTTGGGCATCAGCCAGTATGGATGGAGCAGAAGCCCAAGGTGTTTTCAATTATCTTTCGATCGTGAGTCACTTCAATGACTTCGTCAAAGGGGTTGTCGACACTTCAAGTATTATTTACTACGTGAGTTTGGTTTTATTCTTTGGGTTTCTCACTCAGCGTGTAGTTGAAAGCAACAGGTGGAGATAAAATGAGTAGATTAGGACAGATATTACTTTTTGTTGGAATGGTCTTTATGATTCTTTGGTTTGTGTCCGTCAGGGCCATCGGAGTCAATAATCTTCCATTCACCTGGGTTTTACTTTCTCTCGGCGTGGTTTGTTTTGCCGTCACGCTTTATAAAGATTTTAGATTTTTTGTCGAGCTTTCGGGTCAGCGCACTACCAAACACGGGTTAAATGCGGGTGTTATGGTTTTGATAGTTCTCGCCTTACTAGTTGGCGTGAATTTTGTCGGTTACAAACATGTGAAGAAATTTGATTACACTAAAGAAGGATTGCATTCTCTTTCTGATCAAACCAAAACTATTTTGGGAAGTCTAAAAGAAGATTTAGTGGTTAAGGGTTTTTTCACGGACAAGCAAGAAAATGCACAATCGCAGCAGCGTTTTAAAGATTTGATGGACGAGTACTCTGCCGTCTCATCCAAATTAAAATATGAATTTATTAATCCGATAAAAAAACCAGAAGAAGCCAAAGCCTTCAACGTGACAGCTTCTGGAAGCATTATTTTGCTCTATCAAGGCAGAAAAACGCGCATTGACGAAGGCACCGAGCAGGCTTTTACCAATGCCATTATCAAGGTGTCTCGTGAAAAAAATAAATCTATTTACTACGTGACTGGTCACGGAGAACTAGATTTTGATTCAGCTGAGGCCGAAGGTGGAACGAATTTTAAAAAATATTTGGCCGAATCAAGTTACGACGTAAAACCACTTAGCTTTGTGGAAAAAACTATCGTACCCAATGATGCCGAAGTTTTAATTGTAGCGGGACCTAAGCAAGCTTATCTTGCTCCTGAAATTGCCGCCATCAAGGATTACGTTTACAAAGGTGGAAAACTTTTGCTCGCGCTTGATCCCGGCACAAAAACAAATCTGGCGCCGTTAGCGGCTTCTTTAGGCGTTGATTTTAAAAACACCTATATTTTAGATCAACTAGGACAACTTGTGGGTGGCGGTGGCGCGACGGCAGTTGGCTACGAATATTCGCACACCAGTGAATTGACTAAGAGCTTTCCAAAAGGCATGACCATTTTCCAATTGGCAAGTCCTTTGAAAGTTGCAAAAGATAAACCAGATGCCATCACGGTTGAAGCTGTCGTGAAATCATCTCCTGCAAGTTTCAGCAAAGCTGAAATCAAAGCCGGTGAAATGAAATTCATCGAAGGCAAAGATGAAAAAGGTCCCTTGAATATTGTTTTCACAGCCCAAGGAAAAATGAGAAAAGAAGGAACTGAAAAACAAGATTTGGCAAAAGTTCAACCCAAAAATTTGGCGAAACTTCCGGTCAAAGCTGAAACAGAGCCTGGTGATTTCAGCGCGGTGATTGTTGGAGACAGTGATTTCCTGAGCAATCGATTGATTGATATCCAGCTCAATCGTGATCTTGCACTCAATAGCGTTTCTTATTTAGCTAAAGACAAAGAGCTTCTGAGTATTCGACCAAAAGTTTCGGAAGGCGCTCAACTCACTATCACCCAAACGGAATCAACAATCCTCTCTTGGACACTCGTTGCAATCATTCCCTTCATTATATTTATGACCGGCAGTGTGGTTTGGTATAGGAGAAAGACCGCATGAAGTTTAAAAACACTCTCATTCTTGTAGTGCTGGCGATCGTCTTTGGCGCTTATATTTATTTTATTGAATTTAAAAAGTCTGAGAAAGATGAAAAAGCCAAAGAGACGGCCGAAAAGCTTATTGATTTTGACAAGGATCAAGTGAAAACTTTTTCTCTGACGAATTCACATGGCGCGATGAAACTGGAAAAAGACACTGCCGGCGTTTGGCAGATGACCGAACCCGTTAAAGATCTTGCCAGTGGTGCCGATGCGATCTCATTTCTGGATGCCATCCAAAATCAAAAATATGAAGATGTTGTTTCTGAAGGAGCTAGTCTCGATTTAAAAACTTATGGTCTTGATAATCCAAAAATGACTTTTGAAATGACTTTGAAAGATGGTGTCACCAAGAAAATTCTTATTGGAAATGACGGAGCCATTGCTGGAAAACTTTATTTGATGGTCGCAGGAAGCGGTAAAGTTCTTTTTTCCACAAGTGCGATCAAGTACCAGATGGATAAAACTGCAAAAGAACTGAGAGAGAAAAAGATTCTGAGGTTTCCGAAAGAAAATATTGCCGGATTCAGTCTCACCAGTCACTTCAAAGACTCTAAAGG
>JAYTHU010000219.1:0-8483 GCA_043732305.1 Oligoflexia bacterium
GATCTGACGATTTTTACCTTCAGTGAGAACCATATTAAAAGTACTGCGATTAATTCGTTCTAGCTTACATGGCAGAGTGATGTGATCGCCAATGTCCACGCCACTGCCCATGGTGACTAAGAACTGATCGTCGAAAGGTTTGTCTACGTTGACGATATATTCTTTTTCATGACCATACTGAGCGCGTAAGATTTTATTTACGATGTCGCCATCGCTCGTAAGAAAAATCAAACCAGTAGAATCTTTATCGAGACGTCCGATCGGAAATACTCGTTCCGGATAGTTGACGGCTTCAATAATATTGTCTGGGTCTCTAAGATCCGTCGTGCAAATCACGCCACGCGGCTTGTGATACATGAGATAAACTTTTTGACGAACGTCACCGCCGGCAGCAACAACTTTGTCATCCACGCTGACCACATCCCCGTCTGCCACTTGATCTCCAAGCACAGCCAGTCTCTCGCCGATTTTTACCCGTTCGCCTTGAATGAGGCGATCGGCTTCTCGTCTTGAGCAAAAACCTTTGTCGGTCAGAAATTTATTTATTCTCATGCTTATTTTTCCAAACTTGGATTATCGGGAATGCCGCTGTGAAGGGCGTGCAGGTTTTTAAAAATCGGCAAAAAAATCATATAGGTTATTCCAATTAAAAATGGCGCGGTGATGGCCCACAGGACTGCCCCATGCCAAATTGAAGAACCAAACTTGATCATAAATCCTTTGCCACCAAGTTCCGAAATCATTTTCTGCAATTGCTTTGGCGTGAGAGATAGCGGCGAGACTCCAAAAAGCTTATCGCCCCAGTAAAGATAAATGGGAATCAACAAGTATTGAAATATTTGGAGCGCATAGTTCACTGCTTGAATAGTGATTTGATTCAACTTAAAAATAAATCCAAAGACAAAACCTAAAATCGTGCTGGTCCACAATACGGGAATCACACCTACGGCAACGCCAAATCCCGCACTCAAAGCAAATTTCCTAGGGGATCCTCCCACCTTTATCTGCTGAAGCACTGGGCGAATTATTTTTCGATTCAACAAATCTTTCATTTTTCCCACTACTTTAGAAATCTAAGGATAGTCCAAAAATGGCAGAATGTTCCGAGCATGACAAAAAGGTGAAAGAGCTCATGAAAACCAAACCATTTTGGGAAAATGTTTGGCTTTTTCAAAGCGTAAATCACTGCGCCCAAAGTGTATGAAAGTCCACCGCAAAGGAGCCAGAGAAAACCTTCCAACGAGAGTCGCCGGATCAAAGGGACGGTCACAAAAGCAAATGCCCATCCCATCAAAACATAGAGTGTGGTTGAAATCCAGCGAGGGGCATGAATCCAAAAAATCTTCTGCACACAACCTAATATCGCGCAAACCCAAACGCCACTCAAAATCCCGATACCCAGAGTTCCGCCAACGGCGAGTAAACATATGGGTGTGCAAGAGCCTGCGATAAAAACGTAGATCATCATGTGATCAATACGTTTCAGATGAAGAGCCATTCGATCAGAACCACTAAACAAATGATAAACCGTGCTGGCTGTATAAAGCAAAAGCATCGACACGCCGAAAATTTCAAAGCTCAGTAAATGAGTAAGAGATCGGTCGTGGTTAGCAGTCAGTGTTAGGAAGTAAATGGCGAAAATAGAAAAAACCGCAGCAATGAGATGGGTTCCGCCACTGACAATATCAGTTCCCTTCAAACGTTTCATATCCTGATTTATCAATGAAACACCTCTGTGCGCAAGAAAAACAGAGGGATGTTGACGTCAAACCGTTCTCCATCGCTCCTTATCATGGTGAAAGCGCCACGCATGTTGCCTGTTGGTGTAGATAATGGGCAGGCACTGACGTACTCGTACATTTCTCCGGGATTGATCAGAGGTTTGTCTCCGACAACTCCCTCCCCGTCAACCTCATCAATTGTCCCGCGACCATCGGTTATGATCCAGTGGCGATGCGTGAGCTGCACCGGGTCTTTCCCCTGATTTCTAATTTTAATTTTGTAAGCAAAAAAATAGTAATTTCTCTCCGGGCTAGATTTTTCCGGTACGTACGCAGGAAGTGCCGTGACTTCAATTTCATGGGTCACATCCACATACGAATTCAGCAATTTTTCCATTTCTGCTCCCATCTCCAAGCGTCGGTTATAATTTTTTCGAGGCTAGCGTGTTGAGGTTTCCAATTAATTATTTTATGAATACGATCTGCCTTAGAGACCACAATCGCAGGATCTCCCTCTCTGCGTCTTGAAATCACAGATTTAAAATCCACACCAGTTATTGTTTTTGTGAGCTCCACAACTTCAGTGACACTGTGGCCAACACCGTAGCCAGCGTTCAGAACTAGCGTGCCAGCGTGTGAAGTCAAATGATCAATCAACATCAAATGTGCCAGAGCTAAATCCTCAACGTGAATATAATCACGAACACACGTTCCATCTTTGGTTTCATAATCATCACCAAAAATTTCAACTTGTGGTCTGATTCCCAAAGCAGCTTGGCAACAAATCTTAATAAGATGGGTTGCATTTTTGGTTTTTTGGCCGATGCGTGCTTCAGGATCTGCACCTGAAACGTTAAAATACCTCAAGATACCAAGATTAAACCCATGCTTCTTTGCTAGATCTTCTAGAATTTTTTCCGACATGAGTTTGGAAGATCCATAAGGATTGCATGGAACAACGGGAGTTTCTTCCGAAGCTAAACCAGCTTGATTGGTTCCATATACGGACGCCGTGCTTGAGAAAATAAAAGTTTCAATTCCAGCGGCACCAGCCGCTTCCGCTAGTAGCAAAGTATTCATAGTGTTGTTTTTGTAATATTTTGCGGGATCGCGCACAGATTCAGGCACAATAATGGAACCAGCAAAATGGAGAACAGCTTCAAATTTGCCGGCAGCAAAAATTTCCCGGAGTAATTTTTCATTTCCAATATCGCCGACAATAAGATTTTCCCCATGCAGGAAACTTTCCTTAAAGCCAGTAGAAAGATTGTCAATGACAGTGACATTATAGCCAGTTTCAGTGAGTTGTCTCACCGCATGACTTCCAATATAACCTGCACCGCCCGTGACTAAAACTTTCATGAGTGGGTCCGCTTCGTTTCGGCATACTCAGTATAAGGTCCTTCAAAAACCGACAAGCCACCATGACTGACTTCAAAAACTCTATTTGTGAGTTCACGTAAAAATCTTCGATCATGGCTTACGACCATGATTGTTCCATCGAATTTTTTAAGATTATCAAGCAGCACTTCACGAGAACCCATATCCAAATGGTTGGTCGGTTCATCGAGAATCAAAAGATTGAGTGGAGTGGCAAGTATAGTTGCAAGAACAACTCGACTTTTTTCTCCTCCGGAAAGCACACTGATTTTTTTAAAAACGTCATCGCCTGAAAATAAAAATGCGCCCAGTAAACTTCGGACCATGCCTTGGCTGGCGTTTGGAACTCGATTTAGAACCGTGTCGAAAACTGTGTCTTGTGGTCTAAGAACATCCAAAGAATGCTGACTGAAATACCCGACTTTTACATTTGCGCCTAGTTGAATCGTTCCTTCAGAAGGATCCGTGTCACCGAGCACGCATTTGAGGAGAGTTGATTTTCCGGCGCCGTTCACACCAACCACGGCCACTTTATCTAAGCGCTTCACCATTCCGGTGAGGCCACTGAACACAGGAATTTGTTTTCCTTCGGGTGTTTTCCAAACTTTTCCTAAGTTCTGAAATTTAACGACTTCATTTCCGGAGCGCAGCGCCGGTGGAAACGTAAAGTCGATAACCTGATCTTCCACTGGAAGTTCAATGCGATCCATTTTTTCTAATTTTTTTACTCGTGATTGAACTTGAGCCGCATGGCTTGCCCGAGCTGCAAATCGCGAAATAAATTCTTCTTCCTTGGCTAACATGTCATTTTGTCTTTTGTGAGCTGATCTCAACTGATCTCTTCTGATTTCTCTTTCCCGAACATAGAACTCATAATTCCCACCGTAGCTGGTGATGGTTTTATGATTCACTTCGGCAATGCGTTTCACAATGCGATTCATAAAATCTCGATCATGACTTGTCATAACAAGTGCGCCTTTGAAACTCACGAGCCACTCTTCAAGCCAAATAATGGATTCCATGTCCAAGTGATTAGTAGGTTCATCCATGAGGAGAACATCGGGATTGAGTGCGAGGATTTTTGCGAGCGCGATGCGCATCATCCAACCACCGCTGAAACTTTCAACGGGTCGATCTTGATCATCAGGTTTAATTCCAAGACCAGTCAACACTTCACGCGCGCGAGAATTTAAATCGTAACCCCCGCGTTGTTCGAACTCGGCTTGAACTTCCCCGTATTCTTCTAAAATTTTAGTCATGGCATCATCACTGATGGCATTTTCGGCTGTGTCCTGAAGAGCTTCTTCTAATTCTTTAACTCGTTTGGCTAAAACGGAAATACGTCCTGCACCGCCTTCGACCTCTTGGATAGCCGAGCGACCTTTCATTTCAGAAAAATCTTGGGAAAAATATCCAACGATAGTTTTATCAGGAATATTTACGGTGCCTTCATCAAGACCTTCTTCGCCCACAATGACTTTAAAGACTGTGGATTTTCCGGCTCCGTTAGGACCGACCAATCCAATTTTATCTCCGGGTCGGATTTGGAAACTGGCGTTTTTGTAGAGAATGTGATCGCCATATTGTTTTGTGACGTTAGAAAGATGAATCATTAGGAAACCACCACGTTTTCAAATTGTTTTTCAAAGTTGAGCCAATCTTGTTTGGCAGCTTCCGGTAAATCAAGATCTATTAAGACTTTTTCTAAGAGAACTATTCTTCGATGAAAATGTCCTCGACCAATTGGAGCAATGTTTGCGTGTGCTTGAGATACGGGCACGCCGTCATATTTTTTCTCAAATCCCATGACCGTCATTAAAAGTTTAGTCTGGCCGTGGATAATCTTCTCTAAATCCTTGCCAGCAAAAAAGAATCCAATCATCAAGTCAGAAGACAAAGTTTGATAAAACTTCTGTAAAATCGAATGAAGTTTAATTTCGACTCCACCAGTCACACCGGTCTCGCCGGGGTTTTCCTTTTCTAAATAGGTTTTTAAAAAAGAAAGCTTCATTTTACCGCTCTCCCCTGAATCCAAGTGAAAAAGAAAACGCTATCGCGAGATTGTTTTAAAATCGTGATTTCTTTTTTCAACTTTTTTATAAGTTCCGGAGAAACTCGCTTAGCTTCCAGAAGTGCGGGTGCTCCACTGAGCATAAGGTCAGTCCAATAAGATAAAAACTTAGAACGTTTTTTCTTATCGCGAGAATCAAGAAGCAAAGGTTTAATCTTAACTTCAATTTTTCTGAAGCCAGATTCTTTCAAAAGATTTCCCAGCTTTGCGCCAACGAAAGGATCGCCGTGCATCATCCACTGTTCGTCATTAAATAAAAACCAGTAGCGCAGAAGTGCAGGACTATAGGGCTCTACAAACAATGATGCATTTTGAACTTCGCTGCAGTAAATCACGGCTTTTTTCTTCATGACTCTATGAACTTCTTTGAGTATGACTGCGGGTTTGGGAACATGTTCCAAAATCCAACACAAAAATGCTCCGTCAAATTCGCCTTTTTTGAAATCCATTTTTTCAGCATTTTGATGTTTCAGTCGAACGCGCTTATTCTTCACGTCTTTCTTTAAAAAAGCTTGAGCGGCTTCAATCTGAGCAACCGAGGCGTCAACACCCGTTATTTTCATTTTGGGAAAATGTTTTAACAAAAGTCGAGTTTGCGCGCCAACGCCGCATCCCACCTCAATGAGATTCTTCGATTTGCGAAGGTCTACGTTTTCGTAAACCTCTCCCTCTAGAAACTTTGCTTGATCGTAAAGTCTCTTTTGTTCTTTCTTAGAAAATCCGTGCAGATAACCGGGTTTTTTAGCCGTCATTTTTTATTACTCTTTTGTTATTCTATGTCAAATGAATGAAAACTTGATGACTTCGAATTCTTTCATACCACCGGGCGTTGTGACGGTGACAATATCACCTTCCATTTTGCCGATGAGCGCGCGCGCGATTGGAGAATTGACAGACAATTTTCCAGCGGGAGCATCGGCTTCATCCATACCCACAATTTGATACTGCACTTCTTTGGGTTTCTTTTGATTCATGTTCATGTCTTCAAGAATAACCGTCGCGCCAAAAACAATTTTTTCGCTTTTGATAATTGATGGGTCAATGACTTGAGAGCGTGCGAGTTTTCCATTGATATCTTGAATTCGACCTTCAATAAAGGACTGACGTTCTTTGGCCGCATCATACTCAGCATTTTCACTAAGATCGCCGTGCTCACGAGCTTCTTCGATGGCCTTGATAATTGCGGGCCTCAAAACAGAAAGTAGGTTCTTGAGTTCGTCTTCGAGTTTTTTCTTACCTTTTACGGTCATTGGGACCATGTCGTCTGCCACTGTTGTTCTCCTTTTTAGTACTTCAATATTTTCGCTAACTCGTTAAAATCACTTTGTGTTTTCAATTGCCGAGATGAAAATCGAAGTCCAGAAATATAGCATTTTCTTATTTAAAAAAATAGTCTAAAAAACGTGGCCCAAGCCCTTGGTTTAACTGTATTTTTTAAAATCCGGGCTTGATTGACGCAACACCTTATCTGCATGATGAAAGAATGCATCCTGTAGCCCGGCTCATCAAAGAGAGCCAAAATATTATTTTGAGCACTCACACACAGCCAGACGGCGATGGACTAGGTTGTCAATTTGCACTTTATTGGGCGCTTAAAAAAGTTGGGAAAAACCCTAGGATTGTAAATTTGGAACACATTCCAAAAAAGTACTTGTTTTTGGATCCCCACAAATTAATCGAGTTGCAGCAAAACTTAAAAACTCCACTTGAAGCAGATTTGGTTTTAATTTTTGACACCAATGATCCGGAGTTACTATTGGATTTGTGGCCCCAATTTAATGCAGGCGCCAAGAACGTCTGTTTTGTGGATCATCATGTGGCACTCGATCGATTTCCAATCGATGAAAAAAAGAATCTCATCAATGTGAACGCATCATCAACTGGTGAAATTGTTTTTGATTTGATTAAAACTTTAGAAATTCCACTTGATGCACAAATTGCGATGCCGCTTTACACGAGCATTCTTTTCGACACGAATTACTTCAAATACATCAGATCTTCCCCTACTCCGCATTTACTCGCCGCAGAACTTTTGCGCTACCCGATCGAACCAGAAAAAATTCACCGAGCACTGTTTGGAAATCACTCTACCGTGAAGCTCAAATACTTGGCCGAAGTTTTAGGTAAAATTGATTACGAACTTGATGGAAAACTTGCTCTGGTTCGTGTGCACAAACAGGATCTAGACAAACTTGGTTTAGAAGCCGAAGAGACTAAAGACATCATTGATTTGGTCATGGATGTCGAAAGTATTGAAGCCGCAGTGTTGTTTCGAGAAGAAGCAGAAAATCAATTTAAAGTCAGCTTCCGAAGTAAAGGTGCATTTTCAGTCTCACAATTAGCTGAAAGTTTGGGTGGCGGTGGTCACAGATTTTCTTCCGGCGTGACAATCAACTCCTCTTATCCAGAAATCAAATCACAAATATTAATTGGTTTCGAAAAACTCTTTGCAAAATGATCAAGGTTATTAAAGCTGGCGAGCCTAACGAGCTCGATCAACCCATTTGCTTTTGCAATGATGTTCCCCTCAAAGAGATTCAAAAAGCCATTGAAGATGGCGCTCAAACTCTAACCGAAATCTATAGCAAAACGACGGCTGGCATTGGCCCTTGTGGTGGAAGTTGCCGTCGCAAAATAGCTCCCCTATTAGAGGAGTTTCTCATCACCGGAAAATTTAAGTAAACCTTTATTATTTTTATTTATTTTGGCATTCCTTTTTATTTCTTCATGCGGAAAACTTTGGGGCGGATTGAGACGCACGGGCACAAGTTATTCCAATCCTCAATCCGCCGATTATTTCCTCATTAAGTATTAAAAATTTACAGATTTTCTTCATTGGCGGTTTGAATGATTACGCCTTTGATTTCGGGAAACATTTCTTTGATTTTGGCTTCAATACCAAAGGTAACAGTCATGGGTAAAGAAGCACAATGAACACACTGCCCTTCTACTTTGAGCTCCAGGTAATTTGCGGCATTCACTCCTAGCATTTGCAAATCTCCGCCATCACCTAAAAGCATCGGGCGAATCTCTGCTTCGATAAAATCATTTAGCTTAGTGAGAATTTCGGACTGCATAAAATTAAACCTCAAAACCTTTATAGCACAGAGTAATCGCGAAAGCGAATTAACCTACTAATAGCCAAATAGTATGAATATCTGCAAGTCTTTTACGGCTATTATTATTTAAGTAAAATTTGTTTATACCGATAGTATAGTAAGGACTATATGAGCAAATACATTTACACGCTTACTCTTATTTCACTGCTTTCTTTAACAGCCTGCGGAAAACTTTGGGGCGGTCTCACTATA
>JAYTHU010000220.1:0-2503 GCA_043732305.1 Oligoflexia bacterium
CAAAATATCCCGACGTTTTAATGTCAGAACTTCGCTTCGTGGACCCTTCTGGCAGATTAGTATTGCCAACTGTGCCACTTCAAGTACCAACGGCATCAGAAAACATCAAAAAATGGTTGGATAAATCTTTAAGTTCAAAAATCTGCGGCGTGAACGGCGATTCCGTTTATATCTCCAACTTGGACTTCAAATTACGATCTGATGGCAGCTTTGTTGTTTATAAAAAAAGTGAGGAAGGTGAAGCCGATGTTTCAAAGGACCAGATGGTATGGGAAGGAAACTGGCAGGAGATGGATTCAAAGTTAAGAATCTTTGGTAAACGATATTCAACCCGAACCGATTATCAGCAGATGGCCTATGGCCTAGCAGAAAAACGATCGCCAGCAGAGATTTTTCAAACAGATGTCAAAATTCAGCCCTACAAATCGATGTCTGGCGCGGAAAAAGAAAAAATATTGGCGCGGTTGATGAAGATTCATCAAATTGAAAAAGCCTCTAGTTTAATTGTTCGCGAAATGAGCAAAGATTATAGCACGACCCAAGATGTGACCGTAGCTACCAGCAAAAAAGTTCTCGGTGGAATTCTTGAGAAGGCGAATGCTACAATCATCGACTCACCACTTTTTGCAGATGCCTTTGTTCCGTCAGACGCTGGCTTCTGCCAACGGCAATGGTAGTAAGAAATAGAGTTTGGCTGATCTGTTCCGTTGCCTTTCTTCAGGGTATTTTGACTTGGATAGGTCAGCTAAAATTTCATTATCTGCTTGGCACCGACGCCTATTATCTTTTGGTTCAGGCACAGTCAGTTTTCGCCAAGGGCAGCCTAAAGATGCCCGATCATGATGTCGTTCCGTATTTAATAGCGGCGTTGATGAGGGCTGGTATTGCGGGAGAAAGTTCAGTTCAAGTAGTTTTGGCCGTCATACATGGATTATTGACGGGATTGCTTATTGCAATGGTCTTACCAATAAAACGTCTTAGCCTTTTTTTTGGCGCGATTTCGTCGCTACTTGTTGTCGAGTCAGTCGGACTGTATCACATTTTTGAGTTTCCTAAATTGAGTCTAGCTCTGACGGCATTTTTTGCAGCACTTCTTTGTCTTCAATATGAAAGACTTGGAAGGTTTCTAGGACTTATTTTTGCACTTTTGGCCGTTTTGATTCATCCAGCAGTTTTGCCTGTCGCAATCATCTATTTTGTATTTCTATTATTTCACGAGGGGGAATTTCGACGATACCCAAGGACATCTGTCGGAGCCGTAGCTGTTTCTATTTTAATTTCCTGTGGCTATTTTCTTTCACGACAGGGTAATGAAGTATTAGAAAGGGTAAGTGAATCCACAGGTGGCCCAGGCATTTTCATTTTTTTGACCCGAACAAATTTGTCCCGACTCCTACAAGGCGAAGTTATTGCCATATTAGTCCTCCTATCTTTAGCGATTGGCATCAATCTCTGGAAGAAGAGATTTTTTCTTGCGTCAGTTCTGACCTCACTCTTTCTTCTCGTTTTTCTACCTACGTCTAAGTCAGAAATGTTTGGCCTTGGTGAACGACTGGTTTTAATTGTTGCCGTGGTGTCAGTTCCCTTTTTAATACAGACTTTAAAAGAGAATGTTGATGAGTTCAGTTTTTCAAGTCTGCCAATGAAGGCGACGATAGTATTTTTGGCGGTCTTGTTGGGTCTGTCATGGCAGCAGTATTTATTCAGGGATGCCTTGCCAACGGCGGACTATATTCAGTTGGAAAAGATCGTAAGCGTAGTGTCGGCGCGAAATCCAGATATGCTTATAGCTTATAGGTCTCTGAAGTTTTATTACACTGCCATGACGGGCCGGGATGCATTTATTTTTGATCCAGACGCCGACTGGGACCAAAAGAAGGTTTGGCGCGTGGTTTTGGATGTGGACGTAGACGAAATATTACACTTCGCCCCAACCTATTGTGTCTTGGATGCGTCTTTAGTTAGTCAAATCACCAATACTCAATCAATTTATGTTCGCGAAGATTGCTGGCAGGGCTTTAGAGAACAGATTTCGCAAGATCAACTTCCAGGCTTATGGGATCGTGTATGGGCAAATGACCGAAACCCATCGAGGGGACGGCCTAAATTTCTAAAGGACCGATATACAAAGCTGTAGAGATACTTTTCAGTTGGCGCATTGTCGAATTTCCTCCATCTTGTGCCACGTAATTTCCTGAATACTGTGCCACTCGATTTCCTTGATCGTGTGCCAGCCGATTTCCATCGTGTTGTGCCACGTCATTCTAGTTTTTGAGCAGTTTTATCGCCTGATCGAGCGGCCGCTGGTCGAACCTCACGGTTCACCTTTTAGCGGGAGCAGAGCCAGTGGCGGGAAACGGACTCAACGTGAGAGACAATGCGGAGATTAAGCATCTTTGGAATCTCGAGTTTACGAATCGCAAGATCGCGCAAATTACAGGTATCCACCGAAACACGGTCAACAAATACGTAGCCCTGTTTGAACTCGAAAAGACCCAGCCGC
>JAYTHU010000221.1:0-2491 GCA_043732305.1 Oligoflexia bacterium
ACTTGCGACCAGGCAGCATGTGAAATTCAAGAGCACCGGCAGTTTAAGATGCTTTACCAGCCGGGGCATCCTGATGCGAATCCAGAGGGCTATGTGCAAACTCCCGCTATTGATAAAAACAAAGAATCTATCTTAATCTCTGCACAAGCCCAAATTCTTCGACAATTAGGCGCGAATTGCCCGAAGCTGGTGAAAGTTTCAAACCTCAAAAATTCGGCAATCATCGAATATAAAACTGGCTCTGTGAAGTTTGATATTCTCAATTTTAAAGACAATAACAATCTTAGCACTTGGGTTCGAGAAAGCGCCGACGGCCAAACTCGGATTTTGAATTTCTGATTTTCTTTTGCCCTTTTGGCATCCATATTTTCAAAAATTATTTTTTTGCAGAACAGCTGTGGATGACTTTATAGAGCGTTATCTGCGGTCCGCTCAGGTCGATCCGCGACTTTCGACCTGAATAAAAATTCTACTCAGGTCAGACATTTGTTGCGAACTCTCTGCGGCTAAGGCTTCACCACCGTATTGTTGTCGAGCGCGACTGCCGTTTGACTTAAGATTTGTCCGTTTATAGATGCTGTCGTTTGGAGAGTCACCGCAGTTTTACATAAAATAATTCCCTCAAAATGTGCACTCGTTCCAATCGTCACAGTTCCTGCGACTTGCCAGTAAATATTTTTAGCCAAGGCACCCCCAGCAAGAATCACGTTTTTTGCAGCGCTCATACTTAAATTCCCAGAAATTTGAAAAATCCAAATATCAGTCGCGGTTCCAGAAATAGTAACATTGTTCGGAATAATGACGGAGCTTGTCCACTTGTAAAGTCCCGGAGCGAGAGTTTGCCCGCCGATATTGCCCGTGAGAAGTTCATTAAAATCAGGGTTTGTTCTAGAGGCGGCATCGGTGTAGGCGGCTTGCATGCTTCCGATTGCTGTAGTTAAATTTGATGGAGTGGGGACTGCATAATTTGCTGCATAGATTTTACCAGTCACGCTACTTGAAGTCGAAAATACATTTGTTCCGTCGGCGATTAATGCAAAACCCGTAATGTAAGTTGCGGCAGCCGGACTAACTCCCATATTACCAGTGATCGAAGACCCTGTGACATTTGAAATTCCAGCTTGAGAGAGGATGACATAATTACCCGAGGCTCCGAGATCACCAGTCGCTACAACTGAGCCAGCTGAACCAAGTGGCACTCCTGCTGGGCCTGCCCCAAGAGTATTTCTAGGATTGTAAACTGTGGTCCCAGCCCCACTTCCACCGCAACCGCTGACCAAAACTGCAAAAAGAGAAAACATTAAAAATGCATTTGAGTTTTTCATTTATTCCTTTGAAATTCAAAGAAAGGGTATCTCACTTTGATGCTTTACTTTACGCTGACTTCAAACGTTTGTGAGAAAGAATGAACCTGACGAGGACCAGTTTATCTAAGGTTCATCTTGCTGCAACTCACGCATTGGTCACAAATGTTTGGACACATTTTAAAATTGAAATAAACCTTGCCAAGTTTTTTTATAGATTTCTCAAGATGAGACAAAATACCCCTCGTCGACTTTCCTCGCAAACAAATCGCTGATTCTATCAACCTTCAATAGAAAATAATATTTCATCTCTTTGTCTTTTTGATCTGAGGCGAAGCGTCTCATCTTGAGACTCGCGTTTGAAGCTAGACCCTCCGATAAGCTCGTGATGACAACAGCTTCACGCTTTTTCATAGTCATTTTCGCCTTTGTTCCCCGCTTCCTTGGTGCAGCGGTGAGCTTCGTATTTTTTTCTATGCTCACGATGAGCTGCGATAAGCAGATGCAAGATTATGTGAATGTGAGTGCTCTCGCGAATGGATCGGGTGGTGCTGCTCTACCGAAAATATTTCCCCGCGTGCAGTGGACACTAGCGACTCAGGCGACAAATAAAAGTTTGGCTGCAACTCTTGTTGTGACGGCGCAACTTTCAAATATTACTCCACAGACAGTGACCTTGCCTTTTGCATTGGGTGGCAGTGCCGTCCAAGGGACTGATTACTCTGTCTCTCCGGCTCAGTTTTTGACGATTGCTGCTGGTCAAACTTCTGCGAGCATCAATGTTTCAATCATCAATAATTCGCTCGCAGGTCCAAATGTCACAATCACTTTTACTGAAATGTCGCCAACAAACGCTTCGATTGGTTCAACTAGTCTACAGACAATAACGATCTTCAATGATCTGCTTGGTAATTTTAATATTACCGGAATCACCGGCCCGTCAGATGTGGGTCTCGATGCTTTTTTAAATGGTGGAGTGAATCCAACGATCAACTGGGGAGCTTCAACAGGAGCAACCAGCTACGATATCACGGTTTTTCAAAATGATGGCACCACGGTTCAATGTGCTCTCGTCAATACTGTGGCGACGAGTTATTCCTTCACAACGTGCACTTTGATTTCCGGATCTTATTACAAAGCAAAAGTCACAGCCAAGGCAGCAGGCCCTTCGCAAAACGCTTCAAATA
>JAYTHU010000222.1:0-8405 GCA_043732305.1 Oligoflexia bacterium
CTTTGGAAAAATTTTGGTACGTCGTTCATACCTACTCTGGGTTTGAAAATAAAGCCAAGCAGGCTTTGGAAGAGCGCATTAAGTCTTTAAAAAAAGAAGATTTTTTTGCGGACATTTTAGTTCCTGCTGAAAACGTGGTAGAACTCGTGAAAGGTCAGAAAAAGACCACTTCGCGTAAATTCTTTCCAGGTTATATCATGGTGAAAATGGTTCTCACAGAAGAGACCTGGCACATCGTGAAGAACACGCCTAAGATCACGGGCTTTGTGGGCGGAACAACTAACCCGCCTAAAATCACAGAAGAAGAAGTTCTAAGAATCACCAATCAGATGTCGACAGGCGCTGCTAAACCCAAACCGAAAGTTTCCTTCAAAGAAGGCGAGAGCATTCGGGTTGTGGATGGTCCGTTCAGCAACTTCAACGGAATCGTTGAAGAAGTGAAGCCGGAAAAAGGCAAAGTCAAAGTGCTTGTAAGCATTTTTGGTCGTGCCACACCAGTCGAATTGGATTTTGTACAAGTTGAGAAGAATTAACAGGAGTTTCTAACATGGCTAAAAAAGTCACCGGTCTCATTAAGTTGCAAATCCCCGCAGGTAAAGCAAACCCTGCTCCTCCAGTTGGACCAGCATTGGGTCAACATGGTGTGAATATCATGGAGTTCTGCAAACAGTTCAATGCACGTACTCAAGGTCAGGGTGACACAATCATCCCCGTGATCATCACGGTTTATCAAGATCGCTCGTTTACTTTCATCACCAAGACTCCTCCAGTGAGTATCTTGTTGAAGAAGGCAGCCAAGTTGGAGAGTGGATCTAAAGAACCTAATAAAAATAAAGTTGGAAAAGTCTCGAAAGAGCAGATCCGACAAATTGCAGAGACAAAAATCAAAGATCTCAACTGTACCGATATCGAATCCGCTATCAGTCAAGTTGAAGGAACTGCAAAATCAATGGGTTTAGAGATTTCTAAGTAATTGTTTTAAGAATTTTTCAAAGAGGTTACGAGTCATGTCATTAGGTAAAAGATATAAAGCCGCTCAATTAAAAGTGGAACGCGAAAAAAGATATCCTGTCGACGAGTGTTTGAATCTCGTTTTGGAAACCAGTATCGCTAAATTTGATGAAACCATTGATGCCGCATTCAGACTCGGCGTTGATCCCAAACAAAGTGATCAGCAAGTTCGTGGCGCAACAACACTTCCTCACGGTGTTGGTAAGCCAGTACGAGTTTTGGTTTTCGCTAAAGGTCCCAAAGAAAAAGAAGCTCTCGATGCAGGTGCTGATTTCGTTGGTGGAGATGATCTCGTTGAGAAAATCACCGGTGGATGGCTTGAATTCGATAAATGTATTGCTACCCCTGACATGATGGGCGTGGTCTCAAAAATCGGTAAGATTCTTGGGCCTCGTGGTTTGATGCCAAATCCAAAAGTCGGAACTGTTACTTTTGACATTGCTAAAACTGTTAAAGATGAAAAACGCGGTAAAGCGGAATTCAAGACAGACAAAGAAGGCAATGTTCATACTGTCATTGGTAAAAAATCGATGGGTCAAGAAAAGCTTAAGGACAACCTTATAGCTATTGTTGGCAGCATCATGAAAGCCAAGCCCGCCACCAGCAAAGGTGTTTACCTTCAAGGTATTACCCTCTCCTCAACAATGGGACCTGGAATTAAATTAGATATCAACCAAGCTCAGGGGTTAGTGTCCTGAGCATAATCCGAGTCAGAGAAAGTAAGTGCAGCTCACGAGCTGCCTAAAAGAGGGATTCTGTCCTCTGCTTACGGAGACTGGGAAAAGAATTTCTTTTTCCGGATCTGATTCCAAAACGAGAAGAAAGGAAACTCAATGGAGAAAGCCGCAAAACAGGTAGAGATTGCAAATCTAACTGATAAGTTCGCCCGATCCGTAGCATTGTTTGTTGCTGATTACAAAGGCATGAACGTTGAACAAATCACGATAGTCCGCAAGGCCATGTCGGGACATAAAGACGTTGAAATGAAAGTAGTCAAAAACACACTCGCATTGAGAGCCCTTGAAACACAGCCCTACTCCTCGGCTTTGGCAGATTCATTAGTTGGAACCAACGCGATTATTTTCGCGTACGGCGATCCCGCTGCACCCGCTAAATCATTGGTCAAGTTTGCCGACGAGTTCGAGCATATGAAGATCAAAGCAGGTGTTCTCAAAGGTCAAAAGATGAATGAGGCACAAGTAAAAGCCCTCGCATCCTTGCCTTCTAGAGAAGTGTTGCTTGCAAGAGTCTTGAGTACTATGAATGCGCCCGCAAGAAATCTTGTTGGTGTACTCGCTGCTGTTCCAAGAAGTGTGCTCAATGTGTTGACTGCGATCAAAAAGCAAAAAGAAGAAGCTGGACCTGCGGAAGCAGTGCCCACAGACGTTCCTGCAGCCACGTAAGGTTACAGAACGCCAAGATTTTAACAGATTTTTGAACTAAAAGTTTATAAAAATTATTTTCGGAGGACTACAAATGTCATTGTCTCAAGATCAAATTATCGATGCTATTTCTCAAATGACCGTTCTGGATGTTGCAGACTTGGTTAAAAAGATGGAAGAGAAGTTTGGCGTTTCTGCCGCTGCTCCCGTCGCTATGATGGCTCCTGGTGCCGCTGCTGCTCCTGCTGAAGTCAAAACTGAATTCACAGTTATGTTGATGGCCGCTGGAGCCAATAAAATCAACGTCATCAAAGAAATCAGAACCATCACAGGTTTAGGCTTAAAAGAAGCTAAAGATCTCGTTGAAGGCGCTCCTAAGACCGTCAAAGATGGCGTTAATAAAGTCGATGCAGACAACATGAAAAAAGTGTTGGAAGCAGCTGGCGCAAAAGTTGAATTGAAATAAACAGCTTCGTAGTTGTTGAAATAGAGTTGAGCCTCCTAAATTAGCAAAAAAGCTAAGAGGTGAGGTTCGGCTCCATTTTGTTTTTTTGTGTTTGAGATGTTAAAATTTAAATTAAGGAGTTGGAATGGCCACCACTTCTATCTGTGCCTCAAATTTAAGACTTAGACGTACTTTTGCAAAGAAAAGTCAGGTTATCGAAATACCAAACCTGATCGAACTGCAAAAGAAATCCTATGAAGATTTTTTACAGAGAGATGTTGATCCTGATAAACGCGAAAGCACAGGATTAAATTCAGTATTCAAATCAGTTTTTCCTATCAGTGATTTCAATAACACTGCGAGCTTAGAATTCGTAAGCTATGCTCTTGAAACACCCAAATATGACGTCGACGAATGTCGACAAAGAGGAATGACCTTCGCGGCTCCCGTGAAAGTTACTCTTCGATTAATCGTGTTTGATGTCGATGAACAAGCTGGCACTCGCGGAGTCCGTGACGTGAAAGAACAAGAAGTCTATTTGGGCGAAATCCCTTTGATGACTTACAATGGATCTTTCATCATTAACGGAACTGAACGCGTTGTTGTCAGTCAGCTGCATCGTTCGCCAGGCGTTTTCTTTGACCACGATAGTGGGAAAAGTCACTCCAGCGGCAAGCTCATTTATTCCGCGCGCGTTATTCCTTATCGCGGATCATGGCTTGACTTCGAATTCGATCACAAAGATTTAATTTATTGCCGAATTGATAGACGACGTAAACTTCCCGCCACAGTTCTTCTTAAAGCACTCGGTTACACAACTGAAGAGCTTTTGGGAATGTACTACAACGTGGAAACTGTCTCTATTGACAAAGAAGGCTATCAACGAACTATCGATATTGATGTCCTCTCTGGCCAGAGAGCCACATCTGACATCATTGATCCTAAATCCGGTGAAGAAATCGTCAAAAAAGGACGTAGAGTCACCCGCGCCATCATTAAACAAATTCAAGATGCTAAGCTGAAGAAATATTATATTGAAGAAGCTGATCTTGAAGGCAAGGTGGTTGCTCAACCTGTCGTTGACCCTAAATCTGGTGAAATCATGGCTGATGCCAACACCGATTTATCCCGTGATGTTTTGAGAAAGATCAAAGCTTCGGGAATCAAAGAAATCCGCGTGATTTTCTTTGACGGATTAACAACTGGACCTTATTTGAGAAACACATTGTTGATTGATAAAGTGGTTTCTAAAGACGAAGCCATCATTGAAATCTACAAACGTCTCAGACCCGGTGAACCTCCTACCGTTGACTCCGCAACCAATTTCTTTGAAGGTTTGTTTTTCGTACCTGAAAAATATGACCTCTCTAAAGTTGGTCGCCTGAAAATTAATCATAAATTTAACTTCTCAAGCGATGAAATCCCTTTCGAGCACACCACTTTGACGAAGAAAGACATCATCAGTGTCGTTCGTCATTTGATTGATCTCAAGAGCGGTCGCGGAGTGGTCGATGATATCGATCACCTTGGCAATCGTCGTGTAAGATCTGTCGGTGAGTTGCTAGAAAACCAATACCGTATCGGTTTGGTCAGAATGGAACGCGCGATCCGTGAAAGAATGAGTCTCCAGGATTTGGAAACCATGATGCCTCATGATTTAGTGAATGCTAAACCTGTAAGTGCAGTGGTCAAAGAATTCTTCGGTGCCAGTCAGCTTTCCCAGTTTATGGATCAAACGAATCCACTTTCTGAGATCACTCACAAACGAAGATTGTCGGCTCTTGGGCCCGGCGGTTTAACTCGTGACCGAGCGGGCTTTGAAGTCCGTGACGTTCACCCCACTCACTATGGTCGTATTTGTCCAATTGAAACGCCTGAAGGACCAAACATTGGTTTGATCGCGTCTCTTTCCACATATGCTCGTATCAACGATTACGGTTTCATAGAAACCCCTTATCGCAAGATCGAAGCAGGCGGAAAAGTTTCCTCTTCCATCAATTATTTTTCTGCTCTGGAAGAAGAAGGCAATTACATCGCACAAGCTAACGTTGGACAAACCAACGGTTACATCACTGAAGAGAATTTCACTGTTCGAATCAATGGTGAGTACGAAGCAGTCGAAAAAGACAAAGTTACGTTAATGGACGTTTCACCAAATCAGTTGGTGTCCATTGCGGCTTCTTTGATTCCTTTCTTGGAGCACGATGATGCGAATCGCGCGCTCATGGGATCGAATATGCAACGTCAAGCTGTGCCTCTCCTTAAAACCCGCGCTCCTCTAGTTGGAACAGGGATCGAAGGATTGGTTGCTCGTGACTCCGGAACATCCGTTGTTGCGACAAATGACGGCGTGATTGATAGCGTCGATGCTGGTCGAATCGTTGTTAGACGATTTGCCAAAGGCGGAGAGCTTGGGTCTAACGTCGATATTTATAATTTGACCAAATACCAACGTTCTAACCAGAACACCTGCGTGACGCAGAAACCAATCGTGCATGTTGGTGACAAGATCAAAAAAGGCGACATCATCGCTGATGGTCCTGCCACTGAACTCGGCGAATTGGCCCTAGGACAAAACATCCTAGTCGCGTTCATGCCTTGGAATGGTTACAACTTTGAAGATTCTATCTTGATCTCTGAAAAGATGATTCAAGAGGACACTTTCACTTCTATTCACATTGAAGAATTTGAATGTATTGCCCGAGACACAAAATTGGGTAAAGAGGAAATCACTCGTGACATTCCTAACGTAGGTGAAGAGGCTCTCAAAGACCTTGATACCTCAGGTATCATTCGAATTGGAGCTGAAGTTAAGCCTGGCGATATCTTGGTTGGTAAAGTAACCCCCAAAGGTGAAACCCAATTGAGTCCTGAAGAAAAGCTCCTCCGAGCAATCTTCGGTGAAAAAGCTGGGGACGTTCGTGACACATCTTTGCGCGTTCCATCCGGTGTGACTGGAACAATCATTAATGCTCAAGTCTTCTCTCGAGAAGGTTCGGACAAAGATGAGCGAATGATGGTCATCATTGAAGAGAAGCTGCAAAAGATCCAAAAAGATCAATCAGTTGAAATCAACGTCATCCGCAATAACGCTCTCGATAAATTAAAGAGCATTCTTGTGGGTCAAAAAACCACTGGCGTTTTGTTGAGCGAAGACGGAAGTCAAAAACTTTTGGCTAAAGCACAGCAAATCACAGAAGCGGATTTGGAAACTGTTCCCTTCGAACTTTTGAGCTACATTCCTCTCTCTAACGAAATGGAATTCCAAGTCACAAAAGTTATCGATGCGGCTCGTAACCAAATCGACGCTGTTAAGATGATTTTCCAAGAAAAAACTGAACGTCTTAAAAAAGGAGACGAACTTCCTCCTGGCGTCATCAAGATGGTTAAGATTTATGTCGCCATCAAGAGAAAGCTCCAAGTGGGAGATAAAATGGCCGGTCGTCACGGAAACAAAGGGGTTATTTCCCGAATTGTTCCTGTCGAAGACATGCCCTACGACGCTAACGGAAACCCCGTGGACATGGTTTTGAACCCTCTCGGCGTTCCGTCTCGTATGAATATCGGTCAGATTTTGGAAACCCATTTGGGTTGGGCTGCTTACAGTTTGGGGAACCAAATTCAGAGCTACTTGACTAAATGGAACGAAGAAAACGTTAAGAAAGAACTGAAAGCGATTTACAGCAGCAAGATGACCGACACCCTCATTGATGAGGCTGACGAGAAATCTTTACGACGTATGCTCCACACACTGCGCGGTGGATTTCACATGGCTTCACCCGTTTTTGACGGCGCGAATGAGAAAGAAATTAAATCTCTCTTGGATCACGCGGGTCTCCCTCAGTCTGGTCAGACAATTTTGTTTGACGGAAAAACAGGCGAGCCCTTCGAAAACAAAGTGACCGTTGGTATCATGTACATGCTGAAACTCCATCACTTGGTTGAAGAGAAGATTCACGCACGGAGTATTGGGCCCTATTCATTGGTTTCACAACAGCCTTTGGGTGGTAAAGCGCAATTCGGAGGGCAAAGACTAGGAGAAATGGAAGTTTGGGCGATCGAAGCATACGGTGCTGCGTACTCACTCCAGGAATTCCTTACAGTCAAATCTGATGACGTGGCCGGAAGAACTCGTATTTACGAAAGTATCGTAAAAGGTGAGAACATTCTGGAGCCTGGCTTGCCAGAGTCGTTCAACGTTTTGGTGAAGGAACTACAAAGTTTGGCACTGAACGTAGAGCTGCTTGAAAATAGCAAGGACGATGAAGACGGTGAAGTTCCGCCTACTAACTGATTTTAGTTTAAAGGAGATGAACATTTGAAAGACTTATTAAATTTTTTCGACAAACCAAAAGACCCTCTTTCGTTCAACGCGGTTAGAGTATCGCTAGCGAGCCCGGAGAAAATCCGGGAGTGGTCTCATGGTGAAGTGAAGAAACCCGAAACCATCAACTACCGCACGTTCAAGCCTGAGCGTGATGGGCTTTTCTGCGCTAAGATTTTTGGTCCTATCAAGGATTACGAATGTCTTTGCGGAAAATACAAACGCATGAAGCATCGCGGAGTCGTCTGCGAAAAATGTGGTGTTGAAGTTATCCAAAGCAAAGTGCGTCGTGAAAGACTCGGCCACATTGAATTGGCTACTCCCGTCGCTCACATTTGGTTCTTGCGTTCGCTTCCTTCCAGAATTGGTAATCTCTTGGATTTGGCACTTAAGGACGTAGAGAAAGTACTCTACTGTGAAGCTTATGTCGTCACCGATCCAGGCGAAACCACTTTGAAAGAAGGCGATCTTCTTACCGAAGACAAGTATCAAAATGCATTGAAAGAATTCGGTGGAAAATTTTCAGCTGGAATGGGCGGCGAAGCTGTTCGTGATCTGTTGAAGAAAATCGATATCGATTCTCTCTCTCTGACTCTTCGTGAAGAACTCAAAGAAGTGACTTCCGACGCAGGTCGAAAGAAGCTCACCAAGCGATTGAAAGTTGTTGAATCCTTTAAAGGATCTGGCAACCAACCTTATTGGATGATGATGGAAGTTGTTCCGGTGATTCCGCCTGATCTTCGTCCTCTCGTTCCTCTCGATGGTGGTCGTTTCGCAACCTCAGATTTAAATGATTTATACAGACGAGTTATCAACCGAAACAATCGTTTGAAGAGACTGCAAGAGCTCAACGCTCCTGAAATCATCATTCGTAACGAAAAACGCATGCTGCAAGAATCTGTAGATGCATTGTTCGATAACGGTCGTCGTGGAAAGACTTTCACTGGTCCAAACAAGCGTCCTCTGCGTTCTTTGAGTGACATGCTCAAAGGTAAACAAGGTCGTTTCCGCCAGAACTTGCTCGGTAAACGTGTCGACTATTCTGGTCGCTCAGTTATCGTTGTCGGTCCTGAATTAAAATTGCATCAGTGCGGTTTGCCCAAAAAGATGGCGCTTGAATTGTTCAAACCCTTCGTCTTCAACAAACTTGAAGAAAAAGGTTTTGTCACAACCATCAAAGCCGCTAAGAAAATGGTCGAACAAGAAAAGATAGAAGTTTGGGATATTTTATCCGAAGTTGTTA
>JAYTHU010000223.1:0-8379 GCA_043732305.1 Oligoflexia bacterium
ACTTGAAGAAAAAGGTTTTGTCACAACCATCAAAGCCGCTAAGAAAATGGTCGAACAAGAAAAGATAGAAGTTTGGGATATTTTATCCGAAGTTGTTAAAGAACATCCTGTTCTTCTCAACCGAGCTCCCACACTTCACAGACTTGGAATTCAAGCTTTTGAACCTTTGCTGTTAGAAGGCAAAGCTATTCAGTTGCATCCCCTCGTTTGTCACGCATTCAACGCGGATTTTGACGGCGATCAAATGGCCGTTCACGTTCCGTTGTCTGTTGAAGCTCAAGTCGAAGCCCGCGTTCTTATGATGTCTACAAACAACATCTTGAGTCCCGCGCATGGTCGTCCAATTATTGTTCCCACACAGGATATCGTCTTGGGTGTGTACTGGATGACTCGAACACGCCCCGGAGCCAAAGGTTCTGGACGTATTTTCAGCAACATCGATGAAGTCATTTACGCTTATGAAATGAAAGAAATCGATCTTCAAGCGGAAATCAAACTCCGAGTCGGTAACAAGCGCTTGGATACAAGTGTTGGTCGCGCAATTTTGCGAGATATCGTTCCTGAAGAAGTTCCTTTCGAAGTTTACAATAAAGTCATGGACAAGAAATCTTTGGCCTCCTTGGTTGATCATTGTTTCCGCTTAGCCGGCAACAAAGAAACAGTCATTTTGGCAGACAGACTTATGCAATTGGGCTTCCGCTTTGCAACAAAAGCAGGGATCTCGATCTGTGTAGATAACCTTTCTATTCCTGATTCAAAAGCCACGATGATCGATAAGACTCAAGCGGAAGTTAAAAAGATTCAAGATCAATACGCTGAAGGTTTGATCACCGATGGTGAACGTTACAATAAAGTTGTCGATATCTGGGCTCAGACTGCGGATCAAGTCGCAAAAGAGATGATGGCGATGATCGATACTCAAGAATTTAAACTTAAAGATGGCAAGTCCGTTCGCGGACCTAGCTTCAATCCGATCTATGTCATGGCTGATTCTGGAGCGCGGGGATCCGCTGCTCAGATCAGACAGTTGGCAGGTATGCGCGGTTTGATGGCGAAACCATCTGGTGAAATTATTGAACAGCCCATCACGGCGAATTTCCGTGAAGGTCTCAGCGTTCTTCAGTATTTCATCTCTACTCACGGAGCCCGTAAAGGTTTGGCCGATACGGCACTTAAAACGGCAAACTCCGGTTACCTCACTCGACGCCTTGTTGACGTTGCACAAGATGCAATTATCACAGAGCGCGATTGCGGAACAAAAGATGGTCTCTTTGTCACAGCATTGACTGAAGGCGGAGAAATCATTCAACCCCTGAGCGATAGAATTTTGGGGCGTGTGGCTATTGAAGCACTCACAGATCCTTTCTCTAACAAAGTGGTTGTTGAAGCTAACGAAGAAATTAATGAATCTCACATCAAACTCATTGATGAAGCTGGTATCGAGAAGGTTAAAATTCGATCTGTTCTCACTTGTCGTAGCAAGCGCGGAGTTTGTATCAAGTGTTACGGTCGCGATTTAGCTCGTGGTCATACCGTCAATTTGGGTGAAGCTGTTGGGATTATTGCTGCTCAATCTATCGGTGAACCTGGAACACAGTTGACGATGCAAACGTTCCACTTTGGTGGAACTGCGACAAGAAGTGTTGAACAATCTGTTCTTCAAGCACGCAACGAAGGTAAGCTTAAATTTACCAACCTGAATACAGTTAGAAACAAAGCTGGCAAGCTCACAGTTATGAATCGTAACGGTGAAATTGCGGTAATTGATTCAACTGGTCGTGAGCGAGAAAAATATAGCATCGTTTACGGCGCCATCTTGGATTTCAAAGAAGGTGACAGCGTTAAAAAGGGCAGTCAAATCGCAGAATGGGATCCTTACTCGAATCCCATCATTTCTGAAATTTCTGGAATTGCAAAATTCCATGACATTGAAGAGGGTGCGACCATGCAAGAGCAAATCGATAATATTACCGGTTTCGCTCGTCGCGTAATCATGGAATCAAAAGATGCCGATCAACGTCCCGCAATTATGATTGCAGACGCTGGTGGAAATATTTTGAAACTTCCTAATCGTGATATCCCTGCACGTTATAGTCTTCCTTCAGGTGCGAATCTGTTGATCGCTGACGGTGAAGAAATTCACTCCGGAGATGTGTTGGCTAAGATTCACAGAGAAACAACAAAGACTAAGGACATCACCGGAGGTCTCCCTCGTGTTGCCGAACTCTTTGAAGCTCGTAAACCTAAAGAGACTGCAATTATTTCTGAAATCGACGGTTACGTCAGTTTCGGTAAAGACTCCAAAGGTAAACAACGAGTCATCATCACTCCTGAGATTGGTGAGCAAAAAGAATATCTCATCCCCAAGGGTAAACACATTGGCGTTCGCGAAGGCGAATATGTCAAAGCGGGTGAACCTTTGATGGATGGAAGTTCAAATCCCCACGATATTTTACGCGTGCTGGGTGATAAAGAACTCGCTAAGTACTTGGTTGATGAAGTTCAAGAAGTTTATCGATTGCAGGGTGTCAGTATCAATGACAAGCACATTGAAACTATCGTGCGACAAATGCTCAGACGCGTTAAGATCCTTGAAGTTGGGGACACCAGCTTCTTGGCAGGCGAAAGCGTTGAGAAGAGCAATTTTGAAAGTGAAAATGAAAAGATTCGCCAATCTGGTGGAAAACCAGCTTCGGCGGAACCTCTTCTCTTGGGTATCACCAAGGCTTCACTCAGCACAGATAGCTTTATCTCTGCAGCGTCTTTCCAAGAAACCACCAAGGTTCTCACCGAAGCCAGTATTTCTGGTCGAGTGGATTATCTTCGCGGTCTCAAAGAAAACGTTATCATGGGACGTCTCATTCCCGCCGGTACCGGTCTACCAGTGTACAAACGTTGGAAGCTCGGCATTGAAGAGGATGATATGGATGATGATATGGACCTTCCTTCCGCTAGCAGCAGTGCTGTGGAAAGTTTGCCCGCACAAGGATAAAATAGCTAAACAGTTTTTGTTAATTCGAGAACAAAAACCCCGACTCGAAAGAGCTGGGGTTTTTCTTTGTCTGCAATTTAAAATTCAGATTGATTTATCTAAAATAGATAAATCAATTTCATTTCTAAGAGCAAGTCGATCCCAACTATGGGTTGTCAGTTCTTGCTCGTCAACAATGGGAGTCGCAATCATCTGAAAACCTGCATGGCCTCTAAATGTGATCACGCATGGTCCTCGAGACTTAAGAGGAAATTTATTTTGAAGGCGGATCACTTTTGCGGAAATATCAATAGTTTCTGTTTCATAAATAGTGCCGTCGATCTCGATAAAAACTTGCATCATCTTAGCAAGTCGAAAGCCCCGAACTTTGTGATGTTGCTTTCGCGCTTCCAGAAAATTAGTCAGGACGCCACTAAATGTAGTTTCTCTCTTTTTGCTCATACTAACTCAAGTTGCAATTTAGGGCCCCCGGCAAGTGGGTGTAGAGAGATGCTAGGGATGAGAATCGAAATAGACTTTGACGGTTGTCTAAAAGATAGGCAAAACGATTATAGTTTTTTACCTATGTCAGAAAGCTTTTGAAAGTCTAGGTAATGGTGCGCCTTAGTTGACAGGAGGCTTACGTCTTTTTCTAGGTAAAGGTTTTGAAGAAGGTCGTTCAAACTACGGGCCTCGAGGGGAATTGCAACCGCAGTCTGAAGTTTACCAAGCTGCCCTATGAATTGGGAGGCGCTCAAGTGATTTTTTCTCGAATAATAAAATATTATTTTAAAGAGTGTCGCTTTTTCGAATGAATTTTTATAGCTAATCGAGGTTTCCGCAAGCTTCGTGCTTTTCGCGAGCAGGTTAATAAACGCAGGAATTTTTTCAAGGTCCCTGATTGGAAGACCTGGCCACTGCAAATACTCGTTTGTAATATTAAGAGCTATTCTTAGGTTTTCTGAGTTGAAAAGACCATCCACATATTCAATTCTCTCCCGATACATTTCGAGAGAACCAATTGGGCTTTTGCGTGAAGCAGATCCCATTTGAAAATGAATATCGGTGAGAATCATCTGGGCCTGCTCAGTAGATATGAACTGCCCTTTAAACTTAAAATATCGCATCGTAGTTAGATCGAGCAAATTCTCGAGTGATTTAAATTCATCCGAGACGTCGGCTTGAACGAAGGAAAACAGAACTCCGAATTCAACATAGGTTTCAGGCGTCATATTTTTTTTTGTGACCGTCTTTAGCTCCAAGATTCGAGAGTTTACGGTTTTTGCTTCATCTTGAGTCAGCTCTCGACCTTGGAATTTAACTGCGGATCGCACTGCAAACAGAGGTTGTCCATCAAGTGAAACATTTGAGATTCCCTCGAGCTCATTGCCACAAATGGAATTGTGCCTGATTCTGTCGCCCGGTCGCATCATTGCTAAAGCAAAATCTATTTCTGCGATTTGCGCCAAGCAAACAAAGACTAAAAATGGAGGAAGTAATTTAATTTTCAACATTTATACCTTTATACTGTGAATGCAATTCGTGCCAACCATCCAGATACCTTAGGTTTTACTAGGGTCTCATAAAAGCGCCCTAATGGGGCGGGTTTCCGCAAAATGAGCTTAAGCGAGAGATCGTCATACACTGTCTACTGGTTTGTCATTTCCGGGAGCCCAAATCGACCACAATCTTTTTAAAGTGGCCGACTTTTTGCTCTATTTAGAAGTAACGTTCAGGATTAGTTACACCTTGGGGGACTTAAGTGGAAGAACTGATATACAAGCTGAAGCCTTATATTTGCCTAGCTGTAGCTATGTACGCTATTTGGGCGGGTGATCTTACGCCATTGTCAATGTTCTTCACTGGAACTCTCCTGCTTTGTGCTTGGCACATCATGAGCATCCGATCAAAAAGGGTAAAAGCAAAAATGAGAAAAGCTCATCGCAGGGTTTCCGGAAGAAGCCTTCATAAACCCAAAACCTATTCTATCGACTAACTCGTCCTTGTGAGCGTGTTTCTCACTCAGGCTACTTTGTCTTAAGTTCACTCAGACAATTGACTGAGTGTTATTGCCAGCCCCGAAAAAGTATATACAGCGAGATGATCACTCTTTATATTGAGGGCTCATTGGACCCGAAAAATAATAGATGAACCTTTTGCCTTGACGTTTGTGGAAAAAAAATTATACTGCGGTCCTCGTGAAATGAACTTTAAAGGCCGGCCCATAATGGGATTGGCCATGTTTTAAAAAGGATAAATGAATGCCCACGATTAACCAGCTGATCAAAAAAGAACGGCAAATTCAGAAGAGAAAAACATCCTCTCCTGCTTTGCAAGGCTCGCCTCAAAAACGTGGCGTCTGCGTTCGCGTCTACACCACCACACCTAAAAAACCTAACTCTGCGCTTCGCAAAGTTGCTCGAGTCAGACTTACAAATGGTTACGAAGTCACCAGTTATATTCCAGGTGTCGGACACAATCTTCAAGAGCATAGTGTGGTCTTGATTCGTGGTGGAAAAATTAAAGATTTGCCAGGAGTAAGATATCACATCGTTCGTGGAACCTTGGATACACAGGGCGTTGCCGATAGAAAAAATGGCCGCTCTAAGTATGGAACCAAGAGACCCAAAGCTGCAACCGCCTAAGGAGTGAATGTAAATGCCACGTAAAGCCGTAATCGTAAAAAGAGAACTTCTCCCTGATCCAGTCTACCGCGATCTCGTTATCGCTAAATTTGTTAACACTCTCATGAGCGATGGAAAAAAAGCCGTTGCCGAACAAATTATCTACGGCTGTATTGATGAATTGAAAAAGAAAGTTCCCGCTGAAGATCCTTTGATCGTTTTGAAAAAAGCGATTGAGAATTGCAAGCCCATGGTTGAAGTTAAGAGTCGTCGTGTTGGCGGATCTACTTACCAAGTTCCTGTGGAAGTTCGTCCCAGCCGTCGTCAAGCATTGGCGATTCGTTGGCTCGTGACTTTTGCTCGTAGCCGATCTGAAAAGACCATGAAAGACAGACTTGCCGTTGAAGTCGTCGATGCTTTTAATAACCGCGGTGCAACTATCAAAAAACGTGAAGACGTGCATAAGATGGCTGAAGCCAACAAGGCGTTCGCTCACTACAGGTGGTAGTTGAGTCATGAGTGCTATTGTTTCTCCTCAGAAAACTGAAGATCTGAGGAACACTCGGAACATTGGCATTATGGCCCACATCGATGCGGGTAAAACCACAACCACTGAACGCATCCTTTATTATACCGGTACTAATTATAAGATGGGCGAAGTTCATGATGGTGCTGCCACTATGGACTGGATGCCTCAAGAACAAGAGCGCGGAATAACAATCACCTCCGCTGCTACAACCTGCATCTGGAAAAGTCATCAGATAAACATCATAGATACTCCTGGTCACGTCGACTTCACAATCGAAGTTGAGCGATCGCTGCGTGTGCTCGATGGCGCCGTTTGCGTTTTTGACGCCGTAAACGGAGTTGAGCCTCAATCCGAAACAGTCTGGCGCCAGGCTGACAAATACAATGTTCCACGAATTGCTTTCGTAAATAAAATGGACCGCATTGGTGCAGATTTCAGAATGAGCTGGAACTCAATGAAAGAAAAGCTTAGCGCAAATCCAATTCCCATTCAAATTCCTCTAGGTGCCGAAGATAAATTCAAGGGTGTCATTGATTTGGTTTTGATGAAGGCTGTCACATGGCCCGAGGGTGATCTTGGCGCAAAATTCAAAATTAGCGAAATCCCAGAAGCAGTGCTCGAAGAAGCTGTAGCCATGCGTGAGTTTATGGTCGAAAAAGTCTCTGAACTTGATGACAAGCTTATGGAGCAATACCTCGAGGGCGTTGCCGTCAGTGTTGATGAAATAAAAAGAGTTTTGCGTGAAGGAACTATAAATCTAAAGTGCGTTCCTGTTCTTTGCGGAGCATCTTTTAAAAATAAAGGTGTTCAGCAATTGCTGGATGCTGTTCTTGATTTTCTTCCAAGCCCACTCGACATTCCTGCTATTCAAGGATTTGATCTTGAGAAAAAAGACAAGGTTCTTACTCGTAAGACAGATTTTAATGAACCGTTCAGTGCACTGGTTTTTAAAATTGTCACAGATC
Source organism: Oligoflexia bacterium (assembly GCA_043732305.1). Taxonomy (GTDB): domain Bacteria; phylum Bdellovibrionota; class Bdellovibrionia; order JABDDW01; family JABDDW01; genus JAYTHU01. The sequence continues at coordinate 7,090 of JAYTHU010000223.1, forward strand.
CTTTTGTAGGAGTCCTCACTTACGTAAGAGTTTATTCTGGAGTTCTTACTTCTAGTAGCTACATTCACAATTCTTCAAAAAATAAAAATGAGCGCATCGGACGATTGCTTCGCATGCATGCGAATCAGCGAGAAGATATCACCGAGGTAAAAGCTGGGGATATTGGTGTTATAGTTGGACTTAAGTTTGCCACCACAGGTGACACGCTTTGTGATAAGGCTCATCCTATATTGCTTGAATCGATTGTTTTTCCAACTCCTGTCATTTCCGTCGCAATTGAAGCAAAAACCACCGCAGATCAAGAGAAAATGGCTGTAGCTCTAGAGAAGTTGGCCATTGAAGACCCTTCCTTTAGGGTTAAAATCGATGAAGAGACCGGCCAGACTCTTATTTCTGGCATGGGGGAACTCCATTTGGAGATTATTGTCGACCGAATGCTCCGAGAATTTAAGGTTCAGGCCAACGTAGGTACCCCTCAAGTGGCTTATCGAGAGACAATTACAAAAAAAGTGACCGCTGAAGGTAAATTTATTAGACAATCGGCCGGAAAAGGCCAATATGGTCATGTTTGGCTCGAGATAGAACCGAATCCAACTGGAAAAGGTAATGAGTTCGTCAATAGGATTGTGGCGGGGAAGATTCCCGTAGAATTCATTCCAGCAGTGGAAAAGGGAATAAAAGAGGCTTGTGAAAACGGAGTGCTTGCAGGTTACCCCGTAGTTGATGTAAAAGTATCGCTCACTGATGGTAGCTATCACGATGTCGACTCTTCCGAAGTGGCTTTTAAAATCGCTGGTTCGATAGGTTTCAAAGAAGGTTGCAAAAACGCCTTCCCTGTTCTGCTTGAGCCGATGATGAAAGTGGAAGTGTTAACTCCCGAGGAATTTATGGGAAGTGCGATTGGCGATTTGAATTCTCGTCGGGGAAAGATTTTGAATATGACTGCACGAAACAACACGCAAGTGATTTCCGCAGAAGTCCCTCTCGCACAAATGTTTGGGTATTCGACTGATCTTCGTTCGATGTCTCAAGGGCGCGCAAGCTACTCGATGGAATTTCACCATTACGCTCATGCACCTAACAATGTGGCGAGCGACGTGATGGCGAAACAACGTGGTTAATAAAATTTGTTGATTTGATATTATAAAAAAGTTTGAAAAAATAAAATAGCAAACGAACTAGGAGATTAAATAAATGGCAAAAGAGAAATTTGAGCGAAAAAAACCGCATTGTAACATTGGAACTATTGGTCACGTCGATCATGGTAAGACGACATTGACAGCGGCGATC
>JAYTHU010000224.1:0-2473 GCA_043732305.1 Oligoflexia bacterium
CTCCATTGTTTGATCAATCGCGCTTTCGATTGCTCCCTTAATTATCTTCTTCGCATCCATTTCATTTGTCCCGGCAAAACGGTTCAGCGAATCAATCCCTTTATCTAAAGAGGCCTTCCCAACTTTGATCGTGAGCATCTGCTTCCTTTCAAAAAAGTCATCAAACCATCTTTGATTCCCCAAACAGATTTCTCAAAACATCCGACAAGAGGACTAGAAGAAGCATGCCAGATTTATCTGCATGCGTGAAGGTCTAAACCTTTTGAGATTTCTGAGTTCAGGCTTCTGAATGGCGCCTTTTCGCGTGTTAACTCTCCATCGAAGAAGCGTAAAAAGCGAGGTGAAAGTAAGAACCAATTCCTATTGCTTGCTTCATAAGGGAGTTGATCGGAGAGATTCTGGATACAAAGCACTTAGGCGTCCAAGCTAGACTCTCGTACCTGACGGAATCTATCCCATTTGCTTAATAGTAAGAACCCGCAAGTTAACCTGAAGCGATGCCAAGGAGTGATTTGAATAGGATTTATGGTTTCTTTAAAATCCTCGAAAGAGAAATGAACGCGTGCTCCGGGCAAAAGCATCCCTAGCAAAGCTTCACCCTTCGCCCCAATCTCTATTTGATCATGACGCAAATCTTCAAATTCCCTTTTCGAAGGGTGTGGATAATTTTGAGTTGGTGACTCAAAACGATTTCTGAGTGCTCCAACTTGATAATTCAAGGTTGCATGAATCGCTTCTTTTTGACCGAAACGCTCCAGAATGTCTTGAAATGTCTTTGAATTTTTCTCATTTTTTAACGCCCGCAGTAAGTCTCCGTAATCCACCCCCAAATCGTCGGCACTTGAACCCAAAACACTTGGATAAAAATCTTCTAATCTACGAATGGCTTCAATTCGTCTCTCTTTAAGAAAGCGAAACAATAGATAACAATCTGGAGTGCGCTTTAAAAACAAGAGAACCTTCCCGTATAAAATCAAAATTTTTGCTTTCAAATCGATAAATGACTCTAGGGTTTCCATTTCACTATAGATGGGATTCTCTATTTCCTCAACTAGTTTCCAAGCGCGTCTCTGCGCCTTGAGAAGATCACCCCTAATCCAAAGAATCCTGGTTTCAAAAAAATCACTTCGAATTTTTTCATAGCAGAATCCCCTTCTGAATTTGTCTCTTGCGTGAAGATAACTCCCTTGTGCCCAGAGAGCGTCACCCCAATCCTCCCAGTCTTGACTATCCTTAGGCTCAACCTCCCGATGGAGTTCAAGAAACTCTTTCCTAAAACCAATTCTATTAAATAAAGCAAGTGAGGCATCCTTGCGCTCTGAATCTGACACAAAGGTCACTCTTTTCCATGGTGGGGATTCTGTATCAACTTTTTCAAGTGGGATCGACCATGCAGATGAAATTTCAGGGAGAATTGATTCCAACTTCTGATCCAAAAATTCAATAGAAATATTCTTTCTTACTAAAAGATTTGCCAAATTCAAAGTTTCAGAATTGCGATCCTTCTCGGTTTCACGATGCCAAATTATTTTTTTGTCCTTCAGAATCTGAAGATTTTCCATAAAAAATGGAGTTATGTCAAAGTAATCTGTTCCACTATATCCGACAAAAAAAATTGTAGTTATCGCTTTTGAAGTTAACAAAGAGAGCAATTTTCCTGTCGTATTAGGTGAGAGACCATTTGATATAGATGGGAGGGTGGTTCCAAGACCGGATATATCCATTTCGTCCTCATACTTGCCGTGATAGTGAACAATCTGATGACTAGAGTCGTTCGCTACCGTTGATGCACACCTTTCAGTACAAGTATCGTAATTTGCAGTTACGTGAACTCCGCCAGCATCCAGATGTTTTCCGAAAAACTTGTGATTAATGTTAGGTGAAGCATTCTTAACATCACTTAAAACATCCCTAAGAACATCGTTAGTATAAGCATTTACTAACGCTGTTAGAACAGTTTCTAATCGAGGAAATTTTTGCTCTTTGTTTCCCCTGAAGATTTCAGACTTTAATGACTCATACAGTTTTTCTACCTTGGTATACGTTGACGGAAGCATAAACTCCGTTATGGCGCGCTTCGAGAAACCCTCGCCTGAAGGAATATTTGATGGCGCATCCATCGAAATCCCTGCACCAGACCAAATAAGGACATTCTCTGGTTTCAATTTAGTCCAAGTGCTCATGAGGAAAAGTACCGACAGGGAAATACAAAGTCCAGGATGACTAAACTTCAGTCCCAAAGACGATTAGCTCATTTATTACCCAAAAAGAGGGAGTCTGCTAACAATTTGCTAAAACCTTAACCGTTGTCTCCCGGGACAAAAGGAACAATTAGGAACATTAATTGTCATTTCACGCTCAAACTTGGGATATGCAAGACGAGGAAAACAACATGGCGGACGCAAGAGCCAACTCTTAATCACCGGGTCGGGGGTTTGAGCCCCTCACAACGCACAAATTTTTGTACTACTCC
>JAYTHU010000225.1:0-2457 GCA_043732305.1 Oligoflexia bacterium
AAATTAAACTTTTTCTTCAGAATAGTCGAAATGGAAAAGAAGAAAAGATTAACAGGATCATGAACCCTCTTCGGTCACCTTTACCCGTGAGTCAATACGTACTTTATGATAAGGGTGCAGAAGTTAGGTACATCGGCGGCAGTACGCTTTAAGGAAAATCGATTCCAAATGGGGTCACCGGACCTTGTTTACTATCTTCAAATCAAATTTACAGATATCTCGTCAATCAAATCTTGGGCATGGTACTTGCTCTATAGGAGATTTGATGGAAATTGCGTTTCGGTCTTGGGAGAGTAATTCTCCTACGGTTATGGAACGCTATTTTTTTGAAAAGGTACAATATGAGATTCGCGTTATCACTTAGTTTTGTTTTTACACTTACAATTCTTACTACGCAATTTACTTACGGGGCAAGTAGTGAGGTTCTTTCACTCAGCGACCCCTCTTTGGCTCAACAATTTATGGAATATATCACGCCAAAGGGTTGTGCTGCTCCCACATATAAGCTCCGCGACGCGACCGTGGCAGCGATGAATTTCGATACCTCACTTACAGATGTCCAAAGACAAGCACGTATTATGCTTCTCGATTCTGTTAAAATGGAATTCAGACAACCAATCGAGTTAAGATTAGTCGCCGCTCAAAAGACGACAACTCAAAACGCAACAATGATCCAACGAGTGTTGGTGCTCTGGAACCGGGGAGTGACGGCAGATCAGAAGGACAGAACGATGAAATTTGACCAGATGATTAGCTACGTCGATGTCTCGGCTACTGACTGTGAGTTCAAAGGTATTGGCGGAACTAGCTGTCGCATGGTTGAGACTTTAACAACTCTACGTCATGACGATCTGGCAGTAGCCAAATCAATGTGCAGCATCGCTGAATAAAATTTCAGCATGACGTCGCGCTCGGCGACCACTCCAGTACGAGTTGAAAAATTTCAAGAAATTCTCCAATGATTAAGTTGGGGGATTTTGTTTTCCAGTGTGACAATGTTACTCTTGGTACATAAGGGCAGCGTAAAATAAATGTTATCGATGTCTGCGTTCCTGTCTAAGCCTTTGCCTTGGTGGCCACAGACGCAAACATTGAATCGATCAGCTTCTCTAGCTCAAACCAATACGGTTTAAGGAAAAAAAAGATTTGGTTTAGTTCACAGTTCAGCGTCACCAAAAAAACAAATTATTGGCATGAATTTAGCAACTAGTAAAAGCAGAATATCAATTGAGCTTATTTTGCATTAGGGAAACTAAAAATGGCAAAATTGAGCTCTGTGACTAAGGAGTGAACGATGAACAGATTTGTGATGGCATCAATTTTAATTTTATCTAGCGTCAATGTACTTGCTAAGGATCTATATCCAGATGCAGTCAGAGACCGTCCCAGCATTCTTCAAGCCGCTAAATTAACCGGTGTAGAAATGAATAACTTGGAGTTTCCACTCTCAAAACAGGTCATTACCGGCACGATTACAGCTTTGTCAAAAATTCCTGAACTCGCAGGATATCTATTCGGGAGCAAAGAAGGATTTGTAACTTTGCATACAATAACTTTCGATCAAAAAGGTATCAAATTAACCTGCGGAGCAGCGGTAATTCTTAAGCCTGATGGATCAACGCTCGTCAGCGTTTCTAGCTGTGGTTCAGGCAGCGTTAGTTACTTGAGTAACAACGAGTTAATCCCACTCGTGCGAGTGAACTAAACCACTAGTCTGTTGACTATTTTTTGATCTAAACGCACTCACCAAAAGAAACACTTCTCTCTCTAAAAAACTTCTCAGCTGCACTCCAAATAGAGTTTTCGCCAAGAAACTCGAGTCAGTTGTTTGGGATGAGGTGAAGAAAATTATTTTAGATAAAAACTTTGCCGGAAAACTTTTAGATCAGACGAAACTCCTTTATGACAACAACTCTGCCCTGAAAGAAAAAGACGGGCTCAAAGCCAAACTCCATGGAATAGAAACCCAGCTTGATGCTCTCGCCGAGCGGCTGACCCAACTCCCAAAATCCGTTTCAGGTAAGCCATTCTTCAAACAAATGGAGAAACTTGAAGCGGGCAAAATCGAAATCGAGGAGAAGCTCTTCCGCCTCAAAGATACCGGTCAGATCCAGGATCCATCAGTGGCACTTAAAACTTATGAGGCCTTTCGGGAATCTTTAAAAATCTTGGTGAACGATGGTTTCACCGGTGACACGAAAATGGCTTTGATCAGGCGTCTGGTTCACAAAGTCCGGGTGAAACCTGATGGGATCGAAATAGAATATTATATGGGGGAGAGATACTTCGAGATGGGACTTGTGGGAGATTCCACAGGCTCCAAACTTTTTATTTTAAACATTGGTTCGAACAACTTGACAATTGGTGCCCCCTAGCGGGCGATCTTCGAACCGCTATATTAAGGTTTTCTGAAGAGCTAGGTCAATGATTTTATTGTCATTTTCAGTTTCGGTGGAG
>JAYTHU010000226.1:0-2417 GCA_043732305.1 Oligoflexia bacterium
ATGAGTGACTGACAGGGGCTCTTTTGCCGTCATGAGATAAGTGTTACGGAAACAGGTGACAATTAGGTTCGTTACATCGATTTTTTCGGTTTTAAGTGGGACATTTCGGTTTCAAGTGAAGTTTCTATTTAGAAAATCTAGTTTTTAACTACTGTGTCCCTTTCCGCGCCATAGTCTTGCCACTCAGTTGGGCTATCCAAGGGTACGAGCGGATCCTCAGTGATAGATGTACACGCTCAAAATGAAGATAATCCAAAAATGAAAGGAGCGTGTGAGGTGACTCTTAATTTCATTCGAAAGCCCGACTTTCGTTTTAACAATAATGTTTCTGATTTCCGAAAAGACTCTGTTTTAAAAGAATCAAAGGAGAATCTGGGTTAAAACTTTAACCTTGGATTCAAAAATGGTCGCTATCAACAACTCGGAACTGCCGAATCAACAAAAGGCGTCCCGTGCAGGTTGCCCGAGGTAGCCAACCCTTCCATTTTGAGCTAGCAGGCCGAAAGTTTTATGAGGAGGAGCCAAAATGACCGTGGATCGATACCATCGAACATGATCCCTTCGTCCGAAGGCCAATGCCGCTAAATTTCCAATCTATTTCTCGCCCACGATCTTGATTCCCGAAAGAATAAAATAGTCGGCTCTCCTGGAAGGTCGCCCATTTCAAAAGACTCTTTGATCCCCATGGCCCAACTTCTTGGATCAAATGTCTCAAATAGCAATTGATTCATCCCAGCTCCATGGACCGTCATAGTCCGATTCCCGTCAGAAATTCGGAGCACGTTATCGTTTTCGCTTACAGTTCCATGCTCATCAGGTAAAAGTATTTCTGCTCTTAGATTGACTGATTCAAAAACCCTAACTAATGAATCTATGGAGATGATCGTTTCATAAATACTGTGGTCACAAATAATTGATGCGCAATCTTCGCTCGAAAACGGGTAAATTGAAACCGGCGTTAAGCTTACGGAGCGAGAAGCAAGATCTCCGCTAGTCGCCCTCATCGTGTGAAGATCATTTGTTATCTTTGCTCTCTTCATAGCCGCTTGACGGGTTGTATTCATACTAGAAACGAAATTTTCAGGACTCTCTCCCCACTTTGCAACGTACTGTGGGAGAGATGATGCGATCAGCGCACGTCCAAACGGAAGTTGCATACCGGCAGTTCCCCTGACTTTTGATAACTGAATCAAATCATTCAACGATTTCAAATTAGTTTTGTGCTTTTCCTGCAACATCACCGGGCCGGAATTTGGTCTATTTCGGGCAAAGAAAGTGCCTGTGTTAACAGCGTTTATCGCATCCTGAATACGCGTCTTTTGGACTCCAGAGACACCTCTACTTTTTTTTATCTCTCTAAGGAGTGGAGTTCCGCTTGGCGTGAATTCTGTGAGATCTGCGATCCTTAGACAGTTTGTTAAATCGTGAAGCAAGCCAAATCGTTTCTCTTGTTGTAGTTCCTCTACCCGTCCTAGTTCGTATCCAAGTCCTTCCTTTCCAAACATAGGTCCGGCTGATTGGTTGTACGACAGAGCTACAATGAGTTTGCGATCGTATTTGAAGCACATCCATGCCATCGCGTCACCAACAGTTCTCAGCTGCCTCGCAATTCTTTCAAAAATAAAGACCTCGATTTTCCAGGAGTCAATTTCTGAAGGGTTTCCAGTCAGAGGTGGTTCCGGGCAATTTTGGGGAAGTTTTTCTCCGCGCTGTAAACGCCTAACGATTCTGGTGCATTCTGATCTGCGTTCTTCGGCGGTATAGACATGTTGAAAAAGTAACTTTTGAAAGTCGTTTAAGTCCGTCCATCCGTTACAGTTACGCAAAAAATTCAACAAGGATGAAATAGTTCGCAAATTAGCCATTTGAGCTGGATGGTTGTAAATAGCTGTGATTAATTCTGGACGAAGTGAAATCAAACTTTGCCCTGCCTTTGGGCTGCTATTGAGGGAAGTATTGACATCTCGATTAATCATTCGATTCCCCCGATGAAAGCTGCGTTTTGGCGGACCGTCGTGCCACTGGCGGCCACAAGGGCAGGTGATCAGAGGGTAGCAAAGGGGTGGTATGGAGAGATGTACACGATCAAAATAGAGATAATTTTGAAACCGACGGGACGAGTGAGGTGACTCTTAATTTCATTTAAAAACCCCGCTCTAGATTCGACATCGATGTTTCTGGTTTCAGAAAGGACTGCGATTCTAAAGAATCAAATGAAAATCTCGCTTAAAACTTTAGCCCTGGCTTCAAAAATGTTCTCTCTCAACAACTCGGAACTGCCGGGTCAACAAAAGGCGTCCCGTGCAGGCTGCCCGAGGTAGCTCCATTGTTGTAAAAGGCATCAGCGGATACGAAGTATTGATTACTCCATGGAGCTTGTGAAATTCGATACCACCAAGTGTTTCCATCTGAAACTC
>JAYTHU010000227.1:0-2377 GCA_043732305.1 Oligoflexia bacterium
GAGGCGCCTAGTCGGACATTTGACCAGAAAACAAAGAATTTTTTGTGCCTTGGCTCATTAGATCTGGCCAGGCCTCGCCAATAACGGAGTTAAGTGCCATTCTCAGCTGTGATTCTCAAGGCGTTAACGAAAATTAATGGCAAATACTGGTATGAGAATTGGCTTCAGTTTTTGAAGGATCTTTCCACGAAAGTCGAGGTCACCAAAGCTTAGTTGAGGAGATCAACTAAGCTATCAAAGTAGGGATTATTTAACGCAAATTATTCCGTTCACAGCTAGGCCATCAACTTGGCCCGTGCTCTCCCATACTTTTCTATCTTCACCGTCAAATACACCGATCAAATCCTTCTGTGGCACAGTGGTGCGAAAATCTTCGGTGTGACCAAAACGAGGTGACATATCAGCGACGAGTTTCAAGCTTTCGCTTCCGAGAATCGGGGCTACCCAGAAACTGTAAAGCTCCTTACCCTGAAAGCTTTTAAAATAAGCCAAACCTTTTGGAGTAGCTTTCCACATGTTCAAAGAGCGCGCTTGATGTTGAATGTTAAGGTAGGAATACGTGGTGGGCTGAAAACCCAACTCTGCAAACAGATTCTCAAATTCTTCTTTAGAAGGTAGACGGCCTCCGGCTGCTGAGCAAAACTGCTGAGCTTTTTCGCGAGGTAGCTGCCAAGTATATGTGTATGCAGCCATAGATTCGCTGAACGGCTGACTCCACTGCAGTCCGTCCTTAGTCTGAATTTGAGTACTGAACATTTCGCTTATTTTCGAGTTCCACAGTGAATCTTTTCGAATCAATGTTGTTTCGAGTCCTGCCGTCTTAATTTTCAAAACATCATTTGATTTTGTATGGCTGATCTCGCCAACAACATGTAAATCGAAATCGGCATGATTGATAAGGTCTTTTCGATACTGATAACTTAACGTACAACCATCAGCCTTAGAGGCCCCCTTCACATCGAGTCTATTCGTGCGAAGCGCTGTATTGGTACCAGCAGGACCGGTAACTTTAATCCAATCAAAATATATTTGATTGTTAGAATCAGCTTGGCCGATTTCTCTACCGTGATGAACGCCTGGAATTGCTGCTTTGATTAGGAGTCGAGCTCCAGCATTTGGGCCGTCGCTAGCTTCCCAGAAGCCAGTAAAAGAAGAGGCTGTACATTTTGAAGCCGTTTGTGCAAAGGCACTAGGTGACCAACAAATAAACGCTACGCCCAAAATTGTTAATATTGGTTTCATTATAACTCCTCAAATTCAATCTGCGATCAATTTTAGATAACGTCTTAGGTATAGCAAGATTAGTACCGTAATGCGCGAACGCAGGCCATTTACGGAATGAATTTAAGCGCTGCTCGATAATCTGGCCTCAGCTTTTTAGCGCACTTCGTCTTGGAAAGAATGCCTAAGTGCCTGACCTCGCCGCTCTATCCAATATGTGCCATTATTAAATGGTTAAACACGGAGGCTATCTACTTTTGCAATTCTCAGTCGTAGTCTATGACTAAACACTATTGAAGAATAATAATTTCTTGCTGAGCAACCAATAACCCTTCTTTCAAGGAGGGCCAATGAATCCATTTATTCTCTGGATTCCTTTGCTTCTTTTTTCTTCACAAGCTTATCCCGTGGAGCGAGTCCGTCACGTTAGCGTTGCCAATGATCAAATCATTACTGTTAAAACCTCCATCGGAATCGCGACGATTATACAAGTCCCGGATCGGCCCAATAGCATTGTTGTTGGCGATCTAGAATCTTTTAAAGTTGAGTATCTCGATCAAGCCATCACGATCAAACCACTTCACCCGCGAGCTCGAAGCAATTTGTACATCTATACGGATTGGCGACGCTACAACGTGCAACTCGTGACTGCCCAAGAGATCGGTGCCGACTATGTTGTCTATCTTGATACGCCAAAAGAAAGATCGAGAGAACCAAAATCAACGCTGGTTTGGACCAAGCTCAATCGAAAAACAAAAAGCGGAAATATTTTATTTGAAGTGAATCGGATCGGCAAAACCAAAGAAGGAATGCTTCTTGTGGAGTTCACTTTGAGTTCAACACAAAAAGAAAAATTAGATCCTTCTTGGTTTTGGATCACGCAAAATGAAATCACAAAACCAATTCATAATCTCTTCTTATTAAGCGTTGAGCTTCGTCCCACTGAACATGTTCAAGGAATGATTCAGATTTTAAAATCAGATCTCGATGAGACCAAGCCTTTCAAAATCGAGCTGAGAAGATCAAAAACTTCTTCTGTACAACTCCCGAAGGTGACTTCATGGAAGTAGCAAGTAGCCGCAACTGGATTTCTAAAATATTTCTGAATGAAGAAAAACCCTTTGTAACAAAACGAGATGTGAATTGGTCGAGAATT
>JAYTHU010000228.1:0-8091 GCA_043732305.1 Oligoflexia bacterium
TTTCGACTTATTCGATCTTCGGATTTGGGTTGGAATTGGTCGGCGCGACTGGATTTGAACCAGCGACCCCTTGCACCCCAAGCAAGTGCTCTACCAGGCTGAGCCACGCGCCGCACGAAAAACAGGGGTAATTTCTTTAATGGGACACTAAGGGCTCGAATCGATCAAATCAAGAAAAAAGGGATTTCATTGACGCGATTTCGGGAAGTAGATCGGCAAGGCGCTCACTGACAGTCTCAAGCTTGTCATTCACTTCGACCCAATGCTTTTCGACTTTGAGTTCTTTTCGCAACTCACGAATTTTCTTTTTAGCTCCGGCGATGGAAAATTTCTCATCGTACAAAAGCTTTTTGATCAGCAAAACGGTTTCAACATCTTTTTTCGAATACATTCTTTGATTGAAAGCAGATTTTTGAGGATTGAGAGCATCAAACTCGGACTCCCAATAACGGAGCACATACGGTTTGATCCCAGCAATATCGGCAACATCGCCGATTTTGAAAGCCATTTTATTGGGAACCATCTTAGCAATTTCAGACAAATCGAAATTGCCGTCAGACTTCTCGCCCATACTAGCGGATTCAACTTTTTCCATGACTAAATCGGCATCAGCAGAAATATCCTCTGACAAAGTTTCAGATCCGAGATTTAAAACTTCTGATGAATGGGGAGGGAGATAATCTTCCATCATAGTCAAACTCCTCGTTTATTCTTGTGAGTCGTCATCGTCATCATCATCGGTAAGGCCCGTGATGTCTTCACCATTGAGCATGGCTTTGAGAACTTGACTTGGTCTAAAGGTGAGAACTTTGCGTGCGCTGATGGTGATCTGATCCCCGGTCTGAGGGTTTCGACCGATTCGCTCTTTCTTTTGGCGAACCAAAAAATTGCCGAATCCAGAGATTTTGACTTTTTCGCCGACTTCTAATGTAGCTTTTAAAGTGTCAAATACGAGTTCAACGAGTTCTGAAGATTCTTTCTTCGAAAAACCAATTTTCTCGTAAACTTTCTCAACAATGTCCGCTTTGGTCATCGTTGATTTCCCTAGGTTTTGTCCGCTCATTCAGAACCCCCTTATCTCTCAAGGATAAGGAAATCATAAAAAATATCAAGCAATTAACGCACAGATAGCTGAAGTTTTAAGCAAACAGCTTGAATAGCCTTTTGATGCAATGCATTTACTTCTTCGTCAACTAACGTGCGAGTGGGTTCTAGGTATGTGATTCGGAAGGCAAGGCTCCGAAATTCTGGTGGCAAATTTGCACCAGCATAAAGATCAAAGATCTCACAGGCGACAGCAAGCTGACCAGCCGCTTTTTTGAGTTCACTTTGCACATCACTCGCCAACATGCGGTTAGGCACCAGGAGAGCAACATCTCGTTCCATAGATGGGAATTTGGGAACGTCTTTCGATTTGTTCAATCGAGGCTGACTAGCAAAAAGATTCTTCAGACCAATTTCAGCCACCACCACCGGAATTTTAAAATCGAGAACATCTAAAATAGTCGGATGAATCACGCCAATGAAACCAACAGGTTTTCCTTCGACGATGATTTGCGCACTTTGTCCCGGGTGTAAAAATTCAGGGGCATTCGCAAACGGCTGAAACTTAAATGACTTAAAGCTCCAGGCTTTCAAGAAATTTTCCAATGCGCCTTTGACTTTAAAAAAAGCACCATCCCATTGTTCAGTTGCTTCACCAAAACGGCAGAGCCCCAAGTGAGACTCTTCTTGATAAAACTCGGTCTCGGCACCCGTCCCACTTTTTTTGTTAGCAAAAACTGGGGCGATTTCGAACAGTTGACCGTGCTTTACGCCATATCTTGTGTTGTGAAGAATATTTTTTAAGAGCGAAGGGAAAATAGCTCGACGTAAAATATCGAGATCATTATTCAGAGGATTTATAATTTTAATTGCTGACGTTCTTAAATCGATTCCAAAATCCACAGATGTGGCATCGGGAATTTTTCCGAGAACTTTTTCTTCAAACTCGCTGCTGGTTAAACTCAAATTCACCGCTTGGTTAAACCCAAGACCAGCAAAGAGTTCAATCAATCGCTGTTCTAAAAGAAAATCTTTGTCACTTGGCGTAGGTTCACTTGTAGCCGCAGGAAGAGTTTCAGGAATTTGGGCGAATCCTTTTATACGCAAAATTTCTTCACCAAGGTCCTCTTGCAGTTTCAAATCCATTCTGTAAGCAGGAGGATTAACCAAAAGCTTGTCCCCGCTGCCGTTGATCGTGCAACCGAGGCGTTCTAATACTTTTCGCGCTTCATTGGTTTCGACTGTGAAACCAAGTCGTGCGGAAATAAATTTCAAATCCAATTCAATACGAGGGCGACTCAAAGGCCTTGGATAAATATCGTAGGAATCCGCGCAAACAGTTCCTTCAGCGAAGTCAGCAAGCAGCTGGCAACATCTGTTGAGTGCTAAAAGGACACCATCCGGGTCCACCCCTCGCGCAAATCTGTAACTCGAATCACTGTTGATTCCAAAAAATTTGGAAGTACGTCTCACAGAGGCTGCGTTAAAAATAGCTGATTCAATAAAAACATCAGTTGTGGATTCAGTAACTCCAGTATCAAATCCACCCATCACACCAGCAAGCGCCACAGGGCCTTCACTATCAGCAATGATCAATTCACCATTTTCAAAAGTAATTTCTTTTTCTTCAGCTGCAGACACACGCAAAGTTTTTAACTTTTCACCAGGCTGAGCCGCACGAACAATGAGTTGACCACCGCGAATTTTTGCAAAATCGAAAGCATGCAACGGTTGACCGAGAGTCATCAAAATATAATTTGTGATATCGACAACGTTATTGATAGACCTCATACCCAAAGATTCCAGCGCTTTTAAAAGCCAATCTGGACTGGGTTTGATTTTAACATTTTTAATCAGGCGACCCGAATATCTCAAGCAACGTTCTTGATCTTCAACTGTAACCTTGACTAATTTCTTAGTCGATTCTCGCCCCTCATTGAAAGGCGTCATGATCTGGTCGAAAGTCTTTCCTGTGAGAGCAGAAATTTCACGAATGATTCCGAAGTGACTCAAGCAATCAGCGCGATTTGGAGTAATTTTAACATCAAAAACAACATCATCTAGCTTGTAATACTTAGCGAAAGCATCTCCAACAGTGGCTTGCTCAGGCAAAATAATAATTCCGTCAGATGTGCCTTTAAGGCCCAATTCTTTTTCTGAACAGAGCATGCCTTCGGACTCTTCGCCTCTAATTTTTGAAACTTTGATTGCAAAATTTCCAGGAAGTACAGCTCCCGGCAATGCCACTATAACTTTATCTCCGGCATTGTGATTTTTTGCGCCGCAAACAATATGCCGAATTTTATCACCGGTGTCGACTTGGCAAAGAGTCAAAGAATCGGCGTTGGGATGTTTGTTTTTTTCTATAATTTTTCCAATGACCACATTTTTAAATTGCAGCGACTGGTTTTGGATTTCTTCTACCTCAAGGCCGGCATTGGTCAGAAGGTCAGCGAGTTTTTTAGGATCTGCTTTATATTCTTCGAGATCCATTCCAAAGCTTGAGAGCAATCTCAGCGAAATTTTCATGATCTAAAATTCTCCAGAAATCGCAAATCGTTTTCGCTGAAAAGTCCAATATGGCTAACGCCGTATTTTACGACGGCCATTCGCTCGATGCCCATGCCGAATGCAAAACCATTGTAAGTGGGATAATCCACGCCTGCCGCTTTGAAAACTTCAGGATGAACCATTCCGCAGCCTGCAATTTCAATCCAACCGGTTTGCTTGCACATGTGGCAACCCGAACCTTTGCAAAGAGGACAGCTTGCGTCCACTTCTGCTCCAGGCTCTACGAATGGGAAATAGCTGGGTCGCAATCGAACTTTAATATCAGGACCAAAAAATTCTTTTGAAAAATAAGAGAGGACACCTTTGAGATCACTCATGGAAACATTCTTATCGACAAAGAATCCTTCCACTTGATGGAAGTGTGGTGAGTGTGAAGTGTCACTGTCAGATCTATATACTCCGCCGGGACTAATAATTCTAAAGGGCGGCTTTTCTTTGAGCATGGTGCGAATTTGAACTGGTGAAGTATGAGTTCTCAAAACCCATTTGTCCTCGACGTAAAAAGTGTCTTGCATGTCACGTGCGGGATGATCACCAGGCATATTGAGAGCGTCAAAATTGTACGAATCTTTTTCGACATGAGGGCCAGTGCGCACACTGAAACCTAAACGTGCAAAAATATCGCAAATTTCCTTTGTTACTTTCGCAATAGGATGAATGGATCCGATAGCAGGCGCGCGGCCAGGAAGACTCACGTCAATTCTTTCTTTCGAAAGCTTGTCCGAGAGCTCAGCATTTTTAAGCTGATTATTCTTAGATTCAAAAAGTGATTCGAGCTTGGTTTTAATTTCATTGGCCTGTTTGCCAACGATCTTTCGCTCGTCAGGAGTCAACTTGCCGAGGTCTTTGAGCAGAACAGACAAAGTTCCTTGTTTACCAAGGAACTTCACCTTGACCTCATACAATGAGGTCATGTTCAAAGACAGGCTAATTTGTGCTTCGGCTTCGACCGCAAGCGCGTTCATTTTTTCGAGCATTCTGTTATTGAGCAGCTACAGCAATTGTTCCTATAGCTTTGTGAACGATTGATGAGAATGCTTGAGGATCATTGACTGCGAGATCCGCCAAGATTTTTCTATCAACCTCAATGTTTGCTTTATGAATTGCGCCCATGAGTTTGGAATATGTTGTTCCATTGATTCTGGCAGCAGCATTAATGCGCTGGTTCCAGAGAGTACGGAATTGTCGTTTGCGAACTTTACGGTCGCGATAAGCGAAGACTAATGAGCGATCGACAACTTCTTGTGCTGTGACAAATAATCTAGAATTAGAGCCAGTGAATCCTTTGGCTCTTTTTAAAACTTTATTGCGTCTTGCGCGGGCTTTTGTGCCTCTTTTTACTCGTGCCACTGAAAAATCTCCTTATCCTCGAGGCCGCATGAATTTACATTCAGCTGTTAATGCCAGAGGAGAAATAGGTTACTAAAAAATCAACCGTTAGGTAACAAAGCATGAACCATTCTATTGTAAGAAGGGCTAATGATTTTTGTTTTTGCAATTCTACGTTTACGTTTTGCGTTTTTCGATCTCATGATGTGACGACCGAAGGCGCCTTTAGCTTTGATCTTGCCGGAAGCAGTCAAACGAAGTCTTTTCTTCGCTGCTTTATTTGTTTTCATCTTCATCTTCATTTTTTCACTTCTCCTTGAGCCGCTCCACTGGAGGGCGTTTTCGCAACCACAGGTGCGGGTTTAGGCGCGGATGGCTTAGGAACTTTTCCTAGCACTCCAGGCCCGATCAGCATGCTCATTCGTTTTCCTTCAATCAAAGGACTTTGTTCTATAACACAGGCATCTCCCAAAACTCCAATGATTTTATTGAGTAAAACTCGGCCCAAATCAGAATGGGTCACTTCGCGGCCTCTAAAAGTCACAATGACGCGACATTTATTGCCTTCGCCCAAGAACTCTAGAATGTGGCGAGTTTTAAAATCAATATCATGCTGGTCAGTGTTTGGGCGGAATTGAATTTCCTTAACCACGATAGTCACTTGTTTTTTGCGACTTTCAGCAGCTTTTTTCTTCAACTCATACTTATATTTACCAAAATCCATCAACTTACAAGTTGGGGGATTGGCGTCCGGAGCGATTTCGATAAGATCCAAACCCTTGTCGTAAGCGATTCTCACGGCATCGGGCACTTGAAAGAGACCCAACATCTTACCTTCATCGTCAATCAGTCGAACCATAGGCGCACGAATTTCGAAGTTCACGCGCAATTTCTTATTCATTTGTGAGATAGGACACCTCCGTTAGAGCAAGCTCTCAGCTGCTCGGGTTTTAATTTCTAAATTTAATTTTCGCATAAAGTCTTCAATCTTAACGTCTTTAATTTCTTTACCGGCTTTGAGCCTGACCGACAAAGTTCTTTCGGCAACTTCTTTGTCGCCCAAAATAATCATGTAGGGGACTTTTTGAAGCTGAGCTTCTCGAATTTTAAATCCAAGTTTTTCATTTCGCAAATCTGTTTCCACGCGAATGCCCTGACTTCTCATCGTCTCATAAATTTCTGTGGCAAACTCCGCTTGGTTGTCCGTGATATTAATGATGATCACTTGTGTTGGGGAAATCCAGGTCGGATACGCTCCCGCCCAATGCTCAATATAAACGGCCATGAAGCGTTCAAGCGATCCTAAGATGGCTCTGTGCAAAACAACAGGCTTGTGGGGCTTATTGTCCTCACCAATGTATTCTAAACCAAATCTCTCACCAAGGTTAGGGTCGAATTGCAAAGTCCCTAGCTGCCAAGCACGGCCGATAGCATCGGTGACCATGACGTCAAGCTTTGGGCCATAAAAAGCGCCATCGCCAGCGTTGATAGTGTATGGAAGCTTTAAAGTTTCAAGGCCATTTGAAAGCGCACTCTCCGCTTGATCCCAAAGTTCATCACTACCAACTCTTTTTTCAGGACGTGTAGAAAATAGAACTTTGTAATCAGTAAATCCCAAGGTTTTATAAATCGAATTCAAAAGTTCCATGAACTTTGTGATTTCACTTTGAACCTGATCCATAGTGCAAAAAATATGAGCGTCATCTTGAGAAAAGCTTCTGACTCGCGCAAGTCCGTGAACCACGCCCGCTCGCTCGTATCTGTGAAGTCGTCCAAAATCCGCCACTCGGTAAGGAAGATCGCGGTAAGAGCTTTTCTTATTTTTAAAAATCAGCGCATGGCTTGGACAATTCATGGGCTTGAGACAAGCCTCCATGAGACCTTGATTCACAATTGCGCCAGTCGCCGCTTCGGGTTCCACTGGCGCAGTGAAGTACATGTTTTCGCGATAGTTATCGTAGTGGCCAGAAATTTTAAATAGCTCCGTATCAAAAATTTGCGGAGTGATGACTTCGCTATAACCGTTAGAATGATATTCTTCGCGAATATATTTTATCAACTCATTGTAAATGACGGCGCCCTTGGGAAGAAAAAACGGCGAAGCCACGGAAAATTGATGGAACATGAATAATTCTTGTTCTTTGCCAATTTTTCGATGATCGCGTTTTTTTGCTTCTTCCAATTGCAAAAGATATTTGTCTAGATCTTTTTTCTGAGAAAAAGCTGTTCCATAAATCCTTTGCAGCATCGGATTTTTCTCATCCCCACGCCAGTAAGCTCCAGCAATCGACATCAGCTTAAAGGCTTTCAAAAATGATGTCTTTGGAACGTGCGGGCCTCGACAGAGATCAAACCAATCTCCTTGATAATAAATGGAAACCTCGTTGATTCCCTGATTTTTTATCAAGTCTTGGATGATCTCGACTTTGAATCGCTCGCCCATTTTTTCAAATGTAGCTATCGCTTTTTCAACGGGCCAAACTTCTCTTTTTATTTCTAGGTCAGCATCCACCACCACTTGCATTTCTTTTTCTATCTTCTCTAAATCTTCGGGAACAAAGCTCCGCGGAGAATCAAGATCGTAAAAGAAACCATTATCA
This sequence comes from Oligoflexia bacterium, assembly GCA_043732305.1. Classification (GTDB taxonomy): domain Bacteria; phylum Bdellovibrionota; class Bdellovibrionia; order JABDDW01; family JABDDW01; genus JAYTHU01. Next base: position 7,545 of record JAYTHU010000228.1, read on the forward strand.
ATGACTGGACCGATAGTTATTTTGACTTCAGGCCAAAGGCGCTGAATCGCCTGCGCCATGATGTGAGCAGCACTATGTCTGATAACCTCAATGCTTTCAGGATTTTGCAAAGTGATAATTTGAACTTTGGAGTCATGATCGAGAAGCGTTCGAATATCGACAAGCTCCCCGTCAATCTTTCCGGCAACGGCAGATTTTGCCAAACCGGGACCAATTTGCGCAGCAAGCTCGCCCACTGAAATGGGTTTGTCTAAAGTTCTCACAGAATTATCGGGAAGCGTGATTTGTATGCTCATGAATTTATGAAAGCCAATGCTTTAAAAGAGACGAATGAGCATGCAAGAATTTGCAGTGGAAGATTGCTGGTTGTACTTAATAAAGTTCATCGGAAACAGCTTCCCAAACAACAGGTGTGTTTGTCAATGCTTTTGCTGGGCGACATTAGAGGGACTGAGGCTCGAGGAACGGATCGAAGGGTTCGAACCGATTCTATTCAAATCAACCATTCTAAAACCAGTGGCCTTCGGTCATGTCCGCCTGAAGCTGC
>JAYTHU010000229.1:0-2346 GCA_043732305.1 Oligoflexia bacterium
GCTCCATCGGTCCCACCAGTTCATAAAACAATAATAGTGTAATATAATCTGCTTTAGTAAGCCAAGGGAGAGAATCAAATGCGTTTGTAGAGGTGAAGCCCAAAGCTCCTGAAATAAAAGTGGCTTTGTTGGCGAAAGAGTCAAAAAAATCTATACCTAATGCAAAATGGCCTGCTGAATTTGTGACCGCATTTTTCAGGGGCAAATCAAAAGCGTCAAAGTTTGTAAAATCTCAGCGAGGCTTTAAGTTCGTTTATATTGCTCAATAGTGCTCGGGACCACACTGGTCAAAATAGCAAGCCGCCCAATAATCCTCAATCACAAAAATCATAGACCCCAAAAAACGGAAATTCAAATCGCTGTCAGCGCTTCCAGAGTCGGCCCACAGTCAACGTCTGGGCGGAAGGGTCTCTGAGAAAGTTCCTGCACCTTCGAAACTCGGAAATTGATTTGTGAAATAGCGTGTCCTGCAGGATGGACATCGGCCCACTCATCTATATCCATCTCGATGGTTGCATTGAGGGAAATAAGGGCTCCTTCTTTTTTTGATATCTTGTAATCATGAACAATGAGTACACCGTGAGGAACCGAACGGGAAAAATCGTAGAAAGTAACTCCATTAAAGCCGATTTTTACGTTCGCTGTGTCACTGTATTCGCCGCTAGTGACGGCAAAGAGGTCTGAGTCAATAAAGGTTCCAAAAGGAATAGGGCGTCCAACAAGGTCTTTTAAATTGTTTTGAAATGTAAGTTGGAAATTTAAATTATTTTTTGGATCCGTTAATTTCAAAACAAATTTGTGATTGGGATTTCTATATGACCCTTTGGTTTGTCCGAACGTTGTGGATACATACGGTCGGATAGTCAGCTGTTTTGGAGGTAGGGGCAAATTCTTGGGCCAATCGGCAGTACTCCAATTAAAATTAACCCAGCTGTCTCCACTTTTAGCATTAGAAGTCAAATAAGGAATGAGTGCTGAGGGCTTCACTGTAAGGTTCGATGACAAAAACTTTGCTGCCCAAAGAGCTTGGGCTTGGGTTTTCACATTTGCCTTCCAACTTTGAACATCTTGCCTCGACGAGTCGAGATCAATGTTTCCGAAATCATATTGCCCCACAATGACTCGACCGAAGCGATCCAGAAGAGCTAGGGGAGATTGGTGTATGGCCACAGCTACGGATGATGGTAAACCGCCCGCCTGAGCGACATCTAAATAAAGTTCCCTTAATTTGGAACTTTGGATTACTTTCAGATTTTTTATATTCCAATTATTCCAGGGTAAATTACGTCCATGGGATTGTTTCTCGAATTCTCCTTCAAACTGGAAAGAAACGGGATTTGCGACGAGAGTACTATTCAAATGAAGTCCTTTTGCAATCAGTAGAATTAAATCGGGATCCGTTATTGGAACCACAAATGTGTTTGTTAAAGTCTCGTGATAACCTTTTTGATTCCGACTCGAAGATGTGTTGCCAAAGGCGACATATCCCACATCTTTGAGTGTGGATATATACTGCCGAGCTTGGGGCGTTGCCGCTGGATCATATTGGATAAATACAGAGGCCGAAGTCAGATGTGGTGCGGCGCCGCGAGGATCAACAATGCCCTCCCTCACTTTAGGAGTACAACTGTGAACATCAATAGTGCGAGGAGGCTCTTGTCGGAGGATCGTACCAATACAAGGACAGTCAATTTCGCTAATCCCTAGATCTAGCCCCGTTATTTCTCTATATGCAACAGTGAGTGCTCTCATTTTTTCTTGTTCTTTGATGAGATGTTCGTTTTCTTCTTCAGCCGCAAAGCAAAAGGAACCAAGTAGAATCGTGAAAATAAAAATGAGAAGAATTTTGGATTTCATATAAACGCAAGGAGCAATCTAGATGCCAATAATAAGTTATTTAAGTGCGTTAGGATTGATCTAGGTGTCTCTTTTATCTTTGGATCGTTGTAAAAAATATATATAAGACTGCACATAAGAGGTAAGCGCTCCATCGGTCCCACCATTTAATAAAACAATAATAGTGTAATATAATAGGCTTTCGTTTGAAATAATGGAGGCCCGTATGGACGAGATGCATAGGGAATTTAAAGCATAAAGTTGGCTCTGATTTGGGCTGAGTGCTGGGCTTATGGACTGATTCTGGCCGGGTCCAAGTCGCTTTTGGGAGTTGAAATCGCGATTGGGGCTGAGATTTTTAGTCTTAGTGGAGCAGGCTCTTGGAACACCGGGAATTTTGAGCAAGGCTCTACCATCTTGCGGTGATCCGCTCATCTCCGAGAAAGTACACATTGAGAGTTAGTTCAGATCCCACGCTGTCTGTGGCGGAGCACGGGCTGGGTGAATGAT
>JAYTHU010000230.1:0-7954 GCA_043732305.1 Oligoflexia bacterium
AGTTCCGGATCTGGGGAAAGTAGGGGGTCGGGAAATAGCAGCGCAAGAGAGGGCGGCGCCGGACCTGATAAAGAGGAGAACACCTACTACAATGATCGAGGTCAAAAGTATATTCCTCCGGTTAGAGAAATTCCTAATTTTAGCAGCAATTTCCCGAATGGAACTGCTTCCCAGAATTCTGATTATTACACTCCCATTAACGTGGGCTCAGATCACTATGAAACTGAAGATGACACTCACGCGAATGCTATAGAATTTGTGCGAACCATTGATCAAGATATTTATTCAATCGATACCTCATTGGATGATTTAATCGGGAAGGCAGATACGATCGAGAATTATTTGAATGGCCACAGTTACGAAATTAATTTTTCTAATAATCGTGTGCTGACTAAAGAAACTGCTTTCGATATATATTTAAATTCTACTTATGGGATTGATGCGAATGACATCACCGAAGATAGAGATTTGGCTGAAAAGCTTTCTACCGTTAAAATCAAGTTGTTGAATTCGCAGCCATCGACGATGGCCGGCCGTGAGGGAAGAAATATTGGGCTCGGCGCCGTTCAAAATGGGGAGAGTGCGCTAGGGGCGGGCGATAACATCACTGCTGAGTTTGACTATCACATCGCACTTTCAATGCTAGATGTGGCTCTGGATTTTGTTCCAGTAGTTGGCACAGGAAAAGCGATTTATGAAGTGGTCACTGGCAAGAGCTTGCTCACTGGGGAATCGCTTTCCACAAGTTCACGATTTTTAGCGGGGGTATTTGCTCTGACCATGGGGTTGGGTCCACTCGTGGCCGCAGGCAAGAATACAATAAAGGCTGTCGAAGCTTTACGTATCATGGGATATGAAGGACAAGTAGCTGGTGAGGCCGGGAAGACTTTCACAACATTAGAGCATATATTGAGTAAAACAAAATTTGAATATTGGGAAACATCGGAAGCAGCAAACGCCGAAGGTCGCGCTCTAGGACGAGAGCCTTCGTGGCAAGAAAAAGGAAGTGTCATCGGGTTGAGCGTTGAAGAACATATGGAGCTTGAGGTTGAGAGAGGACACTTTGTGAAGGAGCTTGACGGAAAATATGTCGCCTTTCCAGAATTAGCACCTTCAAATAAATTTGATTTTGCTAGTACTTACGCTGTTCCTATCAAAAATCTCAATTATAAAAGTAAGGTTTTGCTTCCCGGGGGTACTAAATTTAAAATGGCGTTTGCTGCAAGTAATAAATTTGGCAAGGGAGGCGGCCTTCAAGTGTATTTAGAGAAGGATCTATCCGAATTGAACTATAAATTTATAACCACAAAGTGGGAGTGAAAATATGTTAGAGAGGGCTTATGCGTTTTAGTATACGACAAAATCGTTTTTATCTGCTTAACGGGGAGAAAACAGACCAGCAATTTGCTTTTGATATTGATCAAAAAATAGAGTCTCTGATAGTTGCGGATAACAAAATCATACTTTGTGACGACCTATCTTACTACGAACTTAAAAGCGACGATGCCAGTCTGCTGAGAAAAGGAGATCTCAATGATGCTCCCTTTATTGTTAACAATAAAAATCAGATTCTTTTTAAGGGTAGCTGCGTACCAATCACTGGGCTTTCCATTTATCATAACAAGTCTGGTATAATTATCTTATGTGAGAATTCGGAACCACTATGCAAAATAGTAGAAGATCGAATGATTTCTATATGTGTAGAAGATGGAAAAGTGTTTATGACAACTAAGCCTCCCGAGCCTTCCAAGTGTGGTCGCAAATGTTACAATTACCATGGTGAACTTTTATGGGAAATTAAATCCGTAAAGGATTTTCTATTTAAAGTGGGTGTTTTTATGTCTGATAAATCGTGGGATGACATCTGCACATTCACTTATTTCGATAAGATTTTAATTTTCGAGTCCGGAGATTTTTATATCGAAACGGACATCGAGACCGGTGAACCAATTAGAATCACAGGCCAACACAAATAAAATTATGAAAACACCGTGGGGATCGCTGGAACAAATAGAGCCTTGTTAAAACTAACTAAAAATTAAACTTTGCTGTTCGTGCACTCTATGCAAATTTCCTTGCGCTTTCATTAAATCCGGCGCAAAAAAACTAGCACTCTTTTTACTTCTACCCTTGAAATTACTAGCTTTTTCTGTAGAAAAACTTCGGCACGCTCCTTGCGTTCTAGTCTTTCGTCCAACTCGCATATAGGAGCGTGAAATGAATTTTAAAGGGAAAATATTCTGTCTTTTGGTACTAATCGTAGTCGTATCAGTAGGGGGCCTAGGGCATGCATCCTCTTGGCCAGTGGTTTATCCAAACAAACTTATGGAAAAGGCCCCGGTGGATTTTCCGCTGAGCTCAAATAGATCGGGCCTGCCTGGTGGATTTGTGCAGTTCGTGAAATTTGTGAAAAGCAATTGTCAAAGCAAGTTTGGAATTCAGTACAATGATAAACGGACCGGGAAGTTTCTTCCTGGAGATGTTATTGCCGAAAATATAAAGAAACTAAACGAGTTTTACCCAGTCAAGACGGCCTGTCTCATGCCGGTTTTGGCAGCCGTGATAAATTTTAGAATTAAAAATCTAGATAAAATTTCCGCCGTTATGACCCGTTTTTTTTCACTTAGCCTTATGAAAACTGCATGGCCTTCTGTTTTAACTGAATCTAAAAAGTGGGAACGATTAGATCTCAAATTCGCTGAACAGGATGCTCGATTATATTGGCCTTGGTTGCCAGAAAAGAAAGAAAAATGAAATTTTCCTTAATGAATCTTTTCCTATTGTCGATCTCAATCGTGAGCTGTAGTTCGTCCCAGTCACCCTCGGCGCAAAAGAGCAACAATTCAGATCAGAGGAGTATCCCAATTGAAACCTTTAATCTTAAACTTGCGGATCAAGATTATTTTCTAAATGTCACTCCGGGAAGTTCTCTGGTTGAATTAATGCAAGTCAAGAACGGGCAGTGCCTTTCCTGGAAAGGCGATCTTTCCGAACAAAAATGGAGGGATAAAGGGAAGCCTTTAAACGCAGCTGAATGCGAAGTTTTATCAAACAGCAATCTCGGCATTTCGAAAACAACAGATCAGTTAAACTTTTTTCAAGTTGGTTCTGGAAATGCCTGCATCACTCCTAGCTCGGCTATGCATACAACGCTCGCCTCAGCGCTAAACTACCTGAATGATTTCAAATTTGCATCGGCTTCAAGTTTCTACGGATTAGAAACCACTGCGAATTCTTGGGAAGTCCCTGCGGACTATTTTTCATATCCATCTATGAACGTTTCTCCGCTCGTTGACGCCGCGACTCATCAGGTTGCTGGGATGACATTAAAAATGTCCTTAAAATTAAAAGCCGACCTGAGTTTAGAGCAAAAAACAGGCGGCAGAAAAACAATGTTTGAGATTGAAACGGCCGATAGTTCGGCTAAGGCATTTCCCGTGTGGACCAAAGCTGATGATTGGATCAGATCCAATGTCTACGATCAAATTGTTAGAGGCGTTAATTTATGGCGATTTAGAAATATCAGCAGTTCGTTTGAAAAGAGAAACCAAGTTTTGAAACTTTTGGAAACTCCCTTAGTGGGAGGAGAGTAAATGAAAAAATTATTTTTGGCGCTTATGGTTATAGGTGCAGCGAACGCTCAAGCAGCGGACATGACTTATTCAACTGACGGAGAAAGAAAACTCAATGGTAGTTTCAGTGGTGCCGGGATTGGGGCTTCCGGTCAAGCTCAAGGAAATGACGGTCACTACGGCGTCAATTACGTGCCTGGCACAGTCAACTGGGGAGGCAAATACAATGAGGATGAGAATTCCTTCGATGTGAGCTTTTTCCAAATCGTTGGCAAAGGCAACACCTTTAAGCATGAGTCGGATTGTGGGAGTGACGAATATAAAACTAGCGTCACTCATATTTCCAGTGAGATGAACAGCTATTTAAACTTTGAAGTTCCGAATTCAGTTTGGTTTGTTCGCGTCACTGATCTCAATCCGGAAAATGCCAAAGATACAGTTAGCTCGGCTTTAGAATCTAAAAATACTTCTGCGCTCAGAGAAATCATTCCAATAAAATTTGAACTTGGAGATTCTCGTCGCACGAAGAGACTTGGAAAATTATCTCGCCCAAGCCTACCCAGTTAAGATGTTAGGAAAATCCTACTCGTCACTGGGTTTAGCGCTGGGAATTGAAACGGCAATCAGGAAATGGTTTAGAGAAACACTTGAAACATCTGTAAAGAAAGTGAAATAGTGATGGAAAATAATCGAAAAATAGAGTGGCGGCGTCCACAGGTAGCATTGATACTTAAAATTGTTTTTTTTCCGGCTTATATTTTTGTTTGGTTATTTTCAGGGCGTTATTTTAATTCTGAGAATAATGGAATTGTGAAGTTTCGCAATCTGGATAAAAGAAGCAAGATAATTTTCTCATTCAGATGCTTGGGTATGGTTGCGCCCATTGTGGTTCTCGCACGTTGTATTCCCATAAGTAACGGACCCGAAATTTGTACTCTAGTGTTGGCCATACTCTTTTTGTGGGCCTACCTAAGTAATCCCTTCCCAACTAAATTTCGATGGATTTGACCTTTTCCAGGAAAAATGCGTTGGTTTTAACTGTCATGATCTGTTGATATCGCAAGCGGGTCGTAAACAGGTAGTTATGAAATACACTGACTTGATCACTTGCGATCACAAGGCCGCCGTTACATCTTTCGGATTTTGACATCCCACAAGTGCATAACCCATGGCCAAAATAAAACTCATAATTAAAACAAACTTCAAACTCATCTCATTCTCCTTTTAAAACCCAAAAGTCATTGGCTCGCAAATTTGGAAGGGCTGGTTATAGAAAAAACTCAATCTTTAAATGAAGCACTTGAGAGAGAGGAAGGCTCAAGCTGAATTGATCAACTCTGCAAGGCTTGCTTCTTTAGGTACCTTATCTGCGGGCTTTGACATCTGCAAAGCGTTAGCCGCAACTAACATCAGGACAAGCTCCCTCTTGGCCTCGCTCAAGGCTTCCGCACGATTGAAGTTGCATCCCAGTTCAAACACGTGCTCCCCATTAAAGTAGTTACGATAACAGAAAACGCTCTCTAATCGCTGGTAGGCGAATCAAAATATTCAATTTCTACATCCGAGTTAGAAAGAACTGGGCTTCCAAATTCAGAAAGCACCTGACATAGCCATCTCTTTCCAGCATCTCACAATCGGCATTTGAAAAAGAAATCTCATAATAGTATCGTTGAGAGATCAATGTAGCAAATTGGGAACAGAGGGGGGCTGACTTGAAAAAACTTTTAAATGATTCGTTAGTAAGATTTCGCAAACAAATTCGACCAACTATTATTTCAAAAATTGAGATGCCACATTTTGCCATGTGGGCCGCAGTAACTGAACTCGATTCTAAGGTAAAAGAGCAGTACGCTGTCATTAGTTTTGGCGGTTTCGGGACAAGCTTGATTAAAATGAAGGCTATCAAAATCTCCATTGTTGAAGCCGTAGAGCGGTGGGCGCTTGAAGATTTCGGACTTCGCCGGTCAGGCAATTATGGGTTTGACCTGGATTCGTCTTCGACTGGCTTAGCTGCTTATCCACGGAATATCAGAATGGCCCGAAAGAATGCCTACTCGGAGGCGGTAGAACGTTATATTTTTTCTGAACTTGCTCAGCACCCTACGAAGATTTGCCGGGTCCATCCAGGGTTTTTAAACCAAGAATATGTTCGCGGTTTGACCTCTGATATTGTTACTGACTCCGTGAAGTTTTATTCAATAGTTTCAAGCTCGAAAGAAAAAACTGTTCTTTGCGTCTGGAGTGTAAATGGAGGTGGTGCAGTGTTTGGTTTTGCGACTTCGAGTTCTCTGTGCCGTTCAATAAAGAAAAGTTTAATTGAAGCTTGGAGGCATCGAATGATTGCTCAAAAACTTGAGTCCGTAAAACCTAGGCACGTTATCGAAAAGAATATTTATTATTGGGCATTTGGACCTGGAAAACACACTCTTTCGCGATGGCTTTCCAGTAGAATCGAATCAGTTGAAAAGATAATTCTTCCTTCCACTTTAATCGTGGATACAGAAATTTTAGGTCCTTGGAATCCAGAAATTAAGCTCTGGAGGTGTTTGTATGCAAACACTAAAAAGATGGATGGTTGTTTGGAAGGACTATTGTTGTACTAAAACAGTCCCTAAAATATCAAATGGATCGACTAACGCATTGTTTTGACTGAAATCAATCTTGTTTCCATTATAGACGTAATTGAGAGCCTCATGCATAAATGTCACTATAGCCGCGTCGTCGAAGACAACTTCATTTATGCTTTTTACTTGCTGGACATTTTTATTGTCACCATTTTTGATAATCTTCTGAAGAATTTTGGCCACTCGCCCGGAAGGATCTGGAATTTGTGAGCCAAGTTTTGTCATAAACATCATTTTAAGATCTGCTATCGGATTATGAGGTAAGACGCCTGTTTGCCGCACTAGGATATCAAAATCTCCTCTAAAGGCCGCTTTAACAAGTTCTGAACGCTCTTTGTACTCAACCACATCAGCATCAATATCCATTAATTTAAGAGATTCTAGTATAACTCTCAAGAGCTCTTTGCTTATCTCCGGAATTTGACTTGGTGGCCACCATAAAAACTTAACTTTCCTGGGTTTGGTGTGTTTTAAAACTTTTTTTGTGAATAAAAAATTTTTGCTTTCGGCATAACCTAGAGCGCCCTTAGGAAGAAATGAGTTGCTTAGCGCTAGCTCTTTCTTCAATGTACTAATATTTAGTTTACTCCAAAAAATATCCTGGAACCGTTGTCTTTCAATTTTGTTTTTGAAAATTCCCTTTTTGTCATTTAGTTGTACGAACCTCATCGTGCTTAAAATACCGTCTGAGACTTTCCAGTTCGTTGGGATGATCTTATGTATGTTTAGAAAGTTCGAGTCGGTGGAAGTTGCCACAATTACGTCATAAAAAAGATATGTCTCTTTAACGGTGATATCTATAGTGTTCCAATCAAAATGTAATCTCTCAGGCAATTCGGGTGTTATCCAGTTTTTAACCAGCTCACATTTTGTCTCTGATATTGTTTCAATTTTGTATGGTCCCGCCGATGGATAAGGCCCCATATTAAATTTGCCAGTTTTTTGATCAAAATACTTTAAAGGTATTATTCCCCAAATAGATTGTTCCAGCAGCTCCAGCAATCCATTGGGAACTTTTTCAAATGTCAAAACAAGTTCATCGTTTGTCCATGCTACGCACTTGATAGGTTTTTCCATTGAATCCCAATTGTTGAGACACTTTCCGAACCAATCTGTTATCGCTAGGGGTGCAAAACGTGATAACCAGAGAATCCTCTTGAGATTAGTGCCTACAATCTCGGGCGTCAATTGTGTGCCATCCGAAAATTTTATTTTGTTGTTTATGAAGAAAGTCCATTCTTTGCTATCGCGGCTGATAGTCCAATGTGAAGACGCTACACCCTGAATCTTTTGAGATTTTGCTAAAGAAATAAGTCGAGGATTTACATTTTTAAATACGATCATCTCGCCCAACAAGTCATGTTCTGCGGGATCCCAAGACTTGGCACGCCCAGGATCATGAATCCTTATCGTCTGAGCGAATGTAGGCAATGGTAACCCCGCAAAAATTATTGTTAGGATGCTTAAGTTAAAAATAGATCTTATTAAGTTAATAGCTCTAGAAATGCGGTTAGCCCATGTTTCCGATGGCCTTCAGTTCTTGAATTGGGACCTCATTTATACTCTTCATAATACTTTTGCTATTTTGCGTGAAATTAATGAAACTTATTGATATCGCGAACAGGAACATAAAAATTTTTGCCATTAAATCCTCCTCAATATTAAAATTGAGTATAACATTCGGCTAGCCTAAAGCCTAGGATTATGTTGTCTAAGCAGGCCTTAGCCACGGCTAATTCATTCTTTTTGTAATGCGTC
>JAYTHU010000231.1:0-102338 GCA_043732305.1 Oligoflexia bacterium
ACATCACCAGACTTAGAAAAAACCTCTTTAGCGGAATAAGCGGGCCAAACAGCTTCACTCACGCTTCTAAGCGCAGACATTCGGGGTGAGTATGGCGAAAGGGGACCATCTCCATAGCTCTTGACCAATGGATCCTGCAAAAAAACAAAAAATCCCAGAACGGCTAATGCAATTGCTTTGCGTATGCGCGAGGAAGACTGAGAATTGATCCACTCCCCTATCATTAGAGCGCCAACAACGGTAGTCAGCAGTGGCATCGCAATAGCGATGCTATTTTTATGCAGATTCATCCAAATCATATTGGGATCCAGGCGAGTCAGTAAATCGATACCAAAATGTTTCTGCTGGCTTAAAAACATCATCAGTTGAACAGAAAGATAGATAATGAAAACTCGACTCAAAGGGGTTCGACGATTTTTCCAAAGACAATAGCAAACCAGAGGAAACAAGATCCCTTCCCGGCCGATTGACCACTGATAAAAACTAAATCCCATTCCACCGTTGTATCCTTCTCTTGCTGGAAAAAAGAGCGTACAGACACATAGAAATACCATCAACGCGGCGACAATCTCATCCAACCTTGCAAAGCCTGCCCATTTACCAAGCAACAGAGTGCCATACTTGCGCAAAACCCAAATGAGTAACCCGCAACTCAAAATCATCGCCAAGCAAGGTGCAAGATGTCCTTCAGATACGATAAAAACTTTTCGTGCAAGTTCCGGAATCATAAACAGAACCGCATAAGGCGCGCTTCTAATTATTTTCGACCGTGCAGGGTGATTGGATAACAGAATGATAAGCACTATTGGCAATAAAATAAGAAGACCATACTCGCCGAAAATGAGCGGGCAAGCCATGATCCATCCAAGCGCGGCATCGCCAATCGCTAAATCTGGTAAACCAAGTAAAACTACAAAGAGAAAAACAAAGATTCCGCCAACTGGAGACGCTTTGACATTTATTTCTTTTCGATAAAACAAAGAACCCAAATACAAAACAACGAGCAGACACCAGTCAACAACTTGGGCCTTTCTCTTGAGTGAAACTGAATATGAAAAGACAAGAATTCTCCAAAACAACAGTGCGAGAAAAACTCCCTGCACGGCCAGGGTGTTCATCACCGGTACGGAGGGCTGCCAGTAATGAAACAAGCCACTCATAGAAAAATGAGTATCAATTCGATTTCTCCAATCAAGAGGCCAGAAATCATGAAAAATAGAAAACTGATACGCATTGTTGTTTGAATCGATGGCCACGGGCAAAACATAGAGCGCAAAAAGTATCGGGCCAACAACGATTACATCAGACCAATGAAATTTGAAAAAAGTGATTTTGTTTTTGATACCCAATATGCCAAGGCCTAAAACTAAAATAACAAGGCCCGCTTTGTGAAATGGAAGTAAAAAGCTTGCAATGAAGAAGACACTCGAAAAACCTAGAATAAATCTCAAGCTATGGGCGCTCAAATTTTGTTGAGAATCTTTTCCGATGTCAAGCGGCTGAGAAAACACTACCGCTGCAAAACTTGGTGCGAGCACTAACCAGATCACGCCGGATATGACAAACTCAATAATCCACCAGGTCAGAATATGCATTGTGATCTCCGCAGATATTAAAAATAAGAGTTTGGTGGAGAAGGGGGGACTTGAACCCCCAAGTCCTTGCGGACGCCAGATTTCGAGTCTGGTACCTTACCAATTAGGATACCTCTCCAATTTGATCTAACTTGATGCTCACTCAGGATTAAACCGATATCGACAAAACTTCAAGGAACTTCACATCACGGCCATTTTGTTTCTAACAGAGACATTTATCTTATCACTCTTATTAAGAAAAAAAATCGAGCCAACCACGCAAATTGAACCCATAACCAAAAAAGTATGGGGAAGTCCGAATCGACTTGCGGCCCATCCAAAAAGCAAATTCCCGAAAGGAGAAATGCCCATGAGCGAAAAATTAAAGAAGCTGAGTGTGCGTCCCCGCTTGTCATCGTCCACGATAGTTTGAATAACAGTGTTACTACCAGCCATCATGATCATCATTCCCATTCCGGCAAAGAGCAGAACCACCAATAAGAATGCAAATTTGGAAACAAAAGCCACACACACGAGAGCCACAGAAAATTGCAAGGCCGACTTAGCCACTCTACGCCCCAAAAGCGGAGGACCCGTCCGTTTAGCTAAGTATAGAGCACCAAGAAGAGTGCCGAGTCCAGAGGCAGAGGAAATCCAAGCAAGGGTATGCGCATTGCCGCCAAACTGAGCGACCGCCATAGCGGGAAAAACAGTGTTGTATGGCAGGCCAATGAGACTCATAAAACTGAGAAAAATAATAATAGTTCGGATGGATTCATCTTCGAAAGTATTCGAAAAACCTACGCGCATATTTTTAATAAAAGCTAGCTTTCCTGGTTTAGGAAGTTCGTGTTCGATTTCCATTACATAGAGAGCAATCAACACGGCCACGTAACTGATTCCGTTTATTAGAAAACAAAAACCTTCATTGAAAACCGAAATAGCGATCCCCGCCATCGCAGGACCTATTAAACGAGTCGCATTGATGACTGTAGAATTAATCGCGATAGCGTTTGGAAGGTCTTTTCTCTCTTTCACCATTTGCACTAAAAAAGCTTGGCGGGCGGTCATGTCAAAAGTAGTGATTGTTCCAAGAATCAGATTAAAAATAATAAGTTCGGGGAGATTTATTTTCCCAGTCAAAGTGAGTGCCGCCAGAGCTAAAGCTTGGATGGCGGCGAGACTTTGGGTGATTTTCAGAAGTTTCAATTTATTAACTTGATCCACGTAAACACCGGCAAAAAAAGCTAAGAGAAACATAGGGATTTGTGATGAAAATCCCGAGATTCCAAGCCATAGTGGCGAATTCGTCATATGGAATATAAGCCAACCGGTGGCCAGTTGCTGCATCCAGGTACCTACAAATGAAATGAATTGCCCGGCGGTATATATCCTGAAATTTCGATGTTTTAGTGCGTGAAACACGTGGTGCCCTACTGTCAAATTTCTGTGCTGCTGCTTAGCAATTACCGTCAATTTAGCGAAAGTGACGAGTTTTGTCTCGCTTAAAAGCCTTAAATATCAGTATTTTAGCCCAAGGACAACCTGGAACAAGTTCTGCAATTGGATGTCAGCTAAGAGATTGAATTAAAAGAGGGATGGATCATGACTGTTAGAAATACCAAATCGATTTTGTTAACTACAACACTTCTGCTCATGAGCCCGATGCTATTTGCGGATTCAACTGGAATGAGCAGCAACGTTCTTCTTCCGGTGAAAAGAGAGATAACCAGGAGCACTTCGATGACTCCGGAAAATGTGGCAGCTCTTCGAGCAACGACAAAAGGAAATCTAGCCAATTCAGGCCGCCCCTCACAAATAAATCAAAAAGCACGGATATGCCAACTCATTGTCGAGAATTTAATTTCTTTGCCCGCTGACTCACCCCGCATCGCTCCTTTTGTCGACAATGATATCAGCGTGGTTAACGACGATTACAAACTTCACCTTCGATTCGAAAAGGACATTCTGCATTTCTTAGTGAGCGATATTTCCGGCAACAACTTTCGACTTCCCCTTCCTACCGAAGTTCAGAACGGCCGCCGAAGACAAATAGGTCAAGTTCAATTGCCACCTGCTTGGTCAAAACTTTTTGATAAAGAAACGCATCATGTGGTCCCTTTTATAATGGAAAACAGACTTTTTGTTTTATCAGAAGACAAATCCACTTCTGAGACTTCAATTGCAGAAATCACTCCCGAAAGATTAGAACCAATTAGTTTTCGAGTGAAAGGAAATTCTCCGAGCAATGAGCCTTGGAAATTACTTGCAGCAACCGAAGGCCACAATAAAGTTATTTATATGACAAAAACGGTGGCGAGAAAACTCCACGGGTCAGGCGATCGTTTGAACGAAGCCGCGGATACTTTTCTGTATCGTCGCATCTCACTATCATCGAACTTAGCAAAACCTGCGGTGAGTGACATCAGTACCGCAATAGCCGTACGGTCTGAAGACATAATTTCGAAATTTATATTCGGCGACTTCGAGGGAAGCAAATTTGTTTTCTATCTCGATAGCTCAAATGGTTTTAGATCTTACAATTTAGGCCAGACCCTTCCTGATTTTAAATTGATCCTCACCACGACCCAGTTTGATAGTTCGTGGAAACGTATTGAACAAGCAGGACTTCTCACGCAGGTTGTGGAATTTGTGCCTAAAGACGAAGCCGTCACATCACTGAAACTTTTCACTGTGAAATTGAGTGGACAGTTGCGAGTGGAAGTCTCGACTAGCAAACAAGTCAAAGACGGTAGAAAGAAAGCCACCCAGATTCAGAAATTCTACACATTTGATCCGTTCAAACCCCCAACAGATGGCGTCAGAGCTCAACCATTGGAAAATGCTGGAACTCCAGAAAACGCAATTGGCAAAGTATACGGGTCTCAAAGCTTTTAACTTGATTCTGAAGGCGTAAACACGGCACAAATGCACCGCATTACAGAGACTGTTACATTTAACATTTCTTTATTTGTAAAGTCCCGGGCTTCCGGCGATGATTATATCAAGATGCTCTATCCAAGGGGGATTCTGGTAATATTTTTATGCACAGTACTGTCACTAGCAACTCAGCTTAGTGGGACCTTTGCTCGTGCTGACGCTTCCCCTGGAAATATTATACTTACTTGCATCACATCAGGAATGGACGCTAACCCCGTAGACGGTTTGACATCCGTTAAAATTTATTACGATCGCAATGCGCCAGCTTATATTGTCGTGGTTACTAACTTCGGTTCTGAGAGCCACTCACTTACAGTGGACAGTTTTGGTTTTGTAAATAAAAGCATGCCCCTGTTAACTTCCAATAAACTCCAAGGACATTCTAATTTTACACTCTACAAAGATGGCCATGTTTGGAATATTGCAGAAAACTCAGCAGCCTTTTTAAGATCTCACCCACTTGATTGCGTTGAGGGTTTTTAGTATTTATTTTTTTATGTTTTGAAGGCATACTTCTGGCAAGAAAACTTACCAGGAGGTCCTGTATGAATCGTCGCGATTTTATGAAGTCATCAACTTTCTTTGTTGCCGGCCTCGCCGTCAGTCCCTTTTTCAAATTGCCAAAAGCTTTTGCTGAAGACGCTCCCGCAGCTGCCGGAAAACCCGCTTGCACGGATGAAGATCCCGTCGCCAATGCTCTCGGCTACAAATCAGTAGCTAAGGATATTGACGTCGCTAAATTTAAGCAGTTCAAGCCTTTGAAACCGGAACACAATTGCAAACACTGCGCATTGTACACCGCTGTTCCTGCCGCAAAAGGTTGGGGCAACTGTAGCATGCTCGCAAATTGTTCCGTCAAAGAGGGCGGACTGTGTGGATCTTGGCAGAAAAAGTCTGCTTAAGGTAACGCAGGAATCTAAATATCTGGGCGCTCGCTAAGGGCGCCAAGATTAAAAAATATTTGAATTTGTTGGTTTTTTCGATGAGAAACACGTGAAACAAAACCAAAGTTAATGCCAAATAAACTAGCCTGTGTACTCTCTTCCAATTTTTATATTTAAATAGTTTTACTGCGAAGTCAGTCGAAGTGAGAGTCAAAATGGTAATGATCGTCAAAGCCGATGCGCCGAAAAACAAATATTTCTTTTCAAAAATCGCCACAACGGCATTCCACTCCAGACCTTCCTTAAGCAGGTACATTCCAAAATGAGTGAGCAGATAAATCCCGCACATGACACCAAGAAATCTTCTCTCGCGCAATAAATATCTAATGAAAGTCGGGAAGGGTTTCCAGACCGAAAGCAAGAAACCGATCCACAAATTTAAAACCAGAATAAGAACACCGAGATTTCCAAGCTTCTTGTTTAAAAAATCTGCTGGCTGAGGCCCAAGATCTTGATTATAAAGACCGTAGGCATACCAAATTAAAGGGAAGATCACCGCGGCGCGAATGAGATACTTAACGACTCTGTTTCTGGTCAAAAAGGGTTTACCCATAGCTCGAAATTGTGCCATAAATAAGCAAAGGCAGGGGAAAAAATGTTGATCAAAACGCCACCATCTTGGGAAATCTCAGAGAACGAAGTCACGCCCGAGGATTTGTATTCTCGAAGGCAAGTTTTGAAAAAATCTGCAGCAACATCGTTGTTTGCCGCTGCCGCAGGCGCCGGAATCCCGATGTATAAAGTGATTGATCGTGAAGTCACCAAAGAATCTTTAGCCACAAACTACAATAATTTTTACGAATTCAGTTTGGATAAGGTCGAAGTCAAAGAGAAAGTCGCAAACTGGAATCTTGGGCCGTGGTCAGTGGAAATTTCTGGAATCAAGGGTGGGAAAAAAACTTTTTCAGTCGATGAATTGATAAAACTTTCTGGCGGCACCGAAGAAAGAATTTACCGTTTCCGCTGTGTGGAAGCATGGTCCACTGTCATACCTTGGAATGGTTTTTCACTTCAAAAACTAATTTCTAAACTCCAGCCAAATTCTTCGGCTAAGTTTGTAAAAATGCAGAGCTTCTCTGATCACAAAATCGGAACAAACATGAGTAGCCTGCCCTTTTATCCATGGCCGTACACAGAAGGGCTTACCATGGCTGAAGCAAATAATCCGCTAGCGTTCATCGCCACTGGTATGTACGGAAAGTCGCTGCCAAAGCAAAATGGAGCGCCGCTACGATTGGTTGTTCCCTGGAAATATGGATTTAAGAACATCAAATCAATCGTTAAAATTGAATTCGTGGATCAGCAACCAATGGGACTCTGGCAGAAACTTGCTAGTGACGAATATGGATTCTACGCCAATGTGAATCCCACTGTGGATCATCCTCGATGGTCACAGCATTCAGAAAGAGTGATTGATGGTCGACTTATACCCAAACGCATCACCACTCTTATGTTCAACGGTTATGAAAAGGAAGTGGCCGGACTTTACAAAGGTTTGGATCTCACCAAGAACTATTAAAGGGCTTGCGAAAAAGTAACGGTGTCACTTACCATTATTCAGGGGTGAAATCTGAATGAGTGAAGTCGATGTTTTTTCCTATCAAGACTATCGAGATTATTTAAAAGATTTTTACCATCACAAGCGTCACACCGACCGTAAGTTTTCCATTCGTTTTTTTGCGCGCAGAGCAGGTCTCAAATCTGAGAATTATTTAAAAGTAGTGATGGATGGAAATAGAAATTTAACGGCGCGAAACTTACCTAAATTTGTAAAAGGTCTTGGGCTTGGCCGCACGCAGGCGGAATACTTTGAAGCGCTCGTGCATCTCAACCAGGCGAGAGACGTTTCTGAAAAAAGAGAGTATTTAGAAAAACTTATTCATCTCAAAAAGAAAAAAACGGTTTTGCAACTCACCCGTGATCAATTGGATTTTTATGCCGATTGGTTCAACATTGTTATTTTTGAGATGGCTTGCCAAGCCGAATTTAATCCTCAACCAGAATTTATTTCAAGACGACTTAAGAATAAAGTTTCGCCTAAACAAGTCACCGACTCTCTCAAGATGATGATTGATCTTGGAATTCTTAAAATCGATGAAAATCAGAGAATTATGCCTGTGGCCGCTCGCATAGGTTCTTCCGGCGAGGTTCCTCGAGACCAAATAAAAAAGTTGCATGACTCCTTCATCCATCAGGCTCTCGAAGCTCTGCACTTGCAAAAAGAACATGAAAGAGAGATAAGAAGCCTGACTATTAGCCTGACAAAAGAGCAAATGCCTCTTTTTAAAGAAAAGCTTAAAGATTTCCAACGGGAACTAAACACCGTGTTTTCTTCAGGTGAGGGTCAAGACGTGTATCAGCTAAACATGCAGTTTTTTAAGCTTACCAAAGATTAAGCAAAGTTTAATCAAGATTCACCTGGAATTTAGAAAGAAGCTTTTTTCATGCGGCTCGCACTAGCTCAAATCAATTCTTACCTCGGTGATTTCGCCGGCAATGCTGATAAAATTTTGGATTTCACAAATCGCGCAAAAGAGAAAAAAGCGGATCTTGTGGTTTTTTCCGAACTCTGCTTGTTTGGATACCCCACGGGAGATTTGCTTGAACGTTCGTATTTGATTGCCGAACAAGAAACCCAACTTAAACGTGTGATAAAATCATTGCCAAAGGGAATCACTGCGATTTTCGGCGCGGTGATAAAAAACCCATCTTACGGTAAAACTGGCGGCAAACCTTTTTTCAACGTGGCGGTTGTCGCATGCAGAGGTTCTAAACCCCAGTATTTCTCAAAACAACTTTTGCCTTCATACGACGTTTTCGATGACACACGTTTTTTCCAAAGTGGAAGTAAAACAGGAATTGTGAATATCAAAAATGTTGGAAAAGTGGCAATCACAGTTTGTGAAGACATGTGGGCCGTCTTCACCAAACGTTACAGCCGGGATCCGCTGGCCTCAGTTAAGCACGTTGATCTGATTGTGAATATTTCTGCTTCCCCCTTTTCACCGATCAAAGAAGAACGAAGATTTAAAGCCGCAGCTCTCCACGCAAAGAGAATCAAAGCTCCATTTTTATATGTGAATCAAGTGGGCGCGCAAGATGAAATAATTTTTGATGGACGCAGCTTTGTTATCGATGAAAAAGCAAAGCTGATTGTCCAAGCCTCCCCATTCGAAGAAGATCTTGTTATTATGGATCTTGAAAAGAAAAGAGCAGAATATCGTCCTATCGAACAATCTCCGATGGAGCTTTTTAGACAGGCTCTTGTTTCAGGCATCAGAGATTTCATGAAAAAGACAGGACAAAAAAGAGTTCATCTTGGCTTATCAGGTGGAATCGATTCTGCTTTGGTGGCTTGTCTTGCGGTAGATGCGCTCGGCCCGGCCAATGTGCAAGGGATTCTCTTGCCAGGTCCTTACAACAGTAAAAAGAGTGTCACCGATAGTCTCGCGCTAGCGTCAAACTTAAAAATTAAAACCCAAAATATCTCAATCAATAACTATTTCAAGGAAGCCAAAGCTACTTTAGATATTTTTGATAAAACGGCATCTAGCCCCGCTGAAAAATCCACTCGAGAATTAGCCGAACAAAACGTTCAGGCTCGCATTCGCGGTTTGATTTTGATGAGCTTTTCTAATTTGCATAGAAGCATGTTGCTCTCTACCAGTAACAAGAGTGAACTTGCGAGTGGGTACTCTACTCTCTATGGTGATTCCTGTGGAGGGCTTGCGCCAATTGGCGATCTCACTAAGACGGAAATATATGAACTCGCGAAACACTACAATTTTTCTCGAGAGATTATTCCTAAAAATATTTTGAACAAACCACCTTCAGCAGAGTTAGCTCCCGGGCAACTGGATCAAGATTCACTGCCACCTTATAAAGAATTAGATAAAGCTGTGAACAATCTGGTTACCGGACAAAAAGCCGCAGTCAATCCCACTGAAAAATGGTTAGAACAGAAACTTTATGTTTCTGAGTTCAAGAGATGGCAATCGCCGCCGATTTTACGCGTGAGTGAACATGCTTTCGGCCGAGGGCGACGGATGCCCATCGCGAGAAAATTCTAAAGATCGGCGAGAAGATCGAGCTGTCGAAGCTGTCTGGTGACTTGAGGAAACTGAAGAGCGCCAGGTGCGGATAGGTTGATTAAATTCTCAATCATAATGGGATCGCCATCTTGAAAAACTCGCTCAATCATAATTTGAAAAAGCTGTCCGCAAAATCGTGAATCTGCTTCCGCTCGGTGAAAAGCGTCGTCACCAGGAATATTTAAAAATTGAACCAATGTTCCAAGCTTGTAGTTGGGAGATCCAGGAATAACCTTTCTGGCCATACTGCAACTATCTAAAATGAGTCCACGAGGTGCGCTAGTTTCAAATTTTAAAATATTGGCTTTGATAAATTCAGCATCGAAGGGAGCATTATGTGCGACTAAAACATCAGAGCCACAAAACTCTGCAAATTTTTCGAGCGCATCTTCAACATGAGGTTGGCCGGCAACCATAGCATCAGTAATGCCATGGACTCTCATTGCTGAGGCAGGTATTGGAATCTTTGGATCAACAAGAGTGCTGAAAATTTCAACGGCTTTGCCATCAATAAATCGCACGCCGGCGATCTCCACAATCTGATCAGCACCGGGCAAAAATCCTGTTGTTTCGATATCAAAAGCTACAAATCTCATTTTTTCCCCATATGAATTATGCAAACTATTCACCTAATTCTTACTCAAAAGCATCGATAATTTCAACTTTTGATTTCAGCGATTGTCTGAGACTATATGGCAATGAAAATGACATTTAACCCTGACTCCCATGTGTGTGAATTTGACGGGCAACCCAGTATATTGGAGGTTGCCATTGCTTGCGATGTGCCTCTCAATCATTCTTGCGGAGGAATGGGAAGCTGCACCACTTGTATCATTCGAGTGATTTATGCGCCTACTTTGCTAGAACCCCGTTCCGAGTTGGAAACAGAGCATGCCGGAGCTCGAGGTTTTGCTGATTGTGAAAGATTAGGGTGCCAAACAAATGCCGTCGATGGCTTGATTGTGGAGATTCCGGTTCCGGGCGATGTCAGTAGCCTCTAATAAATGCGAATAGGGTTAGAATAAATCCAAGAAAAAGTAGTGCGACCATCGGGCAAAGGAAGTGTCGGGGAAATTTTAACTACAACTCTGTAAGATCCTTTTTCTGCCACGTCGGTTTTCAAAACTTGTCCATGAGTAGCAGAAATCACTTTTCCATCTTTAATTAAAATAATCTCATGGGGAATTTCGACTTCGTGACCTAGATCAGCCACGAGTTTTACGACATCATCTTTGCTTTCGATCTGATCGCCTAACATAAACTCTTTTCCATGTTTGGTGGCGGTAAAATAGAAACCCGCGGGATCACCTAAAATATCGACGCTGAAATAAAAATGCCCGAGTGAAAGACCGACAAGAATTTTTTCTTTGTCGTTTTGAAATACTCCAGTGAGTTCACTTTTTAGAAGCACATGATTTTTAATGAGCTTGAAAGATCTGCGATATGAAGGAAATTTAATTTCTGAATCGGGAAATGGAATCATTTTGGCAGTGGCCCCGCTTCCGGCCCAACCATAAAATTGCCGATGCTGAAGATTTTCATCCCAAGCACGAATTTCGTGATTGGGCTCCGAAAAAAGTCGTAGATAACTCAAGTCAGGATTAAACGGCAACATGAGAAGACTCCACGCCACACTGAATTTTTTCAGCGTGAGTTTGGATTGCCAAAGACTATCAAGATTTAAAATTTCCATTCCTGTCAGCCCCGGCAAAGAAAGATTTTCCCAAGTGTGCCTTGGCAGATAGGGATTAGCAGCCACCAGCATGTTACCGATGCGCGGAGGATTTTGCAGAAGCTCGTTAAAATAAATCTGCGCTTGTCCTGCACCATTGAAAGGCCATTGAGAACTAAATCCGTAGGTTAAAAGGTGACCACCCAAGAAACTAAATTTCCCACCAGCAATCATTAAGACATCATTTTTATAGCCTTCGATATCTCCCTGACTGTCAAAGAAATTAAGGTCAGTAACAATGACAAATTGGCATCCAGTGACAGAAGCCGCACGTGCCAATTCAGCAACCGACCCGCTTCCAATGCTACGACTGGTTTGGGCGTGGGTGATTCCCGCATAGTCGTAGAATTTTCCATTGTCTAAACTTGGAGACGGAATCACTAATGGAAATGTAGTTTGATAACTTATAAATCCTAAAGTTGTATAAATTAATATCAGCGTGAGCGTTGAAACGAAGAGATATCGTTTCACTGATCCCGAACCCCAAAGAGCACAAGGCCACTCGGTAGACTTTGGATCACATTGAGCGAATATTTTTTCTGCAATCGATCATAAATAATATCTTGAGCATCTAAAACTATGTAACCGCCAGCAAGAGTTGTAGGTTGATCGAGAAAGTCGTAAAAATCTTTTCGATCCATGCCTGAAGGTTTGATGACTTCTTTATCTGCATCTCGAAAATAAGAATGATAAGCAGAAATCTGATAACTTCTTCCATAAAGCGGTGAATATTTTTTCAAGATAAGAATATCGCCTTGCCACTCCCGCAAAATCGTAGTGCGGTCCATGTCACGAGAAATGGGAAGCCATGGTTTGATTGCGTGAGATACGATCACCACGAAAAACATCGCTGAAATTAAGACTCCGGTTTTATAGATAGTAAGATAAGAGTTTCTTTCACTTCGCTCTTTCAATGAGGCAGCAAGAACGGCCATAGCGGTCAGAGCGGGATAAGCGCAGACGGGCCAATTTGGTTCTACTCGTGCACGGAAGGAAGTGAGTAGAAAAAACGCCACCGGGAAAAGCCCAAATATAATAAGCAGCTTTTGCGTCCGATAATATTTAACACATCCAATGATTGCCAATCCGGCGAGAAATGGATTCAGTAATCCAATTTGTCCTAAAATATATTCGAGTGGCCACTTAAAATGTATGAACCCAGAACTCGAAAGTCCGTGCAAGGTTTGGAATTTGAATGAGGCAAAATGATTTTGATAATTCCAAATGACCACAGGAAGAAAAATGACAAATCCTAAAGCTAACCCTATCCAAGGTCCGCGTTTCTTTAACAGATAATTTTTTTTCTCGAGGCAAATCCAAAGGAGCATTGCCGGTAGGAACAAAATCATCGTGTATTTTGACAAAAGTCCGAAACCAAAAGTGACGCCCAACAGGAGCCACATGTTTCCGGTGGGTTTTTCCACGGCGTGATGAAAAACCAAAAGTGAAAGTCCCCAGAAAAATATCAACGGAACATCGGGAGTGATAATGAACCCGCCAAGCCCTGTCATTGGTCCAACTAGAATTGCAAGTATCCAAAGAACCAACATTTTGTTTGAGAAACCGGTTCTCTTCAAAAGAGCCATCCAAGGGAGGATTCCAACGTGCTCGAAAATCACTCCGGGAAGTCTTGCTCCAAAGGGTGTCTTCCAAAAAAATCCCCCTATCCACATAAGCCATGAAACAAAAGGTGGATGATCGAAATAACTCAATTGAAGATGGCGTCCCCACGCAAAATAATAAGTTTCATCTGGCGTGATGGGTAGATATGGGAGAAGGGAAATTTTGATTATTAAAGCGATGATCCAGATTTGTACAATCATGATCAGGGAAAAGCTAGAGTTTTAGGTTGCCCCAAGTTTCCTGGAACGCCAATCTCGTGACCATTGTGAATCACACTGATCGCACCACCATTGGTGGTTGAAATTCTAATTTTTCCCTTGGCTTTGAAAGTTTGAATTTGATCTGACGCCATATTGATTTCTTGTGCAGCTTTTCCATCGATGCTGACTTTAATACTCACGTTGTTCAAGGCTTCAATAATCATTGTTTGGGGCACAAGAGGTGCATCCTCTACAGGGACAGGTACGACAACAGCAACTGGCGTTGGTGAAGGAACAACAACAGCTACAGGTGTGGACTTGGGAGTTTCTTTAGGTATTGGCGAAGGAGTGGGAGCAGCAACCACAACGGTTTTTTTAACTTCAATTTTAGCTTCTGGTTTAACTTCTGGTTTAGCTGCAGGAGGCACTAAAGGTGGCGGAGTAGGGGTAGGAGCGGGAATCAAAGGTGTGAGTCCAACAGAAGCAGTAGGCACAGGTACAGGCAAATCTGAAGCTGGTGGCAAGGGCGCAGGAATATTGACAGGAGAATCGTTACCGGTGATGGCTTGAATGCCAGCCACTTTCATTTCCGCTTCACGTCGAGAGACAATTTTTTGAATGACGATTATTGATAATATCAGAACCACAATCACTACACCAGTGATCCAGCTTCCACCGCTGCTCATTGATTTTGACATGATTCGATCTTTTGCAGCTGTAGGCTCATTCGATGCATTCAGATCGGGAACGTAGACAGGAGTTTTGGGACGAGTCGAACCAATGGTTTCCTGGAGCTTTGCTAAAACTTCTTTAGAATCAAGCCCGAGATATTTTGCATAAGTTTGGACAAAACCGCGAACGAATGTTTTTGCCGGAAGTTTTTCTAAATCGCCAGCTTCGAGAGACTGAAGAATTTTAATATTGATTTTTGTTGCCGCAGAAACTTCCTCTAAAGAAATTTTTAGAGAGTCGCGTTTTTCTTTTAACAGTTTTCCAATTTCTTTCATCTTATAATTTTGAGCATCGCTTTTGCTTTCGCGGCGTACTCACTTCCCGGATAAAGTTTAACAACCTCTTCGAGGCGGGCTTTCGCCTTTTCTTTTTGTCCGATTTTGTAATAACTCAGACCGCTATTGTAATGAGCCTCATCATAATTATTATTACAGAGCTTGAGCGCAGTCTCAAATGATTCCGCAGCTTGGTCAAATTTTTGTAATCCGAATAGAGCTTGACCATAGTAGTTGTATGCTGGACAAAATTTATTGTTGGCATCAATTGCTTTTTTCAACTGGACGAGAGCCGTGTTGTATTCACCTTTTTTAATGTAGGCTAAGCCCAAATTGACATAGGCTTTTTCAACGCTCGTATAAGTAAGATCTTTCACGACTTCAGTCAGTTCTGTGACGGCTTCGTCATAACGGGCTAATTCAATGTGCACTCGACCTAAGTTATTTTTAGCGTCACTGTACTTTGGGTTGATAGAAATAGCTTTACGAAGATGTATCTCTGCGCGGCCAAAATCTTTTTTTACAAAAAGAGCCAATCCGAAGTTATTTTGAATGATGGCATCATTGGGATCTAATTGTTCTGCAGATGCAAGTGAGCTTAAAGCTAGTTGGTAGTTACCTTTGATGAGTTGGCTCGTTCCCACTCGTAGATAGACTTGCGCTTCTTCTTTTTTGGTATCTGAAGTCGAACAACCGGTCGCGAGCAAGCCAATACACAAAATCTCGACAAGGCACCTCAAAGCTGCAGAATATTTATGAGTTTTTACCATAGCTTATGGCTAACAAACGGTCGCGATAAAAACAACTCTATTATTCGGTTATCCACTTATCTTCAGAGAGACCCCATAGTGAAATTGCATCCAATTCCAAACGGGCCATTCCATACTCACTCGAGGCATAAGGATTTATTAAATCTTTAGGGTTATATTCCCTCAAAATAATCGCTTGAAGCGTGGTTAATTTTTTCTGAATACGCGAGATCCGAGCCAAGTGATATGACAGTGCGCCTCTATCAACTTCGGTAAGCCACGCACTAGCTAACACCGCATCGAGAGTCTGAGCATCTTCCCCGTAATTGGCTATTAGGCTGTTAAGTGACTTTGTGATCATCGATTGATAGAAGGCCGCCGCATTTTGATTTTCGGTCTTACGACTTTCAAGGCGATTCTTGAGTTCTGGCGATTGAAGTAGCAGCAGTCTAGAATTGCTAACGGTATTTAAAATTCCATTGGCTGTGACCTGTTCAAGTCTTGAAACAATCTTTCTTTGTTCAGTCACTAGCGCTTCAATTTTATCAACCGACAATTTAGAAACAGAAAGAAGTGTGTTACTGAGTTTTTCACGCTTTTCTTGAGCAGCTTTTAGAATAAAGAGCAATTCTTGATGAGATTTGGCGCCGTACAGTTCTGTTCTATCTAAACGGGTTTCATAAAGTTTGCCCCACGCCTCGCGAGTCAGTTCCGTGATCTTATCATTCCATTTATCAGAAACCATATTTCCGAAAAAAGTAGCTACGCCGACACCTATTATAATTTTTTTAGGTCCACTCCATGTTCGATCTTTTGCGATGAATTTATTGAGAGATACTCCACCAATGGTTGTTCCAATGAGCGAAGTGAGAGTATTTCCGCTTAACGCGGTTTCTCTCCATACTCGGCCCCAAATTAGGCTTTGCAAACTGTTGTCATGAAGAAAATAAGTAAGAGCCGTAAATACTTTTTCGTAAGCCCGATGGGTGATCACTCCCCCATGCTCAAGGCCCCAATAAAAATAAGAAGGACCAACTCTTTCTTGAAGCAGCGTCAATTGCTTCATTTCGCTATCGCTTACTCCGCCAAATTTCAGCGGGTGTTCAATGACATCAAGTGCTGCTAAGCGAATTGTTTCATCTATAAAATTATTGCCTAATGAAACCGCTGTCGCTGCAACGAAAGTTGGAAATATTTTTGATAAAAAGCCACCATTCAATTTCAACATTGGGATGGCTTTTCCTGCTAAAAATCCAATGCCCTCTGTTCCAGCGACAATCGGAAGAAACAAACCAAGTCCATCCGCAGTTTTAAACGCCACCTGTTCACCTATGCCCCACTCGTGTTGAATTTCGGCAACTTTTTTATCTACATTCTCTTGATTCAAATCTAAGTTATCATCGGAAAGCCTCTTGAGCGCTTCTTTGGCAACGATGAGACCGAGAGCGGTGAAATATGTTTTTCCCATCCTTGAGACCGATCCTAGTGCCAGTTTCACGGCTGGATGTTCGCTCTCTGAAATTTTGGTGGCGGCATTTTTCAGAGTTTGCTGGATAGGAGTGTCTTTGGCTTGGGCATTCTGCACAAACATTAATAAAATCAAACCATGAATGAGAGGGGTTATTGCTAACCTGTTAAAAACCGTATACATAAGCCTAAACCTCCATATTACAAGAATGGGACCTGCCCGGAGTAGCCTGGATGGTTTTTAAATCAAATCGATGATGTTGTGACGAATTTTGGCGTCACCAGCGTGAAGAAAAGTAAAAAACTGAGAGACCAATTGCTGGTATTTCACCAGCGATGCGGCACCATTTTTGCTCTATGCTGATTCAACTAAGAACGGTGGGAATTGATAATGAGAAATAATATTTTACTGACCCTAATAACTACGACTTTAGGTGTTTTATCGATTTTGCCTATTCCTGCGACTGCGGCAATGCGGTCTGAATTAGTGAAGAATGAAACTCTTACTTATTCGATAACGGTCAACGAAAGTGTTTCCAAAATGCCTAGCCAGGTATCAACTTCGATTTTCGAAGCAATTGCAATTTTGCCTGAATTTCCACCTCCCGGTGTCACTCTTAAAATTTCACAAACGATAAATCCTGACGTTATTATTACGTTCACAACGTCTGCTGCACATCCTTTTTTGGCTAAGCCAGAAGTTTTCTATCGAACAAAATCTTCCGAGGGTCTCGCCTTCTCCGCTTTTTATCCGTTCGTGCCTCACCACTCCGACATTCCGGTTATCGTTTTTGTATTTGTGGATAAATTGTTAGACGGGCATGGAGATTTCGATGCACGCTTGCTGACCACTCTCGCTCGCGAGATGTACGGAAATGCCTTAGCTTTTAAGAGATCGCGATTGAATAGACTTTCCGCGAAGTTCGCAAATAATTTGGAAATAAAAAATAAACTTTGGTCGGCTATTGAAATAGACGCTCGCGATTATGAGAGTGGCTTCATCGAAAGAGTCCTCACAAATAGACATAGAATATTTTCAGAAAAAATGAACCTTAGCTTTAAAACACAATTAGGCAAATTGAATATGGATCGGCTTAGAAAAGACAAACCCAATTCTGAAGTCACTCGAGTCTGCACCGGACTTATCTCAAAGCTGATGCTCTATTCCACAAAATAAACTTAACGGTTAGAGAGTGGCGAGAGCGACAAGCTCCACATGAAATGTTTGTGGAAACATATCAAACGGTTGAACGCTCACTAATTTCAATTTGGTGGCAGCTTTGATTCTCGCCCAATCTCTAGCAAACGTAGCCGGATTGCAACTCACGTAAACCAAAGTTTTCACTCCTACCTCGGCAATATTATTTACCAGAGGCTCGGTCATTCCAGTTCTGGGCGGATCAACCAACAAAGTTTCAAACGTACGCCGCTGATCCAACAATTTTTCGACCCCAGCTGTGGCGTCATCACTTGAAAAGAACGCTCGAGGATTAAAACCAGTGTTTTTATTTTTATCCGATATGAGACGTAATTTCTCCCGGGCGTCCGAAATGGCAGCTCTATTGCCATCAATTCCGTAAACATCCCAACCGTTTTCGATCAGTGGCATTGAGAAATTACCATTGCCGCAGAAAAGCTCTAACAGACTGCTTCGGCCGAACCCACTTTGTGGATTTCCTATCAAGCTTTGCACATAGGCAATCATCTGCTTGTTTTGTTTTGTGTTTACTTGTGCGAATCCAAATTCCTCACCATGATTTTGATCTTGAGATCGAACAGTTTTACCGCTCTCGGCAATGAATATTTCAATTTTAGACTCGTGCTCGGCACGATAATTTATTATTTCAGCTTTAATTTTTGAGATTTCGTCGTTGATGGATGGCTCAACAATGTGACATTTGTCAAAACTGACGAGCTCATGACTACCTTTACGGTAAAATCCAGCGGCCGAGCCTAATGTTCTTACTTGTACTCGATTGCGGTAATTGAATTTCTCAGGCGATGCAATAATTGGCTTCACTTCAAATTTTTGTTCTTTAGCAATTCTCGAAAGCGCATGCATGACAATATTTTGTTTTTGTTGAAGTTGCTCTTCGTATGAAACGTGCTGCCACTGACAACCGCCACATTTGCCAAAAACTTCGCATGGCGGAGTGACTCGGCGGGGACCAGGAGCAATAATCTTAATTAATTCAGCTTCGGCGTAGTTCTTTTTTACTTCAGTGACGCGCGCCTGGATTTCATCACCAGGGGCCGCAAAAGGTACAAAGAAAACAAAGTCCTGAGCGCGACCAACGGCAGCGCCTCCATGAGCCAGAGATTCAACCTTAAGTTGAATCTCCTGCCCAATCAAAGGCTTGTCGCTCGGGTTATTGGTTAACAAGTTCGTTTGGTTCGAAGAAAAAAGCAATTTCTCGAGCAGCGCTTGCCGCACTGTCTGATCCGTGCACTGTGTTTTCGCCCATGCTATCGCCGAAATCTTTGCGGATTGTTCCAGCATCTGCTTTAGCAGGATCTGTCGCGCCCATGATTTTGCGATTCTTGTCCACGGCTCCGGGTCCTTGAAGAACCATAACCAAAACGGGACCAGAACTCATGAAACCAACAAGTTCACCGAAAAATGGACGTGCTTTGTGTTCAGCGTAGAATCCTTCAGCTTTAGCTTGGGTGAGAGTCATAAGTTTAGCAGCAACAATTTTCAAACCTTGTGATTCAAAACGTTCAATGACTTTTCCGATGACATTCTTTTTAACGCCATTAGGTTTGATAATGCTTAATGTTTGTTCTTTCATAAATTACTCCTCGAAAAAATTTTTAACAAAATTCCTGATTAACTGATCGCGGCTTTAAGTGTGCTGCCTAGTTCTGCAGGACTTCGGGCGATTTTGCAACCAGCCGCTGCTAGTGCCGCAAATTTTTCATCTGCTGTCCCGTGACCGCCACTAATGATGGCTCCAGCATGGCCCATACGCTTTCCAGGGGGAGCAGTCGCTCCAGCAATGAAATTAACGATAGGTTTTTCCATGTATTTTTTGATCCAAAGTGCTGCTTCTTCTTCAGCAGAACCACCGATTTCACCAATCATGATGACAGCATCTGTTCCAGGATCAGCATTAAAGAGTTCCAATACGTCAATGAAGTTAGTTCCATTGACGGGATCTCCACCAATGCCCACGCAAGAGCTTTGACCAATTCCAAGCTTAGTCAATTGGCCGACCGCTTCGTAAGTCAAAGTTCCAGAGCGGGACAAAACGCCAATACGGCCTGGCAAATGAATGTGGCCGGGCATGATCCCGATTTTACATTCTCCGGGAGTGATGACTCCGGGACAGTTAGGTCCGATCAAACGAGTTTTCTTACCTTCCATGAATCTCTTCACTCGAATCATATCCAAAACGGGAATACCTTCGGTGATGCACACGACGAGTTCCAATTTTGCATCGACAGCTTCCATAATTGCATCTGCCGCGAATGGAGGCGGAACATAAATCACGCTGGCGTTTGCGCCGGTTTTTCTAACGGCTTCATCAACTGTGTTAAAAATAGGAAGACCTTCGTGAGTTCCCCCACCTTTTCCAGGAGTGATTCCCCCGACCATTTTTGTTCCGTATTCGATAGCCTGCTTAGTGTGGAAAGTTCCTTGTGCGCCAGTAATACCTTGGCAAAGCACTTTAGTGTTCTTGTTGACGAGAATACTCAATGGGTACCTCCAATAAACGCTTGGGCAGCAGCGACGACTTTTTTGGCGGCGTCGCCCATTCCGTCAGCTGAAGTGATTTTAAGACCGGAGTTGTTCAAAATTTCTTTTCCTTTTTCTGCGTTGGTTCCTTCTAAGCGCACAACCAAAGGAACTTTAAGTCCAATTTCTTTGGCCGCGGCAATCACGCCTTCAGCAATAATGTCGCATTTCATGATACCGCCGAAGATGTTAACCAAAATCGCTTTTACTTTTGTATCAGCCATGATGATTTTAAATGCCGCTGTCACCTTTGCTTTGTCTGCGCCGCCACCAACATCTAGGAAATTTGCGGGCTCGCCACCAGCAAGTTTGATGATGTCCATTGTGGCCATAGCCAAACCAGCGCCGTTGACTAAACACCCGATTGTTCCTTCGAGCGAAATATAGCTAAGACCATATTTGCTTGCTTCAATCTCGTGCAAATTTTCTTCATCGAGATCGCGCATCTCTAAAATTTCGGGATGTCTGAAGAGAGCGTTGTCATCGAAATTAAGTTTTGCATCGAGAGCCATGATGTCATTGTCTTCAGTGACCACGAGAGGATTGATTTCAGCGATGCTGCAATCGTACTTCACGTAAGAGTCATAAAGAGCAGTGAAAAATTTCACAGCTTTGGAAATAGCCTCATTGGGAATTCCGATTGCAAATGCGAGCTTTCTCGCTTGAAAAGGAGAAAGTCCAATTGCGGGGTCAATGGGTTCTTTAAAAATTTTCTCTGGGCTAGTTTCAGCGACAGTTTCAATTTCCATTCCGCCTTCGGAAGAGGCCATCACGACAACTTTTCCAATAGCTCGATCGACAACAACACCAACGTAATATTCTTTT
This sequence comes from Oligoflexia bacterium, assembly GCA_043732305.1. Classification (GTDB taxonomy): domain Bacteria; phylum Bdellovibrionota; class Bdellovibrionia; order JABDDW01; family JABDDW01; genus JAYTHU01. The sequence continues at coordinate 20,892 of JAYTHU010000231.1, forward strand.
TTGATTTTACATCCGGCTTCGATCAAAAGTTTTTTAACAACTTTTCCTTCGGGACCAGTTTGGTGAGTGATCAATGTCATTCCCAAGATAGCTTTGGCGGCTTTTTCGACATCTTCAATTGTCTTTACTACCTTTACGCCGCCACCTTTGCCTCGACCACCAGCATGGATTTGCGCTTTGACAACCCAAACGCCACCGGGAATTTCCTTCGCATTTTTCACAGCTTCGGCAACTGAAAAAGCAACTTTGCCTTGAGGAACTTTTACTCCTTGGGCGGACAACAACTGCTTCCCTTGATACTCATGAATATTCATTTAATTATTTCCTTACATTTTAAGAGCAGTGACAAGCTCTTGAACGGCGGCGATACTTTTTTGCAGGCCCGCAGTTTCTTCTTCGTTTAATTTCACTTCGATGATTTGTTCGATACCACCGGCACCGATCTTACAAAGAACTCCAACGAAAATACCCTTAGCTCCATACTCGCCTTCGAGGTAAGCCGCGCAGGGAAGAATACGTTTTTGATCTTTTAAAATAGCTTCAGCCATTTGTACGGCACTAGCAGAAGGTGCATAGTAAGCACTGCCTGTTTTAAGCAGATTTACAATTTCGGCGCCACCATTGCGGGTTCTCTCCAAAAGTTTGTCGATTTTATCTTTGGGGAGAATTTCCATCAAAGGCACTCCGCCAACAGAACAATGTCTAGGCATGGGGACCATCGTGTCTCCGTGTCCGCCTAAAACAAATGCCTGAACATCTTTGACGCTGACTTTTAATTCTTCAGCAATGAAAGATTTAAATCTAGCTCCATCTAAAACGCCGGCCATTCCGATAACGCGATTTTTGGGGAATCCTGAAACTTTTTTAGCGACGTAAGCCATAGCATCAAGAGGATTACTGACAATAATCAGAACCGCATTAGGAGAATATTTAACGATGCCCTCAGTGCATTCTTTAACAATTTTTGTGTTGATGGCTAGCAGCTCGTCTCGGCTCATTCCAGGTTTGCGAGGCATTCCAGCAGTGATAATGACAACGTCAGAATTTGCGGTGTCCGCGTAATTGCTTGTGCCCATCACGTTTGAATCAAAGAGTTCAACAGGGGAGGCTTCAAATAAATCCAAGGCTTTACCTTTGGCCGCGCCTTCATTGATATCGACTAAAACAACATCGCCAAGTTCTTTAGAAGCAGCCCAGTGAGCTGCAGTAGATCCAACAAATCCTGCTCCAACAACCGTAATCTTTTTTCTTCTAAATTCTGCCATTTTGTATTCCTTTATTTTTTCGAGAGATCTCAATTACATTTGTTTTATGATTTCAGTCCCAAATTCAGAGCATTTCAAAAGTTTTGCGCCCTTCATGAGTCGTTCGAAATCATAGGTTACAGTTTTATTTTCGATGGCTTTGGTCAAACCTTTTTCGATAAGAGCCGCAGCTTCTTTCCAGCCCAAATATTCGAACATCATCGCCCCGCTCAGAATCACGGAACCTGGATTGACTTTGTCTTGGCCAGCGTACTTAGGAGCTGTGCCATGGGTGGCTTCAAAGACAGCAAAGCCGTCTCCAATATTTCCACCAGGAGCAATTCCTAATCCGCCAACTTGTGCTGCTAACGCATCACTGATGTAATCGCCATTTAAATTAGGAGTTGCAAGTACAGAGTATTCATCAGGACGGAGCAAAGCTTGCTGGAACATATTGTCAGCGATTCTATCTTTGATCATGATTTTCCCAGCAGGAGTTTTTCCGCCGAACTTTTCAAAGACTTCATTCTCTGTGATCGTTTGATCGGCAAATTCTGTGGCGGCTACCTGATAGCCCCAGTCTTTGAACGCGCCTTCTGTGTATTTCATGATGTTGCCCTTGTGAACAAGAGTCACACTGGGGCATTTCTTTTCGATGGCGTATTCAATCGCTTTTTTAACCAAACGCTTGGATCCAAATTCACTCATGGGCTTCACACCAATGGCAGAATTTGGCCTGACGTCTTTTTTAAATTTCTTTATCAGCGCGATCATTTCGTTGGCTTCAGGAGATCCTGCTTGCCATTCGATTCCCGCGTAAACATCTTCGGTGTTTTCACGGAAGATTGTCATATTCACTTTTTGTGGTTCAACGACGGGTGAAGGAACACCAGGATACCATTTGACAGGGCGAATACAGGCGTAGAGGTCGAGTTCTTTTCTCATCGCCACATTCAGAGACCGCATGCCACCACCAACTGGAGTGGACAAAGGACCTTTGATCGCCACAACAAATTCACGAACGGCATCTAAAGTTTCCGGCGGGAAGAATTGACCGTTATAAACTTTGGATGCTTTGTCACCGGCGTAGATTTCCATCCAGCTGACTTTGCGTTTGCCATTGTAAGCTTTTTCGACGGCTGCGTCGAAAACACGAACGCTTGCCTGCCAGATGTCGGCACCAGTGCCATCACCTTCAATAAAAGCGATAATGGGATTTTCCGGGACATTTAAATCACCATTTGCTCCCACGGTGATTTTTTGTCCTGCGGGGACTTTTATTTTTTCGTATTGAGCCCTCATTTGAGTCATACGGTCTCCTTGAGAAAGTGATGTTAGATTTTTTTATGTACCTATAGTTTTTAGCTTTAAATAGAAAGTCATTGCAACCTCTTTGAAGGCCAGTCAGTATCTTTATGTGGAAGTCATCCAGCTCAAAAACATTTCCCATACTTTTGATGCACACGGCTCCTGTGTCACGCCGCTTTTTTCTGGAGTAAACCTTGCGATGCGTCGAGCAGAACGGCTTGTGCTTGTCGGGCCCAGTGGACAAGGGAAATCCACACTTCTCAAAATTATTTCTGGCCTTATTCCACCCTCCCAAGGCGAAGTTTTAATTCATGGACAGAACGTTTACAAATCCTCACGTTTGATTCGTAAAACTCTCATGGATAAAATTGGAATGCTTTTTCAAAAGAACGCTCTCTTTGATTCGTTGACGGTTGGCGAAAATTTGGCGTTTCCTTTGAGAGAAGTTTATAAAAACTTAAGTGAAGCGGATATCATTAAACGAGTAGAGAAATTTTTAACGGCGGTTGATTTAGAAAACACCTCTCAGCTTTTCACCGATGAAATTTCGGGTGGAATGCAAAAAAGAGTTGGAATCGCTCGAGCGCTAGTTCTTACTCCTGAGATAATTCTCTACGATGACCCCACAGCCGGTCTTGACCCAATCACCAGTAGAATCATTGTCGATCTGATTTTAAAATTACAAAAAGAATTTTTCAGCACTATTGTGATTATCACCAATGACATGCAGAGAGCATACCAAATAGCTGACAGAATTGCCGTGCTGATCGATGGGAAATTGATCATCACGGGGTCAGTGGAGGAAACCAAAAAATTTCCTAACGAGCGAATTCAGGATTTTATCACCGGCAGGTTTTCCGATGTCAATTGAAATTAGAAATTTGCAGAAAAGCTTTGGCGCAAAAAAGGTTTTACGTGGCATCGACATCGAAGTGGGAAAAGGCGAAATACTTTTTGTCATAGGAAGATCAGGAACCGGAAAATCCGTGATGTTGAAAAACATTGTAGGCTTGCTGCAACCTGATGGCGGGGAGATTTTCCTTGATGGCAAGAAAATCTCAAACCTTTCTGAGTTGGAATACTTTCCTATCCGCCGAAGATGCGGCATGGTTTTTCAACAGCCCGCACTTTTTGATTCCATGACGATTTTCAACAACATTGCTTTCGGGCTGAGAAAACATTTTCCAAATCTGACCGAAAAAGAAATTTCTGATCGAGTGCGGAAAAATTTGGAGCTTGTGAACCTCAAGGGAGTCGAAAATAAATTCCCAAACACCATTAGCTACGGAATGCAAAAACGTGTGAGCTTGGCGCGAACAATTGCTCTCGAGCCAGATTATCTTTTATTTGATGAACCTACTACTGGACTTGATCCGGTCACAACGACTGCTATCAATCAACTGATTGCGGCTCTCTCCCACAAGCTTCACGTCACTTCCGTGGTTGTCTCTCACGATATGAAATGCGCACTTGAAATCGCCGATCGCATCATCCTTTTACATGAAGGCAACATCGCAGATCAAGGAACTCCCGAGCAAATGAGAAAATCCAAACATCCTTTGGTTCAGGATTTTTTGAGAGACGTTGTAACATGATAACTTCTTTAACAAACATCTTCGATGAAATCGGCGGAGCACTTTTATTCTTAAGAGAAATTCTTGTGACAATGTGGAAAACTCCACCCGACCGCGCAAGCGTTCTCCAACAAATCTACAGCGTGACTGCACAATCTTTAACGACAACATTATTCTCTGGTTTCTTTGTTGGCGGAATTTTGACCATTCAATTTTGCGCTCAACTCAAACAATTCGATGCGCTCAGTGTCCTCGGTGGCCTCTCCACAAGTGCCACCATTCGCGAACTTGGCCCGCTGCTCATTGCTTTCATGTTGAGCGGTAAAGTTGGCGCTTACACCTCCGCCGAATTAGGGACAATGCAAGTCACAGAGCAGATTGATGCCATGAGATGCTTGGGAACAAATCCAATTCAATACATTGTGGTGCCACGTTTTATAGGAATTATCGTCAGTAGTTTTTTCCTACTGCTGGCAGGGATGCTCATTTCTATCTTTGGTGGCGCTCTACTAGGAGTTGTCGTAGCAGGAATGAATATGAGCCGTTACATTAGTGCTATTCCCAATTACGTGAATGGCGCAAGTATCACCAGCGGACTAGTCAAATGTTTTATGTTTTCGCTCCTGCTTGCGGCGATTTGCACTTACAAAGGTTACTCCGCGCGCGGTGGCTCAAAAGGAGTTGGTCGCGCGGTGATTGCAACTGCTCTTTCCACAATGGTAGGCATCACGCTCCTCGACTGGTTCACTAGTTTTATTCTCAATGCGATAGAGAAAGGGATGTAACCATGTCACTTTCAAGTTTCACGGATAAAACAGGAGCCCAAATCATTACATTTTCCAAAAGTTCTGTAGCCTGGCTTGACTACTTGATTGAATTTGTGATGACTTTGTTTTCACCACCGTTTCGATTCAAAGAAACTATCGATCAAATTTATTTTATTGGTTTTAAAAGCGCCCCGGTAGTTTTATTTTCCGTGAGTTTTGCAGCGGGAGTGACGATTCTAGAATATTCTTACCATATCAATTTGGTTATTCATTCCACGGATCTTGTTCCTGGATTTGCAGCACTGCTGGTTTTAAGAGAATTGGGAGCGGTCATCACAGCACTCCTGCTCACTTCGCGAGTGGGAGCAGGGATTGCAGCAGAAGTTGGCACCATGAAAGTTAGCGAACAACTAGACGCACTCAAACTTCTAAACATCGATCCTATGCGATATTTAGTCGTTCCACGTTTTACTGCGAGTATATTTTCTTCGGTTCTGTTAGTCATTTTTGCCAATGCTACTTGCCTCTTTTTCTGCATGCTCATCAGTGTTCACAATCTGCACTTCACCCAAGAAGCTTTCTTAAATGCGATGGTTCATTTCGCTTCGTTTAAAGATGTTGTCTTAGCAATGGTGAAAGCCGCGGTATTTGGAAGTGTGATTCCAGTGGTGAGTTGTTTCTACGGATTCAATTGTGAAGGCGGAGCGGAAGGTGTTGGCACCGCCACAACAAAAGCCGTTGTCACTAATGCCATTTTAATAATTATGCTGGATTTCATTCTGACCTATATGTTTAGCTTTCTTTATTGAGAGAGGAAAATTTCAGTGACGATTCAAAGAAAAGTTGGTTTCATGTTTTTTGCTGGCATTATCATGCTGGTGATATTTGCCTGGTTAATGGGCGCACTCAACCCGTTCCTCAACAATTATAATATTTTCGTTCTTTATAATTACGCCGGCGGCATTGAAGTAGGATCCCCCGTCAGAGTTATGGGAATTAAAGTTGGAAAAGTAGAGAGCATTGATTTCGACACTTCTCAAAAAGACGAAAAAGGGGAAGAAGTTAAACTTAGAATTAAAATCAGCATCGACAAAAAAGCTCACGATAGCGTGCGAAAAGATTCAAAATTTTTCGTCAATCTAGCAGGAATTATTGGCGAGAAGTTTTTGGAAATTTCTCCCGGTTCCATGAGTACCCCGGCGCTGGATGAGAACGCCCGAATCCGCGGCGAAGATCCTCCACGTATTGATCAACTTATTTCTCAAAGTTACGGATTAGCGGGTAAAGTTGTTGATCTCATTTCTAAAAACGAAGGCAGCATCACCCACACGCTTGTTCTGCTAGACAGCCTAGTGACAAAACTGAATACAACTCTTGTTCAACTCGATAAAACGACCAAAGATGTGGAAGTTTCTAAGCTTCTTAAAAACCTAGTGGAAATTTCTGAAGGCGCAAGAGAACTCACTGACCGAGTGCGCACTCCCGAAGGCAAACGAACGCTTGAGCTCATTCACGACTTGATCTGGAGATTAGAGCCGATGGACAGAGCCGCCATAAAAGAATTTCTGCAAAAAGACGGAATTCGAGCTAAGATTTTCTAAGGGGTGAACTATGCGCAAAAATAATTTTAAAGTTTTCTTAGCTCTTCTCACGGTGCCCTTTGCACTGACTTTAACAAGTAGTGAGGGCTTCGCTCGAAAACAAATTCAGGAAGACGACAGCGTAGACACTGTTGAAAAATCACAAGTACCCTTCAAAGAAGCTGAATCTGGCGTTGAAATGAGAAAAATTCGCAGATTTGGAGTCGGACTTCAGGCCGCAGGTTCACTTGGTTTAGGCGGAGCGATTTTAGATTTGAACTTCACACCCAATTGGAGTTTTGGCGCGGGCTTTGGCGGTGGTGAAGGCTTTCAATCGTTCATGTTTCAAGGGAGATACGTTCTTGCCGGCGATTGGCTCATGCCATACTTAGCTTTCGGTTACACCAATTGGGCAAGCACGGGCAAAGGCACAATCACAAAATCCACCCCTTCTTATTTAGCCGATAAAATTTTGACTGGTGACGAACGACAATCCGGCCAATTTCAAAAAAATCTTTTCTTCCCATCGTTTGGATTACAATTTATGCAGCTTCATGGTGACTGGGCTGGATTTTCCCTCTTTGGTGAAATTTCTGCCATGCTCGATTTAACACAATTTGTGGCTGCACCGACAGGTTCTCTCGGCGTACTTTATTACTTTTAATTTATTCGATGGGCATCGCGGTGGATTCAGGCTTGTTAGTTTTTCTTAAAGGGAGATCTTTCAACATGAAAGCAATCACCACACCAATCATCAGTAAAAAAGTTCCCAGCATAAAAACTCGATGAAGTGCTTCCGTGAGTCCAATCTTTGCTGCGACTTTTACGGCTTCAATCATGGCCGTGGCATTTTGACCAAAACCTTCAAATGCTTTTTTCATGATCATGTCATCTCCAGCATGCAAGAGACTCTGAGGATTTTCTAATTTCTTGAGCTGCTCCATGGGGATCACGTCTAAATAATGTGGTGGGAGAGATCTGTAAAATGCCGGTGCAAATTGATTGGCTAATACTGATCCAAAAACAGCGGCACCTAGTGAACCACCAATCGATCTGACAAATTGAACTGTCGCAGTGATTGCACCCACAAATTTAACTTCCACCGCATTTTGCACTGCCAGATTAAACACTGGCATGGTTGCGCCAAGACCCAAACCCATGACAATCATATTTCTGACGACAGTATAGTAGTGAGTGGTGGCGTCCATTCTCGAAAGTAAAAACATTCCTAAAAGATTTAGAAATACTCCAACAATTGCAACCACTCTGTAGCGGCCAATTTTTGTAATGATTTGCCCTGAAGCGATACTACACAAAATCAAAGACAACGTGAGTGGCATCATGACTGCGCCACTCTTGGTCGCCGAAGTTCCAATCACTGCTTGAATAAAAAGAGGAATAAAAAGTGTAGTGCCGAACATTCCCATGGCCACAATCAAAGCGGCCGACATTGAAGTCCAAATCACTTTATTTTTAAACAACGTCAAAGGAACAATGGGCTCACTCGCTTTTGTTTCGATGTAAAAGAAAACTCCAAGCATGATGATCGCACCCGTGATGAAACCTCTGATCAGTAAAGAATTCCAAGCGTAGTCCCGTCCCCCCCAACTGAGTGCGAGTAGAAGAGGAACCACCCAAAGAACCAGCGAAATCGCTCCTGCGTAATCAATTTTCGGTTTGGCCTTTCGCTTCACCTTGATATGTGGAAAAAAGAAAATGAGAATGAGAATAGCGATCACGCCAATAGGTAAATTCACATAAAATACATAGCGCCATCCCGGACCATCGGTAAGAAATCCCCCAACGGCTGGACCAACCACACTGGCAAATCCAAAAACTGCGCCCATGATTCCCGTCACGCGACCGCGACGCGCGGGTGGAAATAAATCAGCAATGGTTGTGAAGGCCATCGACTGAGTGATGCCCGCGCCTAAACCTTGGATTCCGCGGAAAGTAATCAGCTGCGCCATGCTCTGCGCACCTCCGCAAAGCACGCTCGCTACAATAAATAAAGTCACACCCATCAGTAGAAAAAATTTGCGTCCGTAAAAATCACTTAATTTTCCGGCAATCGGAACCGCGGTTGTAGCGGCCACCATGTAAGCGGTTAAAACACCTGAATAGTGTTGAAAGCCGTGGAGATCGGAAATAATTCGCGGCATGGCGGTGCCCACAATTGTTTGGTCAAGTGCTGCTAGAAGCATAGCCGCAACCACGCCTGTCATTGTGGCAAAAACAACTCGTGGTGGAAGATCGTGGTACGCCTCGTGATGAGCCATTATTTAGTGGAATTCTCCTATGGGGTTTCTATCTAGTAAATGATAACGCAATTTGTGAACAGTTGTAAAATTTTTCAGCTCCAAAACGAATGTAGGCTCAGCGTGACGCGCTGATTAAAGCACCAAAATTTGATTTGTACCGGCGTACTTTGTCCTATTAGAATAGTTCTCATGAAATCCCCTCGCCTCCCTAGTCTGTTCATTGGCCATGGTTCACCGATGAATGCAATCGCAGACAATGAATTCACTGAAATGCTTAAAAAACTTGGCGGAGAACTTCCTAAACCCGAGGCGGTTTTATGTATTTCGGCACATTGGTTGACCAAGGGCACGTGGATCACTCATATGAAACAGCCGCGCACGATTCATGATTTTCATGGATTTCCACAACCGCTTTTTGACATTCAATATCCTTCACCCGGTAGTCCCGAAATTGCCGAACTTGTGAGTCGCTTGGTTGAAAAACCTCAGGTTATTTTAGATGACGAAACATGGGGCCTTGATCACGGGACTTGGTCCGTGCTCCGACACCTCTATCCTAAAGCAGATATTCCTGTTTTACAAATGAGCATAAATATCGAGCAACCCTCCAGTTATCATTTTGAGCTTGGTAAAAAGCTGCGTGTCCTGCGCGAAAATGGAATTTTAGTGTTGGGTAGCGGAAACATCGTTCATAATCTCCGACAAATCAAGTGGGAGGCAGACGCGGAACCTTTTGATTGGGCGGAAGCTTTTGATCAGTGGGCTAAGGAAAAACTTTTAGAACGTGATTTTGACTCTCTCGTTTCGAAAGCGAGTTTATCTCCGGCGGGAAAGTTGAGCATACCTACACCAGAACATTATTATCCTTTGCTTTATGTTTTAGGATCAAGTGATGACAAAGACGATCTCCGATTTGAGTTTGAAGAAATTCAAAATGGATCTATATCTATGAGAAGCCTAAGTTTTGGGAGGAAATCAAAATGAAACAGCTTACCGCCTTTGATTTTAAATTGGGAATGGCTTTTATAGGATTGATCATTCTTGCTTTGGCAATATCCGTCACTGCTGCTTACGGGCTGAATGAAACAATTAAGACCAGCAGATCTATTGTCGACAATTATGCCCAAGATTTGATCATCTCCGAAAGACTGCGAGCCGAAGAAGAAGCATTGGTTAGCGCAAGTCGTGGATACCTCATCACCAAGAATCACAGTTTTTTAGCTCGTGAAAACGAGGCACTTGAAAAATTTCTAAAAGATTTGAACACTTTGAAATCCGAAGACTCTCCAGCCGAACATCGAAAATTAATACTAGCAATGGAAACGGCAAGCGGCTTTTATCTCAAAATCTTGAATGATTTTATGTCAGCTCACTCTGATAAAAGCCTCAAGATACTCGCAAAGGCATTTGAAATAAATCTACAACCTCGCCATGATGCTTTCCAAGCGTCAGTTTTAAACTTTGTGAGATACACAAAAAAGCAACTGGAAGAACAAAAAGTTCTGATCAATCAAACCAATGAAAAGTTTTTAAATATTTTCGTAGCTGTGAGCATCTTTGCGATCACTCTTTCTATTTGGCTGGCGGCATTTATTTTAAGATCTTCTTCTCGCCAATTGAGAAGAACTCAAGACGCAGTAAAAATTCGTGAGGAAGTGGTCGAGACGGTCGCCCACGATCTTAAAAATCCTATTGCAGCAATCAAACTGAGCAATGATCTTTTACTTTTTTCAGCTCTGAAAAATGGCAACCTCACTTTAGCGGACGTTCAAAAACGAAATAAAAATATTGATCGAGCTTTGAATCGTGCCACGGCCATAATCAACAGTCTCCTCGATCTCACCAAACTTAAAAACAATTCTCTGACGCTCGAAAAGAAAAATGTTTCGCTTCAGGGATTACTGCAGGAAGTTTTCGAACTTTTTGAGTTGGCAACTAAAGAGAAGAATATTCAGTTCGAGCTGCGTCAAGGTGACCAATTACCGTCACTCTTTTGTGATAGCGAAAGAATCATTCAAGTTCTTTCTAATCTTATGAACAACGCAATCAAATTTTCTCCAGCTGGTTCACAAATTACTTTAGGAGCTGATCCTGTTGGGCCAGACATGGTTTTTTATATCTCTGACAAAGGACCTGGAATTTCTGAGCAAGAGCAAAAACATATTTTTGATCGCTATTGGCAAACTGATTCCTCTAAGAAAAAAGGGACCGGCCTGGGACTTGCCATATGCCGAGGAATTGTCGACAGTCATAAAGGGAGAATCTGGGTCGAGAGCTCTACTCGCGGTTCCACATTTTCATTTTCAATCCCCCGCTCGAAAGATAAAAAGATTGCCGGAAGATCAACTGAACTCGGGATGTTTTAAAGTGATTTCTTGACCTCAATGTTGCAACGTTTGTAATCGGGATGTGGGCCGAGATTCACAGTTTTGAAACCGAGCTTGTGATACAAATTGATGGCAGGCTCGAGAACTGTATTTGAGAGAAAAACAATCTCTGTTCCATGCAATATTAAGATCTCGATAGACATTCTTAAATCTGGAATCGTATGTGATTACCGTGGGTTCAGTTTTCATGTTATTTCCGTTTTACTCTTGATCGAAGCCATATCAATCACATATCTAAAATCGGCTTTCTTGTCATTTATGATTTCGTAAGCCTCATTCACTTTTTCAATTGAAATGATCTTTATATTCGGCTGAATGTTATTTTTAGCGCAAAAATCAAGAACGTCTTGAGTTTCCGCAATACTTCCAATCAGTGAAGAACCCAGACTTCTTCTATCTGGAATCATTTTAGTCATGTCTATTGGTTTTGTTAAAGGCGCAATACAACCCACAATGACAAGATGCCCATCGAGGTTTAAAAGCTTCACATAGGGATTCACGTCGTGGGGCTGCGGAATAGTGCTAATAATAAAATCCAAAGTTTTTTCGTTAGATCTCATTTCTTTATGATCATTCGCATCTATAACTTCTATGGCACCCAATTCAAGGGCATAATCTTTCTTTTCAATAGAAGTCGTGAGCACCGTCACTTCAGCACCCATAGCGATCGCTAATTTTACTGCCATATGACCCAATCCGCCCAATCCCGCTACACCCACTTTTGTCCCTTTTTTCACATCCCAATGGCGCATTGGAGAAAACGTTGTGACACCGGCACAAAGTATTGGAGCTGCTGCTGCTGGATCAAGATTTGGAGGAATTCTTAAAACGAAATTTTCGGGCACAACAATCGAATCAGAATATCCTCCAAAAGTATTATTTTCTGTTGTGGGTTTGCGCATATTCCCGTTGTACGTCGCAAGGAATCCGTCATCGCAATAATTTTCAAGACCATCTTTGCATGCGGGGCACTTGTGGCACGAATCAACCATGCAGCCGACGCCGGCCATGTCTCCAACTTTAAATTTTTTAACATCACCGCCCATCTTCACAATTTTACCAACAATTTCGTGACCTGGGAGGCACGGATAGACAGTGTTTCTCCACTCGTTTCTAACTTGATGAATGTCTGAATGGCAAACTCCGCAGTACATAATATCAATAAGAACTTCATTCGGTTGGGGGTCTCGTTTTTCAAACTCAAATGGTTTAAGTTCACTGTGCGAAGATATGGCTGCATATATATTGGGGCAGATGTATCCTGTTTCACGAGAACAGGCACAGGCATCGCGCGGTTTGTCCCCGACATGAGATTGAATATTTGATCTACTCTTCTCTTCGGCAAAGCCAACATAAAGGGAGAATTTTTTGAGACCTATAATTTTACTTTTTGAATCTAATATTTTTATGACGCGTTTTGCATAATAGGCGCAGTTTATTTTATCTGCCGTAATACGCCATCTTCAGTTCGCATCTTTTGCATGAGGCTTACGCATTATAAGATCAAAGGTTTCGCCTTCTGAAAGAATATGTAAGCGCACATCGTGACAGGACATGGTTTTATCCGCCGATGCTTCTGAAATATTTGTGTAAGTGACACCTGTTCCATCAATAATATAAACAGCGTTCTCTCCAATGACGTGAAAATGATCTTGCTTCACAACAATAGCGGTATTCTCGTCGATGCCCACGCCAAGCACTCCCGGGTTCATGGAGACTGCACCAAGCAAACGGCCAACTCGACCCCGCTGAGCAAAATGTTGATCGATAATCATATTTTCTAAAAGTCCAAGTCCTGGCGCCATCATCCAATTCCCAATTTTATGAGAATCCAATTGATCATTTCCGACGAGCATCATTTTTCCCATGACTGCCGCACCAGCAGATGTTCCAGCGATCGTGCCACCTTGCTTAAACAGTTTAAAAATTTTCTCTACGATTGGACTTCCCCCAAGTTTGGTAGTGATTTTAAGCTGATCTCCCCCGGTGAAGAAAAAAACTTTAGCGTCTTCAAAAAGTAAATCGACATCCACGACTCGAGCTTCATCAGGTTGATTGATATCCAAATGTTCAATAGATTTTACTCCTAAAGACTTAAATATTTTATTGTACTCAGTCCACACTTGAGAAGGAATTTGACTGGCGACAGTTGAGACAATGAGTTTTCCGCCATCTACTTTTGCGGCGATCTCTTTCAAAATGGCAAGATCACCGATTTTATCTTCATTGCCACCAACGATAATCAGACTACCCGCAATTCCTTCAGATTCACGGCGAACAACTACGGGGAGTGCAGATTTTTTAATTTTTTTTTTAGTTTTAGTGGATTTCATAAATATCAAATCCTCGGCGTTTCAAATGAGTAAGTTTCGTAAATGATGTGCTTCCGTCCTTTACAAAAAATTTACCTTTGGACAGAACGTGTCGCAGTTCCAGATCTTGACGAGTAAAAGCAATGATGTCGGCATCGAAACCTTCCTGGAGCTTGCCTTTTCTAGATAACTTTAAAACATTCGCAGTATTTGACGTGAAGTGAGGAAGAAGGTCGCCGAAGGGGATTTTATGTTCAAGAACACAATTGCGAATTTCCGACCAAATTTCTTTAGCGGAAGAATATCCAGCATCGGACGAAACGGTCATCTGATTTTTAGGGCCACCCTCGTTTAAATACAACCTATACCAACGAGCAAGATTTCGTTCGCAAATATCAAAATCCATAAAGCAACCTTTGCGGGCAAGCTCAATTCCTTCTCTCACGAGGGCCTCACTACGATCCATGTGAGTCATAAATAATTTTGCCGGATCAATCACTTGTGAATTCATTAGCTCCCGCACAGACTGAAGCTTTCTATCTCCAGTGCCCACATGAAAATGTGTGATGCCAGCCTTTCCAGAGAGCATGCCGCCAACGGCCGCATCAATAGACGCACGCGCAAGTTCAGCAGGCGTGGGTTCCGGGGCTCGATGATCAGAGATTGCAATTTCTCCCACACCGATTATTTCAGAAATGAAAATGAGATCGTTCCGAACAGAACCCGTGATTGTTTTCGGAGGGCAATCATAGCCACCAACATAACAAAATGCAGTCAGCCCAATCTCATTAAACGATTTTACTTTAGCCAACAAATCAGGCATCGCTTTGGTTGTTGTGTCCACACCAAGTGTGCCCACAACTGTAGTGATTCCCCCAAGAACGCATTCTGAAATTAAAACTTCAGGACTCTGGGAGTGAAATCCGCCCCCCTCCCCACTGCCTCCCGCTAAATGCAAATGGGGATCGAGGAGAGCGGGAGCAAGCCCAAGTCCTTCACAGTCAATGATTTCTACTTCACCTGGATATTTGCAGATCCATTCCGTGGAAATTTTGCCAATCTTTTCAATAGTTGAATCCAAGACAAGAACATCTGCCCGAATGACAATGCCCTCCGGTAAAAAGCATTCCCCATTGATCAGTAATTTGATCACTTATATCCTATCGAATTAAATACCTGTCCTGAACTTGATGTATTATCTTTTGCAGCGTAGGCGGAAGTTTGATTTATTCCTGGCTGTTTAACTGGGCCGGGCATATGTGGGATAAAATGAACTGGTGTGGGATCAAAATTTCTTATGATCTTAAGCGATGTTTCAAGTTGATCATAAAATATGACAACAATTTCCTTTTGTTGCATAGTTGAAAGTGCAAGTTCGATAGCTACATCCTCACGTGGAATCACCTGGCATTCAATATGTGGGAATTCCCTCTCGATTATACTCGCCATCAAAAGCGGAATTTCCCCCACCTTACGACCGCGTAAATCTTGGTCCTCTTTAATAATCACCTTATCAAAATACGGAGCAAAACTGCGCACGCCTTGCTCAAGCAATTCATCACGTCGGTCACCCGGAAGGCCAACGACTGCCGTGGTCTTATAAAATCTATAATTTTCCAACATTTTACCAATAGCAACGAATGCATCAGGATTGTGTCCGTAATCAAGAACCACATAATTTTCACGAACGACATAAATATTAAGGCGACCAATATTTTCTTGTGCAGGATTAAAAGTTTTTAATTTTTCAAAAACCTCTTGAGGCCTCATTCCCAAGCCGACCGCACCGCAGATAACGGCCAACGAATTCGAGATTTGAAATTCCGCTAGCCCGCCCATTGTCACAGGAAGATCCGAAACTTGGCCTAAGGTCTCAAGCTTTCCGCTCACACTGCAGTGAACAATTCCTTCTTCCACCCAGCATGCATCTTGTGCCGAATGAAGATGCCGATGAATAGAAAGATTTGCATCTTTCACTGAGTACAACATGATATTTCTCTTTAGATTTGTAACAGAACGATGCGCAAGCAGACTCATCGCATTCTTGTCATCGGCATTAAGAACTATTGTTCCGCCTAGCCGCACTCGCTCGACAACCAGTGATTTAATTCTCACTAAGTCTTCCATATCTTCAATTCCATCTTGGCCAATGTGATCGGGTCTGATATTTGTGATGATCCCAATATCCGACCAATCATAAGCAAGTCCTCCGCGCATTATTCCACCACGAGCAAGCTCCAAAACAGCGCAATCAACTTGAGGATCGTTCAAAACTTTTGCAGCGGAAAGTGGCCCGGATGTATCGCCGTGGTCTATCTTATGATCACCGATCCAAACACCATCACTGGAAGTCATGCCAACGCAATCAAACTTTGCAGAAAGAACTTTAGCGAGCATACGTACAGAAGAAGTTTTGCCATTTGTACCAGTGACACCTACGATAGGGATTCGAGAAGAACTTGAATCCCCTTTCGGGTAAAGCATCCGCACAATATCTTTTCCAACTTGCCGTGGCATTCCTTCATTAGGCGCGAGATGCATTCTCAAGCCAGGACCAGCATTGACTTCAATGACCTTTGCTCCGTCTTCTACCGGCTTTGAAATATCTGAATGAATCAGATCGACACCACATATGTCGAGACCGACGAGACAAGTCGCCCTTTCGCACATTGCTTTCACAGATGGATGAACATCGTCAGTAACGTCTCTTGCTGTCCCTCCTCCAGAAAGATTGGCATTTTCTCGGAGATATATTTTTTCATCAAATTTCGGGATTATTTCAAGACTCTGATTTTGTTTTTGCAACGTTTTTAACAGCATCTCATCAATTTCGATTTTAGTGAGAGCTCCACCGTGACCTTCCACTCGTCGAGAATCCTCATTCAGCACTTCAATTAATTTTCCAATGGTCGACACATTATCACCCGTCACAAAAGGTGGAATCCGCTCTGCAGCAGCAACCATTTTCCCATCGACCATTAAAACTCGATAGTCTTTACCGGGACACATCTCCTCAATCAAGATTCCATCAGAAAATTTTCGAGCTAATTGGAACGCGAAAGTAGCCTCTTGAATTGAATTTACGTTTAAGCAAACACCTTCTCCGTGATGGCCATCATAAGGTTTTATTGCAATAGGAAACTTAATTTCGCTGAGACCATCTAAAAGTTCAGTGATGCTATAAACTAAACTCCCTGCAGGCACCGGGACCCCACCGGCTATTAGAATATTTTTGGTCAGAGATTTATCTTGTACAAGTTCAACAGCAATATTGCTCGTTCTATCTGTTACCGCCGCTTGCACGTGACGAATATTTTTTCCGTATCCTAATCTAAGAAGAGAATTTTCAGAAACTCGGCGACATGGAATTCCTCGGTCTACAGCGGCATCATAGATGGCCTGCGTGCTCGGCCCCATTTTTGTTCGAGCCACGGTGCTTTTAATTACTGAAAGCGAAGAGGCTAATTCGAAAAGTTGGCCTTCCAATAGTTTTGAAACTACTTCGACAGCCAACCTATGACATGCCATCATGCCTTCTTCATTTTCAAAGCAAGTCACGACATCATATAAACCAGGGGATCCCGCATAGACAGTTTTTCCATAAGTCACGCCAATCCCGGCAAGTTCGCTTAATTCTATGGCCACATGTTCAGTCACATGGGCTAAATATGTTCCACGATTTAATCTCTCAATAAATCCGCCGCGATAACCCGGAGAACAAGTGTGTTCAACCATGCCAGGGAAAAGGGAAAGCAATCGCGAAACAAAATCCGGAATCTGGTGGGTACCAGTTTCGGCTAAATTTTTTAGATTTAGTCGCGAGATAATCACAGGCCTATTGTGAAAAATCCCGGGGCCATGAATAGCCTTAATTTTTGTAATTTCCATAATCGATTATTGTCTTTGGGTTATATCGAAATTCTTAAATTTTTCAGTGAGTCTAGGCGGCATGAGATTAGCAACCATATCCAGAGTAGTTTTAACGATTCCTTCACCTTTGATTTCGGGTTTCAATGCATTAAAGGTTTCAGCCATAGAAACAGCTTCGTCCTCGGTAAATAATTTTCTACCCGCAGAAAACATTTCCGATTCTTCTTCGCGGATATGATGTTCCAAAGCGTCTCTTAATTTTTTTGCGATGGTTTTCCAAGTCGTGTCTAACTTATCCATCACTTGAAGAGAACGCAAAAGTCCTTCAGCCATCATGTGCTCAGCATAGCCGTGCATGGCCAGACTTTTTGATGCGTCCATCATTCGCAATGAATTATAAAGCACAGCCTCTTCAGCTCGAGAATGTGGAATGAGTTCATCCCTTATATGTGAAATCAATTGATGTCGCACTTCTGAATTTTCTTCGTTCAGATTAACGAGTTGATTAAGAAGTTGTTTTACTTTGGCGTGATCTGTTGCGAGCGCTTCATATATATCCATAAATCCTCCGGGTTAAATTAGCTGATGAGAGCTTCTTTAACCTTAAGGATTGCAATATCGAGACCTAGCCTGTGATCGATCTAGAAGATTTTACCCTGTGCATATGTGGATTAAGACCACGTAGGCCAGGATTTAAGTGGATATTCTCTACTTTATTTCAGAGAAAAAGAGGCGACGGCTTGTCCAAGTTCAAAGGGAGATCAACGATAAAAGTTGCTCCTCTGGAAAGCTCACTTTCAACTTTAATGTATCCATCGTGACTTCCCAACACTTGTCTCACAATATAGAGACCGAGTCCCAATCCGCTGATCTCACTTCCAGAAACTGCGCGTTCAAATCTTTCGAAAATTCGCTCGTGGTTTTCTTTTGCGATCCCCCGCCCCTCATCATGGACCAACATTCGCGCTCCACTCGGAGAAAGTTTCACTTCAATCACAATTGATTTTCCACTTCCATATCGAATGGCATTCGTCAGTAAATTCATAATCACTTGACCGATACGAAAACGATCCCATTTTCCCACTACAGGACCGTCAGATTTTAAACTTACGGGGCAAAGTGCAGCCTCTGATTGCTCTGAGCATCTTTCAATCTGATCCTGCGCCACTCCTACAAGGTCAAACACTTCAAGTTTTAATGATAATTTACCAGTATTGATTCGCGTGACATCAAGCATATCTTCAACCAATCGAGAAATTCGGTGGAGTTGCTTCTCATCAGAATCAAACATTTTTGCGAGACGCGAGGGCGTAAAGCTTGAAACATCACCGCCACTCACAGCTCGCTTTCGAAGTTGCGTCTGCAATAACATTGAAGTGAGGGGTGTATTCAGTTCATGGGAAGCAATAGACATGAACTCATCGCGAATTCTGACAGCTTTCTCAAGTTGAATTTGTGTGTTCATGAGTTTGATCAGCAGATCTTCTTGTTCACGCTTTCGCCGGAAAAGTTCGATAAAAATACTCACTTTATTTTTAACAGTGTGCGAATCCAATGGTTTTGCCAAAAAATCCACAGCTCCGCTCTCATAACCTTTGAATTGTGATTGCTGATCCTTTGCCGTCGCTGAAACAAATATTATTGGAATATCTTTAGTTTTCCTAGTCCCACGCATAAATTCTGCTAACTCAAATCCACTCATCATGGGCATATGCACATCTATAAGTGCCAATGCAAACTCGTGAGTGATCATCAGATCTAAAGCTTCAGTTCCTGATTTAGCCGTGAAGATTTTTAAATCGGCACGTCTAAGAAGAGCTTCCAAAGCAAGAAGATTATCTTTCAAATCATCAACTAGGAGAATGTTAGTTTGTTGCATCAGTATTCACTACAGAGAAAGCCGACAAAGGAGTTTCACTATCAGGAATATTCCTCTTAAGCGCCCAAACACGGATGAGGGAAAGAAGTTTCTCTAGGTCAACTGGTTTAGAAACATAATCGTTAGTACCAGCTTCTAAACACTTCTCTAGATCGTCTTTCATTGCCTTTGCAGTCACGGCTATGATTGGAAGATTAGCAAATCTTTTCTGTTTTCTGATTCTTTTTGTTGCCTCGTAACCGTCCATTTCGGGCATCATGATATCCATAAGAACCAAATCTATAAGAGGATCCTCATCCAACCTATCTAGAGCTTCTTGACCATTACGGCCCACAAATACTGTGGCTCCTTTTTGCTCTAAAACACTAGTTAGAGCAAAAATATTTCTAATGTCATCATCTACCAAAAGTATTTTCTTACCCTTAAATACTTGTTCATGGTTTCTCACAGTTTTAAGCATCTTTTTTTGAATCTGAGTCATCTTTGATTCGACACTATGAAGAATCAAACTGACTTCATCTAATAATCTCTCGGGAGACCTGGCCCCCTTGATAATAATTGATCTTGAAAGTTTTTTTAATTTATCTTGTTGAGCCAACGAGAGGTCGCTTCCTGTGTAAACAATGACAGGGGGACAGGATAAAATCTTTTCCCTAGCCATACGTTCAAGAAGCTCATCACCTGGGAAATCGGGAAGTTTTAAATCCATAATCATGCAATCAAAAGAATTTTTCTTGAGCTGCTCAAGAGCTTCGCGGGCAGAACTCGCCATAAAAATCTCAGTAGATTCATCGGATATAAGTTGGCAGATACTCGTCCTTTGTAGTTCGTCATTCTCGACAACGAGAACTCGATTGATCTTTTGAGAAAACTTAGCGTCGAATCTATCAAAAGCAGATTTAATTTCATCATATTCGACGGGCTTGAAAATAAATCCAATGGCACCCATCTGCAAAGATGCATTCGAATAATCTTCAATGGACATCACCTGCACAGGAATGTGTCTCGTGAGAGTATTCTCTTTCAAACGATCTAGAACGGTAAGACCAAGATGATCAGGAAGTATCATATCTAAAATTATTGCATCCGGATTGTATTCCAATGCCAATTCAAAACCCTCATCGGCGCCTTGAGCAACGATGCATTTGTATTTAAATTCATGAGCGACATCGAGCAATATTTTTGCAAACTTTGTGTCGTCTTCAATGACCAAAATTGTTCTTCCAGGCGCACGCAGATTCGCACGATCATCTTCGAAAGGAAGAGGGGCCCATGGAATAGCCTTTTCAAAATTACGATGATTGATAGGATTTTTTCTAAAAGCCACCTCGGGAGCAGATTCAGCCATCGTGAATGATTCACTCATGGCTTTTGGTAGTATAAGTGTGAATCGACTTCCTTGACCCGCAGCACTCTCTACTTCAATACTTCCGCCAAGAAGTTTTGCGAGATCACGTGAAATAGAAAGTCCTAATCCTGTTCCACCATATTTTCTATTTGTTGTGCCATCAGCCTGTCTGAAAGCCTCAAAGATTATCGCCTGTTGCTCCCGTGGAATTCCGATTCCAGAATCGCTCACTTCAAAGGCTATGGAACCGTCAGAATGGTTGTACAATCTAATTTTTACCGAACCCTTTTCAGTAAATTTAAGAGCATTTGAAATCAAGTTTTTCAAAATCTGATCTAAACGTTGACGATCTGTCAAAAATGATTGAGGCACATCAACTTCGTAACTGACTTCAAATATTAAATTTTTCTCACGAGCCAGAGATTGGAAGGTGTGCTTCAGACCCTCAATAACTTTTATAATCACAACTTTTTCGACACGGATGTCTAATTTACCGGCTTCAACTTTTGAGAGGTCTAATATATCGTTGATAAGATTGAGCAGATCATTGCCGGAAGAGTATATTGACGTCGCAAACTGAATTTGTTCATCAGTCAAGTTATCGCTCGTGTTGTCCATTAAAAGCTTCGCAAGGATAAGAGAGCTGTTAAGCGGTGTGCGGAGTTCATGGGACATATTCGCCAAAAATTCCGACTTGTACTCACTCGCTCTTTGAACTTCATTAGCTTTTTCTTCTAATAAAACTTGAGCCTTATTCAAAGCCTCATTTTGTTTTTGAACTTTTTTACGGACATCAGAAGTGTTGATGGCGATTCCAATATTTTCAGAAACGTGACTTAAAAACGCTCGTTGATGCTCTGTAAAGGTATGTAGCGAGCCCAGTTCAATCACACCTGTAACTTCGTTTTCATATAGAATAGGACAAATTAGAATGGATCTCGGTCGCAGCTCGCCCAAGCCAGATTCTATTTTACTAAAATAATCAGAAGGCATTTCCTCAATCAACAGAGATTTTTTCTCAATCGCGACTTGGCCTACAAGTCCCTCGCCAAATTCGATGATTCTCTCGGCAGATTTAGTTTTAGCAAGAGCATGACCACTTACCATTTGTAGTTTTTTATCATCAGTCACCAAGTAAAATGCACCGATCTGGGCATTCGTGAATGGAACCAAATGACTTAGAATACTTTGCCCAAGACGGGAAATGATTTGTTCACCGCGCATTTTTTCTGAAAGCGCAATTTGCCCTTCGCGCAGATAATCCAACTCTCTTAATTTTTCTTTGAGGGACACCTCAGATTGCTTTCTCTCCGTAATATCGCG
The DNA here is from genome assembly GCA_043732305.1 of Oligoflexia bacterium. Taxonomy (GTDB): domain Bacteria; phylum Bdellovibrionota; class Bdellovibrionia; order JABDDW01; family JABDDW01; genus JAYTHU01. Next base: position 42,745 of record JAYTHU010000231.1, read on the forward strand.
TTCGGTAGTGGCAATTCCGGTGAGCTTTCCTTTTTCATCCGTGAGCTTGGTATTTGTCAACCAGACGTCGATAATTCTACCGTCTCTATGTTTTCTTTTAGTCTCAAGATTAGGTAAAAGTTCTCCACGTTTTAGTGATGCTAAGAACCCACGTGCTTCCTCTTGATATTCCTTAGGAACGGTATCGACAATATTCATGCTCAAGGCTTCAGCTTGAGAGTATCCGTAAATTATTTCTGCGGCTTTATTCCAGGCTAGAATATTTCCTTCTAAATCTTGGAACGTGATGGCATCGTTAGAATCCTGAATAACTGTAGCCATACGGCGAAACTTTTCAAGCGCGCCCATTCGCTCTGAGATATCGCGCTCAGTTGTTGCAATACCAGTGAGTTTTCCTTTGTCATCAGTGAGCTTCGTATTAGTCAACCAAACGTCGACAATTCTACCGTCTTTAGTTTTTCTCTTCGTTTCAAGCGTCGGCACAAGTTCGCCCCGTTTGAGGGAAGACAAAAATTCGCGAGCTTCTTCCTGATACTCTTTTGGCACGGTATCGACAATATTCATACGAAGCGCTTCAGCTTCGGAATAACCGTAAATTTGTTCTGCACCGCGGTTCCAAGCAAGAATGTTGCCTTCTAAATCTTGAAAGGTAATGGCATCGTTAGAATCCTGGATAACTGTAGCCATACGGCGAAATTTTTCTAAAGTTCTTGTTTGCTCGGTGACATCGCGTCCGGTCGTAGCCACACCAGTCAGCTTGCCTTGGTCATCGACGAGCTTAGTGTTGGCTAGCCAAACGTCAATGATTCGGCCGTCTTTGGTTTTTCGTTTGGTCTCAAGTGATGAGACAAGCTCGCCCGAATTTAATTTGGCGATAAAGTTCATCGCTTCTGATTGATGCGACTCAGGAACAGTATCAACAATATTCATTTGCAGAGCTTCAGATTCGGAATAGCCGTAAATGATCTCGGCACCGCGATTCCAAGCGAGAATTCGACCTTCTAAATCCTGAATTGTGATGGCATCGTTAGAATCCTGAATGACCGTGGCCATACGGCGGAAGCGTTCTTCATTGCTACCGATTTGGGCGTCCATCAAAGGAGGCGGCGAAAAAGATTTAGATCTCACCTTCTTTTTCAAGGAAGAATCCTTCATTTTTTTCATCTGAGCCTTTCAGATATCTCGTTTATTGATTGAGTTATTTGTTTGGTTATTGTGCACCCTACTCTTAAAATAACGGGTGTCAATCACCATAGGCGTGATGGATTTATAACGAGCAAAGGTCTGTATTTATTGCTCTAGATTTGATTGAAGGCTTAGATAGACGTCAGAATCACCGCTCTTGCTGCCTAATAAAACGCCGGCAGCTTCGCACTTGAATTGACCTGAAGTTAATTTAGAAGACGAAACACATGGGCCAAAAATTTCTCTGAGTTGAGCGAGTGTTGTTTTTTTAGAAAATTTATGTCCATGATAAGTGAGAGCGCGATCAAAGTTTGGAAGTGGAACAGAAACACTACTCACCACATTAGCAAAAAGACTAAATGACAATCCATCGAGAGTACCAAGAACTTCGCTATCGCTCTCGGCGTCAATCTTGGCACCCAAGTCTAACAACTGCTTTCTTGAATCTCCCAGCGAAACTCTTCCAACTGATTTCTGAGCCACAATTTCTACGATCAAATTCTGATCAATGCTTTGACGAACGTTTAATGCTTCCGTGTCTTTTCGAACCGGAAGATCGCAACCAGCGATGATAAACCCACTAAGAACTATAAGAGTGACAAATAAATTAAACATTCTAGCCGCACACTAGCACCCAAGAGGCCTTCGCTCAAGACAGAAACTATTGCATCGCGCATGTTAACGCACTATTCTTTGACCGTGGAAAACATACCTATTAAATTGCATTTGGCTCCCATGGAAGGCGTGATGGACTTCGTTTTCCGGGATTTGGTCTCGGGGCTGGGCGGTCTTGATCTTTGCACCACCGAATTCATTCGAGTAACAACTGAACTTGTGCCAGATCACGTCTTTTTCAGGACCGCTCCCGAACTCAAAATGAATTCTCAAACTCGCTCTCAAACACCACTGGCCGTGCAACTTCTAGGTGGAAAGCCTGAACCGATGGCCAGAAACGCATTACGGCTGAGTCAATTAGGAGCTGGTCAGATAGATTTAAATTTTGGTTGTCCTGCAAAAACCGTTAATAAAAATGATGGAGGCGCATGTTTGCTCAAGACTCCTGAAAGACTTTTTGAAGTGGTAAGCGCTGTCCGCAAGGCAGTGCCCCCACATATTCCTGTCACAGCTAAAATGCGATTAGGATACAGTTCGCCCGCACTCTGTGTGGAGAATGCTCTGGCGCTCCAAGAAGCTGGCGCGGCCAAAGTAACTGTTCATGCGCGCACCAAGGAAGACGGATACAAACCTCCGGCCCATTGGGAATATCTGTCTCGAATAAAAGAACGCATCTCAGTTCCACTTATTGCAAACGGTGACATTTGGAATTACGAAGATCTTTTGCGTTGTCAGACTATGACGGGATGTTCAGAATTTATGATTGGACGGGGAGCTCTTAAAAACCCATTTATATTTTCAGAAATTAAATCTCGATTGCAAACCCATTCAAACGAAATTGAAACACCTTGGGCAGAACAATTTAAACTTTTATATTCTTTTTTCGAGGCAAATGAAACCTATTCGTCTGCGGCTTTTGCACAGTCTCGTTCAAAACAATTTTTAAGATATTTGTCAGAAAAACATGAGCCCGCAAAAGAGATTTTTGACCGAGTAAAAATAATCAATGATCCAACTCAATTCAAACAGGCTTTACGCAACTAGCACAGCCTCATGCTCAGTGATAATTTCTACAGAGAAATTAAAAATTTCCATGATCAATAAAGGTTTTCGGGCATAACCCACGACTCCGTAAAGCGAAGCTCTTCGAACGGCAAAGTCACTAAGACCAGTAGACATAAGCAACATCGGTACTTTATGCCCATCTAACGTGTCCTGAAGCTTTCGAAGCACATCGAAACCAAAGGTTCCCGGAAGTTTCACATCTGTCACAATGAGAGCAGGAATATTTCCACTGGACACTAGCCCAGTTAAAATTGAAGAACCTTTTCCAATGTGTCCCGCCACGTAAACTTTGGCACCACTTGCTTCAAAAACCTTCTTCAAAGAGTCACGAGTGATCTCATTATCATCCAGAATCAAAATAGTTTTATTTTTTAGATCAATATTATCTTTATCCACATCATAATTATCGGCAATCTGTCCGATAAATGAAGTATGGAAAACTATTTTCACATTCTTAGAGTAGCAGGACTTATTAGCTCGATTGTATTTTTCTACTGGATCGCAAGAAACAGTATTTCGATTGCTGAAAAGCAAGAAGATGATTTAGACCATGGCCTAGTCGACAAAAATTTACTCGAACAAAGTGTCAAAGCCTTCGGACGCAACACCAGTTCCATCGTTCATTTTTATGGAGAACTCTCATATTTCACTCCTTTCAGCGAGGAAGAAGCGAAGGACCCAAGATCTTTGATCGGCTACATATCTGGCTCAAAAAATAACATCATGATCACGGACCCACTTTGTGATCAGAAGGACGCAAAAGCATCGATAGTCGCTTTCACAAAATTCACACAAGCGCGCGGAAAAACAAGTTTGCTTTTTCCAATCGACATGGTCACGGCAAGACAAGCCGCTGAAATTGGTTACGGGATTTTACAAGTAGGAAAAGAACCTGTCTTCGATTTAAAAAGTTACTCCATCGATACCATCGAAAGAAAAGTTCAATCCGCAATCAGACAAGTTTACAACAAAGGAATTATTATTGAACATCTCACTTTCAAAGAAATTCAGGAGCGCGGATACGAAATAGAATTAGGTCTTGTCCTAGATGAATGGCTTCTCAGTCGGCGCAGCGAGAAAATGGAACTTCTTCTTGAAGTGAGTCCTTTCAAATATGCCGAAGAAAAAAAATATTTTATTGCTCGATCTCAAAATCAGATAGAAGCCTTTCTTTCTTGCTCACCTATTTTCCCCCGAAAAGGCTTTTTCATTCACGATCTTATTCGACGCCCCACGGCCATGAACGGGATCGCCGAAGCACTGAACACGGCGGCGCTCAATCAATTCAAATCAGATGGCTATGAGTTTGCAAGCTTAGGCACGGCACCTCTGGCAGGTCTTGATCAAAAAGGCGCAAATTCAAATTATAAAATTTTAAACAAAATTCTTGTGCATATTTTTAATTCTCATAAAATGTTTATGCAGTTTAAATCATTATACAGCTTTAAGAAAAAATTCAAACCTACAGCAGAAGAACCTACATATTTAGCTTTCTATCCACCAAGCCTCAAAATGCGGGATGCTCTGACAGTCATTGGACTTTTTAGTAGTCAAGGCCCAGTGGGAAATATTGTATTTAAAATCAAACGATGGTTAGACGGAGAGCAATTGCCCCGTCCTCTCATTTCGCTGGTTTCTCCTGACGTGGCGACACTTGCCAGACCAGTGCCTTTCTCGTTTTACGAATTTATTTCCAGATTGAAATTTACTTTTCTAATGTTTGCGATGAACGTTTATACCTACGCCACCACCACGGATATGTTTGGCGAAATCAACCGCCAAACAGTTCATGATTACGCATTTAGTTACGGCGATTTTTTTGCTCACAAATGGTTTGTTCTTTTCACCTCAAACTTCTTACATTTCAGCTACGCTCATCTCCTCATTAATATGACAATGCTTTTCTTTTTCTGCGGAACACTGGAATTTATTGGGGGCAGTAAAGTGGCCTTTGCTAGTTTTGTAATCAGTATGAACGCGAATATTCCTTCGGCGATGGTTATTTTGCCGATCCTCAAAATGATTAACGTGAGCGCCTGGCAGCACGTGTTTTCTTACACGGATGTTGGAGCGTCACTAGGAATTATGGGATGCTTCGGAGCTCTCATTCAGTTTTTTAAGAATAAAAGGCAAGTGTTAGTACTGGCATGTCTTATTTCGATGGGTTTTTGCGTGGTTAACAAAGAGTGGTTCGGAATCGATCATACCTTTGCAATTCTCACCGGGTATTTTACGGGCTACCTTTACCTGCATCGAAGATATCAGCTTCGAGGCTTTCAAAGGTTTTTTGCTTCTCCCGCTCATCCAGGCCAACAAAATTCTCCGATACCTTTCCGGAAGATTTCCCGTTAGTTTTTTCAGCTTCGGTTTTCATGGTAAGAGTGGTTTTTTTTGTATTCTCAAAAGTTGTTTCCCAGATCTTGTTCTTAAAAAATGTTCCGGCCATTCCCCACTTTGCATTGAAAAAGTCAACTGAAAGATATTTAGTGGCGCCATCTTTTTCTTGTAAAAAAATGAAACCATTGGCATCCAAAACATCTTCGCTCTTTTTTAAATTATAGGTCAATATCCCTTTTGTTTTAGTGATTTCAGACACAGTTTGGGTAGTTTCATACACTGTGTGTGTTCCCATAGGCCCACTAAACTTCCAATGAATATCAAAACTATTGGGAACAATATTTTCAAAAGAAACTTCATCTAAACCTAGATAGGCATTTTTATAGGAAGCAATGTCCCGGAGGACTTTAAGTACGATTGATAATTTCGCGGAGAAAGTTGTTTTTGCCATTACTCCGACATACGTGCTGTCTTCCGGCGTGTTTATCGTTTGAATTTTTAATTCGTCAGTTCCCTCGGGAACGTTTAATTCTGTGGCTAAAAGCATCCAAGTTTTTTTATATTCGGCGATCTTAGTCGCATACTTTCCAGGAGATTTTTCAGACGCGTTCAAATATGGCGGTAACAACAAAATTAGAAAAATAATTATTGAAAATGTAACTCTCACCATACTTTGCCTCTTTGAAGTTTGGTTTGACGAATAAACGAAATATAAAAAGCCAAACTCGCCAAACAAAGTGTGACAATCTGTCTGAAAGAAAATATCCCAATCATGTTTTCAGCTTGAATTTCAAAATCACGAAATAGCGAAGCGACAATATCTCCCAAAACGGCGTAACCCAAAAGGAAAAGACAAGTCATGCGTCCACGATGAGAAAATTGCTTCTTATTTGCAATAAGAATTATTTGTAGCAACAGCCCTTCTGCCAAGGCTTGATACAAACGCAACGGATGCCGGGGGATATCACCATATCCGGGGAATATGACTCCGTAGACAATATTTGTCGGGCGCCCCGGGGTTGATATGGTCATGAATTCCGAAATGCGAACTAGGAAAATAAAAGTTGGCGTTATAAATGACAAAATATCCATCAACTTCAAAGTGTTCAATTTTAAACGGTTAGCAATAAACGCGGTAGTAAGAAAAGCTCCGATAACTGCACAGCTAGATGACAAACCATCACCGAGCGCGTAAATAATCCAAAATGGATTTGCTTGGAATGATGCTTTTTCGAAATTCAAAGCAACGTACCCGATTCGGCCACCAACTTGCCAACCAAGTGCGGCCCATAGAACAATTTTATTTACCGCTTTGGGATAGTCAATGAACTTAGAATTTTCTTTATCATAAATCGAAAAGTTGCCGGTGCGGAAAGAAGCCGTGACCAATCTGTGAATGATATAAAGTCCAAAAATGAAAAAAATCCAATACACGCTGAGAACGTGCCCGGCCACAGATGGACCAGACAGTTGGATACTTCTGTAATCAATCATCAAATATTTTCCAATCAATATAGTGTTCTATTTATGATAAACCCCAGCTTGGACATTTGAAAGAAATTAGAAATCTCAAGATAAAGGTCTAGGTAAACATAATGAACTGTAAGAAAACCATGAGTCTAGTGCTTGCTCCCCCGAGCCTTGGGTGCGGGACCACGCCAGTCGAAGCGGGAGGAATGTTATTCGTGTTTCTTTCTGCTATAAAATTACCGCTGAGAATTCAACTGTTCTAGATTTAGAAGAAAAGATTTTACCTTGAGACCGCCTGCAAATCCTGTTAGAGCACCACTCGCTCCTATCACGCGATGACATGCCGCTACTATAGAAACCGGATTTCTACCGTTTGCTGCTCCAACAGCCCTATAGGCTTTAGGTCGCTTTATTTTTTTCGCAATCTGACCATAGGTTCGGGTTTCTCCATATGGTATTGCGAGCAGTTCCTGCCAGACATTTTTCTGAAAATCTGTGCCCTTAAAATCAAGTTTTAAATCAAAACTTTTGCGCGTTCCTAGAAAGTATTCGCTCAACTGTTTTTCTGCACTAAGCAGATGGGTATTTTTGCTATTTTCAATTTGGAGACCAAGAGAAATTCTTTTTGGATCGTCATTTTCCCAAAGAACAGCCACCAAACCTTTAGAACTCGCAACAAGTTTTAATTCGCCCACCGGAGATGCGAAAGTCTTAAAATAATATTCCTGCTTTTTTTCATTACTTTTCAATTTCATCAAATACTTATAACTAAAATAATAAATATAAACTAGCCAATTTCGGATGTGATCAAATCATCAAGCTATAGTGACTTTTCGAATCTCACCGTGTTCCGCAAATGCCCTTTTTGAATTTTATCACCAGGCAGAAGCCCAACTTGATTCATCTTAAGTTTTTCCATTATTCTTATAGAGGCTAAATTTCTCGCGGCACAAGTAGCCTAAATTACTCGAAGTTTTAGATTATCGAATCCAAATCTCATTAATCTTTCGGATGCTTCGGTAGCCAACCCACGTTTTTGAAATTCTGGGTTTATCATCCATCCTAAGCTTGCGATGCAACTTGACTGAGACTCCCTTCGAATGCCACACCCGCCTACGAGTGCCCCAGTCTCTTTCAAACAAATCGCAGCATCAAACTTGTAACGCTCTCGGTCTTCTGACTGTGCGGCCATTTCTAAAACAAATTTTTTGGTGTCTTTCATTGTATTTGGGCCCCAAAGTTCAAATTGCGAGAATTCCTTTATAGATGTGTAAATGTGGACTCGCTCAATATCACCTCGGTGATAGTCCCTGATTATTAGACGGTCCGTTTCCGATTTAATTTGAGTCACACTGTCACCTTATGTAGAATCGTAGTGAGTAAAAAATTCGCCTCATGACGGAAACTCGATGAGATATGACTAGTCCTAAAATGTTTTCGCGTTTCACGGGAATATCCACGCTCATATATTTGTACGAACTAGTCAAAATAATGTCCGCTCTTAACTGTTGGTGCAGAAGAATAGTTTACGCCATCATCTTTCATTAGCACTAAAATTTTCTCTAACCCACCACACGGGCCGAAGGCCCTTGATATTTTGGTAAATTTACCGATAATCAGTAGAGGAGGGCATTTCTTGATTGGACGTATGCGCGGCTTTACACTCATTGAACTTATGATAGTTATTTCCATTATGGGAGTGCTTACGGCTGTCGCCGTTCCCAACTATGTAAGATATGTCAACAAATCGAAACAAAATGAAGCAAAAGTCAACCTTGAATCACTTTACGCAGCAGAGAAATCATTTTACTTTAATCATCTATTTTATTCTCCTCGATTTGATGCAGTCGGCTTCAAGCCAGCAGGCTCTTTGAATTATCACACTGGGTTTGCAGCGGATTCGAACTCGGGATTCGGCACTGCCGGTTGCATCGACACGAGCTTGGGCACTTGTACAGGATCGGTATGGACGGAAGCCCTTCCTGCTCAGGTGGCCGGCACTATTGGAGCCTCAAATATTGTTACCACTGGTGCTTTGAATTCATTTTCCGCAGAGGCACGTGGCAAAATTAATGGAGCTATAGTGGATATTTGGAATATTCGTGACACTATCGATCCGACAACTAAAGCCCCACTAGTAAATACAAATCCCGGTGTTGATTAATACTGACCAACAACTTTCGTTTTATTTTTATGGCTATACGATTTTCTTGAATAATAAGAGATCTGACAACGGTCAGATATTTGAATGGTTGAAAGAACACTTTGGTTATTCTATTTCGACCTCCCTACTTAACGCCATTCCGATAGTTTGCTCTACGAAATTCTTTAGCAAGAAATTTTGCCCCTCCGCAAATTTTTAAGCAGCTTTGCGCCTAAAATTTGCGCCAAATCTATTCAGAATATTTATGGGCTGGCACCCTTTTTGAATTACAGAGGGAAAAAGAAAGGAAGCAGACAACATGAAATTTTTTAAGCAGATCTTTGCAAGTCAAATATTACGATTGAGGAACGTCAAAGAAGGAGACGAAATTTACTTTGTGTTTCTTCGCGTGTCCCAAGTTTTGTCCGTCGTGACAACGCTTTACGCCTTAGTGCTCATTGCACCTATGTCCATAGAACTATCGGAGATAGGTGCCCCTGGATTCACCCCAAAGCTTTTTGTGCCACTCATTATTTCATTTGTGGTGATCTTTACTGCGTGTGAAATCGCTCTACGATGCCTCGACAAAAATAAAATCGTTGGATTCTATCTTGGTTTATTTATAGCGATGCATTACTGTTTTGGCATCGGCATTATCTTGGGGCTGTTCGGCTTTTATAGTTTACTGAATCCTTCGGCTCAGAAAAGATTTCTAAAAGATGCACCTCCATGGCTCAAAGAGTTCCTCACTTTTTGCAGAATTAATCACCTGGCCAAAGAGGACACAGAAATAGTCTAATTTACTCCTCGCCATAGGGCTGGGCGCCTAATGTAACCCCTTTATCAAACCGAATAGACACAGGGGTTACTTTGGGAAAATTACGAGTCTTTACCAAATCTATTTACAAGAAGGCACTCGAATGCCCGACCAAACTTTTTTATTTAAAGAAACCCAGCGAGTACGCAAACGAAGACAAGGCCAATGACTTTTTAAAAGCTCTTGCTCGCGGAGGATTTCAAGTCGGAGCTTTGGCTCGATGCTATTATCCCAAGGGGCATCTCATAGACACCCTCGATCATGAAGATGCGGTCAGACAAACCGATGCACTTCTGAACGAAAAAAACGTAATCATATTCGAGGCAGCTTTCAAATTTGAGAATTATTTCATTCGAGTAGATATTCTTCGCAAACAAGGAAATCTTGTCGACCTCATGGAAGTGAAGTCTAAGAGTGCAGATCCCGCAATATTCGAAGATGAGCTATGGGCGGTGAGCCCTTTGAAGCAAGGCATCTATCAGCTTAAGGCAGTTTGGTATGACTATATTTATGATGTCGCTTTTCAAACATTTGTTCTTAGAAAATCAAAACCTGATTTTACGGTGACACCGTACCTTGTATGTGCGGACAAATCAAAAAAAGCAACAGTCGATGGACTCAATCAGAAATTTTTAGTCAGGAACAATAATAGTTGCGGAAAGATAGAAATCCACGGTGATGTCTCGCTGTCATCTCTCGGCACGCGCATTTTGTGCGATCTCGATGTGACCGAGGCTGTAGACAAAATTCTTAGCGACGAAGAAATGAGTGAAAAATCCAACGGGTTGCAGTTCCAAGAATCTGTCGAGCTGTACTCAAAAATGTTCGTCACAGACAAAAAGATTTCAACGCCAATTGGGAAACATTGCAAAACATGTGAATTTCGCTCAGATGACGGATTTTTGAAAAGTGGATTTCATGAATGTTGGAAAGAACTCGCAGATCTGACCGCGGAGCAAATGTCCAAACCATTGATTTATGATATTTGGAGATTCTTAGGCTCTAACGATCTAATAAAAGATAGAAAATATTTTTTGACCGATGCTTCAATCGAAGATGTTGATCCCAAAGAAGAACCGAATCGTGCTGGTTTATCTCAAAGCCAACGGCAGTGGCTTCAGGTCGAACATGCTCAAAACAATTCACCGGAAGAATACATTGATATGGATGGGCTATCCTCGGCCCTCCGACTTAAATATCCCCTCCATTTCATTGACTTTGAAACTTGTATGGTGGCCATCCCATTTTCAAAAGGGAGAAGGCCTTATGAGCAAATCGCGTTTCAATTCTCACATCACATCGTTCATGAAGACGGACGCATCGAGCATCAGGGGCAATACATAAATGCAAAACCTGGTGTATTTCCTAACTTTGATTTCGTTAGAGCTTTAAAGAAAGAACTTGAAAATGATAACGGATCTATTTTTAGATACTCGCATCATGAAAACACTGTTCTTAATCAAATCAGAGATCAGCTTGCTGAAAGCACTGAGAGGGACAAAGACGATCTCATCACATGGATCAAAACTATAACTTACCGAAAAGGCGAAGGCATCGGGCTTCGCTCAATGATAGATCTCTGTGAACTTGAAATGCATTATTACTTTCATCCAGCAACTGGCGGTTCAAATTCAATAAAGAAAGTTCTTCCCGCAATCTTAAACGAATCAAAATTTTTGCAGGATAAATATTCAAAAGCTATATACGGAAAGCACGAAAAAATCGTGTCACGTAATTTTGATTCTCAGATCTGGATAGAATTGAAAGACGGTAAAGTTTTAGATCCCTATTCGAGGCTCCCAAAAGTTTTTAATGATTATGATCGCAATACTTTAGATCTCTTGATGGATGATGACGAACTTGCGGACGGTGGCGCCGCCATGACCGCCTATGCCTATTTACAATTTTCAGAAATGTCTGACGACGAGCGCGGGAAAATAGAATCGGCCCTGCTCAAATACTGCGAGTTAGACACCTTCGCGATGGTTATGATTTGGGAACACTGGATGGAACGGATAAAATCGCCACCAAATTTAACCGAGCCTGCACGGCAGCGGAAAGAATAATAATTTTAATGAAATTGATCAATTTCCCGTGAAGTCAAAAAAGTAAAGAAGCTATTGGCATAGTATAGGGGACTATGTTATCACTCTTAATTATGGCACACACGCAACATGCAAAATCAAAACTAATTCTACGAGTCCGACGAATGAAGGGGCAACTTGAAGCCGTGGAGAGAGCCTTAGAAAAAGACGAAGACTGTTCAACTATATTAAGGACTGTTGTTTCCTGTCGTGGCGCCCTCAATGGACTCATGGCAGAACTCATGGACGGAGAAATTCGATACCATGTTTTAGATTCCCAAAGCGGCAAAGCTAAACAAATGAAATCTGCGGATGATTTAATTGCGCTCATCCATTCGTACTTAAAATAGTCTCAACCTACCCCTGGAGCAAATATGCAAAACCCTCTCAGTCTTGTTTATTTTCCCGCCGCTGTAGCCCTGGGAGCACTTCATGCTCTTGAGCCAGGGCATGCAAAAGCACTCACAGCTTCTTATCTCATTGGAATAAAGGGCACAAAAAGAGATTCAATTGTCTTAGGACTTTCTGTAGCCTTAACCCATTCTATCGTCGTTGTTGGGATATCTTCTATTGGACTTTGGCTTGGGAACGAAGCATTTACGGGCCGCGCGACGGAGTGGCTCGAGTACGGAAGTGGCGTTCTTGCAATTGTCATTGGAAGCTGGATGCTTTGGAGAAGGCTTGCGCTTCGCCATCGAATTGCTGCTCACGATCACGGTCACCATCACCATGCCCCCGATCCAGTGCTCGTAAACGGGAAGTCACTGCAAGGCAAACTAGAAATTGTCGATAGTCCACTAGGCGAAAGAATGAAATTCACAGCCACTAAAAATATCTCAGAGAATGAGCTTGTTATTGAGATTGCGAGAGGTGGAAATTCAATCGAAAAACTAATCCTCATAAAATCTCCAGATCACGACGGAATTTTTCTGAGCACCGCTGCACCTCAAGAACCCCACGAGTTTTCCGCCCGTCTCATTTTAAAAATGGAAGCAGAAAAAGAAGTTTTTAATTTTTCTATAACTGAACCGGAAGGTCACGGTGATCATGATCATCTCGATGACGTCGCCCACGCTAAAGCCCATACCGATACTTTGCCTGATTATGTTAAAAAGGGCGAGAAGCCAAGTATCGGCCAAATAGCACTTTTTGGAGCAGCGGGCGGAATGATTCCGTGCCCAGCTTCCATCACAGTCATGCTGCTAGCACTCTCAACTGGTAGAGCTGCAATGGGATTTGTCACAGTTTTGGGATTTAGTCTTGGTTTGGCCGCATCACTTGTAGGGATTGGCGTATTGGTTGTGACGGGACTAAGTCATATATCAACCTCCGGGCGATTCTCCGCTGTGAGTAAATTTGCGCCAGTTATAAGCGCCTGCCTGGTTATCCTTTCGGGATTTTTTGCTTTGCTCATTGCTCACAGGGGTTAAAATGGCACTCAACAGCTCAACAGGCTTCTGAGCATAATTACGAGTAGTTTTGGTACATCCCAATTTTTAATCGGCAATAAACCCTCTATAATTCAATTTCTAACAAACTATATCGAACTGCAATCCACCCACATAACTATTTTAGAGGCACGAATTATGCACACTTTAGGATTGTTTTATAAAAACCTGTGCTAAAGGCTAGAGATGAATGCAAATCATAAAAAAACACACTTCTACCAATTAAGACCAATTTCTGCTTCGAACAATCTTTTCAAAGCGGAGAGAAAAAAAATGGCCAATCGTAAAATCAAAACACTTATAGTCGGAGTAGATTTTTCAAAGTATTCAAAAGTTGTAGTCCAGCAAGCAAAAATGCTTTCTGAAAAACTAAAAATTCCTATTGTCTACGTGAATATTTTTGAGCAGCCCTATGTCTCAGAATGGATTTTAAAAACAGCTTTAGCGGAGCTTGAGAGGCACTTTGAAAAAGAAATTAGGAAAACCTATAAACTAAATAAAAAAGACAAAGTCATCGTCAGGTGCGGACAGGCATTTCAGCACATTCTAGATATCGCAAAGAAATTCACTAACCCACTTATAGTTGTAGGGCATCGTGGAAAAAGTGGTGTGTTCGCTAGATTTTTTATTGGAAGCACTGCTGAAAGACTTGCCTTGAAATCTCCTTTTCCCGTATGGATTCATCGCGGGAAAAGGCCAATTTTTCCCAAACACGTGCTCGTCCCATGTGACCTTACCAAACGCGGCCGTCATGCGCTAGATTCTGTTAAAGCTATGGGATTTGGAAGTAATCTTCAAGTGGAACTCTATCATGTGATCCAACCACCATTCCCGGTTTTGGACTATGCTGCTTGGTCAAATACATATGAGAGAATAAAAGAAAAAAATATAAGTATGATTCGGATGTTCAAAAAGAAGAATCCTGGTTTAAAAGTCGTTGAAATCGAAGGTGATATCAATGAAGAAATTGAACAACAGAGTAGGAAGTTTGACCTCGTTGCGATCACTCCCCGTGAACACAAAGGTTCATTTGCCAGTTTCGGAAGTGTCACGTCCAAGGTAGTGAGGCAGGGAGATACTTCGGTTCTAGTGGTGCCTTGAGGTTATTGGCTGAATTCGAGAACTGATTCACCTAAGACATTTTTAAAGTTGGAGACTAAAATGCTTCCCAAATCTCACCGGACAAACCGCATCGGTGCTTTCTTTGAAACCGTCGATTGAAGGTCCAAGTAAAACAATGGATTAAGCCTGGTTTGATTTTATCTGTACTTTTTCTTTTCTCGCAGCTTTTACCACCAAGTCCAATTGATCCCTGGAATCTCTTAAGTCTCAAAAAGATAATGAGTATGATTTTTGTTTTGGCTTTTATTCAAATTTTGGGCTCTATGGCAATTCAACTTCTCGGCTTTCGAATCGGAGCGATTTTAACCGGTTTTCTCGGCGGGTTGGTCTCAAGCACAGCAACAACGGCTACTTTGGCTCGAAATAGCATGCTGCTTCCAAATAAGGATGCCTCTTTAGAAAACTTGACGTTTCTATGCGCGACTCTTGCGATGCTGCTCGAAGCCTTGGCAATAACGGTTTTTGGAACCCAGAATTTTCACTTGCACCTATTAATTATATTCTTCGGCCCAATTCTAATCACTTTACTCATGATTATTTTTCAAGCTAGAACTGCCGAACTCAGGCCGTTTTCTTTGGAAAATACGCAAATTAATATTTTTCCTATTGTCAAGCTTTCTGCTTTTGTAATTGGCATTATAACGCTGTCAAAAATTCTACAGAATATTTTTGGACAAAGTGGATTGATCGGATTGACTTTCATCGCCTCGCTTTTTGAAATCCATGGATCCATCATTGCCAATACCCAATTGCATGATACAGGCGGGATAACAGTAAGTTTTCTTGGTGGATTGTTGTCCCTTTCGATTACAGCATCTTATATTTCAAAACTATTCCTTGTAGCAACTTTAGGTAGCCCGTCACTAAAAACTCGTGTCACCCAATCTACACTCTTCTTATTTTTATCTCTTACTTTAAGTTGGTTGATTTTTTCTTTCTTAAATTAGAAATGACCTTGTGTCTCGAAAAACCTTTCCAAGCTCTCAAATCAGGGGCCCTATGACTCGTCCCAATCCTTCAGCGAGGTCAACCCAGTATCCGTTTCGTAGGTTAGCGATGGAAGATTCTGAGAATGAATTTCTAAACCAATTTTCAACTTGGGAAATACCGGCAGGTGATAGCAATGAAACACCAATCTCATAGTTTAAGAGAAGACTTCTCATATCAAAATTTGCGGATCCAATAACAGCATTCGTCTCATCAAAGAGAACAGCTTTTGCGTGCATCATCCTCGGATAAAAATTAATTCGGCAGCCCGACTGAGAAAGTTGTTTGAGATAAGTTCCACGAGCTAAATCTGCAAGGAAGTGATTTGAATTTTTAGGCACTAGAATTTGAACGTCCACTCCCCGCTTTCCGGCCAACTCCAAAGCCTTTGCTAATGACTCATCGGGAATAAAGTAAGGAGTCGCTATCCATACTTTCTTTTTTGCGCCATAGATTGAGGTCAATAACGAATCATAGAGGGCATCCGCTTTCACATCAGGACCGCTCGGAATAATTTGGGCCATATTGTTACTAGAATTTCCCTCAGCACCGCTTCCTTTTATCAGCAAAGTTTCACCGGTCACGAATTTCCAATCTTGTCGAAAAATAGCTTCCGTATCACGAGCGGAGGCGCCCTCAATGACAACGCACAAATCCATCCATGTGGAGGGGTTTGAATATAGCCCCATATACTCTCTCGCAATATTTACTCCACCTAAAAGAACTTTTTCCGAATCAACGCTTAAGATTTTCCGGTGATTTCTAAAATTTGATCGCCCCTTAGTTGGCAAGTGGATCAAAGGCATAAACTGGGCTATCTGACCACCGCAGTTTTTAAATTCTTTGAACGAAGGTTTATTGACCCAAAGAGCGCCAAGTGAATCCAACAACACTCGAACCACAACTCCTTCTTTGGCTTTTTTCTCTAAAAGTTTGACCAAGGATTTTCCAACATCGTCATTGGCAAAAATAAAAGTCGAAAGGTAAATAGTATTTTTAGCCGATTCTAAAAGCTTCTCGATATTCGAATAAATCTCTTCCTCTGAAGATACTAAATGGATACTTCGATTCTCCTTGGGACGTAGCAGTCCATCGATATCTTTGTTTTGTGGTTGATTCTTAAATTTACGATTGCTTAGAAAAATATAAACGGGAATCCCTACGTAAGGGATAGTAGCAACAAAGAATAACCATGCTAAGGTGCTGCCAGGAGGTTTTTGCGTGCGTCGAAGAATATATGAAATAAAAATCAACGTGAGTACAAAATTTACAACGACGTACGAATGGTGAAGCGGCCAGGTCTCTATTTTCATCGTAACATTATAACTTATTTATGAAAAAACTTAGAGTATTATCCTACAATATGCACAAGGGATTCAGCGGTGGAATTCCCAAGTATACCTTCCATCAGATGAGAGCGGAAATCAGGAAACTTGCGCCCGATTTAGTTTTTCTCCAAGAAGTTCAAGGAAATCACTTTGAGCTCATCGCGGGAGAAATGTGGCCGCATTTTTCATATGGGAAAAACGTCATTCGCCCACGGGGCCATCATGGCAACGCTTTTCTGAGTAAATTTCCGATTTTATTTTCGGAAAACATCAATATTTCACAGAATCGATTGGAGAAGAGAGGCCTTCTGCATGTTGTTCTGCAACAAGCGCCTGACCTTCCAAAACTACATGCGATCTGTACCCACCTCAATTTATTTGAAGCTAGCCGCCGAGTACAACTTGAGAAGATCGCTCTTCACATCAAAAACAATATTCCCGAAGTGGATTCACTGATATTGGCTGGAGATTTCAACGATTGGAGACAAAGTGCCGATGGCATTTTATCAAAAAGTTTAAAACTTACTGAAGCCTTTAAAAAACTTCATGGAAAACACGCCAAATCTTTTCCCTCAAATTTTCCGATGTTGTCCTTAGACAGGGTTTATTTTCGAGGCTTTCAAACTCACAGAGCTCTATGCTTGAATATGCCGCCGTGGAATAAACTTTCGGACCATCTACCTCTATACGTCGAACTTCGCGAAGCAACTCATGAAAGCCAACCAATTATTTCTTCTCGACGATAGTTTCCTCCTAAAATTTCACCCCAGGATCAACTTCATCGTCGCGCAAACACACGTGGGCTTCATCTTTGCTTTCTTTCATGACGACGGAGCCTTTCATAGCTCTGTGTAGGGTGAGTTGCTCGATTCGCTTTTCTGAGTATTCGTTAATTTTCAGTTTTAAGTAATTTCAATAACTTGCCATGCTTCAATTGTCGCTCTTGTCTACTCGTGACCGTCAGTTTCGACGGGGGACGTTCCACAATTGGAGCGGAAAAGTTTTTTACTTTGTAAAGATTAAGAAAAAGTGACGCGAGAATCAATGGGTAGACGAATCAAAAAGACTAGTCTGAGTACTAGCAAAAGACATACACTCAAAAGGACTGGGATCATATTTTCAACTTGGACTTTGCTTCCAACAAAAAATCCTAAACATACACCCAGATCAATTAAAAAATTGAGGGTGCCGAGGCGTCTTCCCAAACTAATTTCTGGTCCACTAATTCCCGCGTAAATCTGCAAGTAAAAAGAAAATAAAGGACAACAACAAATATAAAGCGAAGAAAAACCAATCACAACAAATGCTCTTTTTGAGATGAAGGCATAAATGATAAAACCTAAAGCTAATATGGTAATGGGTAAGAAAAACTGTTTGAGTTTTGCAGTTTCAATTTTTCTTATAAGCAACAGACCAATTAAGCTTGCTATTCCTCCACAAACCCAAAAAGCTGATACAAGAGATACAGATTTAAACAAAAGAATCTTTTGTACAAAAAAGGGATTCAATGGGATTGAAACTAAGCCAACCAAAATACATCCAAAAATAAAATCAACCGACTTTAATCCCGCCAACTCCGCTAATATTTCAGAGCTCTTCATAATATCTTTAATTTTTTGTGTTAAAATTAATTCTCTTTTTGTAAGTAGATAGGACTGTATGATACCAGCCCCAATATATAGTGTTGCGCAAAAGAAAATGGCCATAAAACCGAAATAGATAAAAATGAGCGGACCTGCACCAAAACCAATCAGTTTTGCGCACGTCACCAAAAATGTGCGATTGAAGAATCTGTGTTTTAATTCCGCAGTCGAGAAGCCGGCAAGAAGCCACTTAGACTCAACTACATTGCTCATAGCTAAAATAAAATATAACAAAGGCAGGCTATAAATTGCAAAAACTAGATGTTTTGTTTTCAAAAAGGCAGAAATTGCCATCACTAGTAAAGCACAAAGGAATTGGCAAACAACGGCTGCGCGCTTTTGGAACCTGGAATCTGATATGATTCCCCCAAGCAAATCAAATCCTAGCGATCCTAAAATAGCGGAAAAATATATTTGAGAAAGATTATAATCGTTGTGATTCAGCGAAGACAAGAGAAGTGGAAAGCCAGTCCAAAAGAGACAACCAGCTAAAGTACTCATCAACGAAGACCCAAGAAGCAAAATCATCTTACACCTATCCAATAACGCCGAAGAAATCTTGCTGAGTCTTCTGCTAACCTTCCCCTACGATGTAAGTATCTATTGTTGTCAATTATTAGCAAATCGTGCTTTTCCCAATAAAATGTAACTCGAAACTTTTCACTTTCTTTGATCGCCTTGCAAATACTTCTAACAACGCTTTCCGATTTTTTTTGAGCTACTAACCAAGGACAAAAATACATTATTTCAACGCCCTTGATATTTCTTAGAAGCATCGGTACGTGAGAAGTCTCTTTAACACCATTTACCTCCGTAAAAATTTTTCTCATTTTGCATTTAACCGTATTGGAAATGATATTCTGAATATTAAGCCCGTCTAGAATTTCTGTTGCTTCCCGTGGCTGCGAACCCGGATTATAGCAATGCCAAGCGATCCATTGTGCCTCGGGTGCATCATTGTGCCAAGCTATCGGTTCCTTTTTAAAAACTTTCGAGTTTTTTAACGGCATCAATTTTACATCTGTAACGAGCAAAATCTTACCTAAATATTTAATAACTGACTCAGCACTATCTTTTTTAATGTTTTTGATTAAAACAAAACCATTTGGTCTGAGTTCTTCGGCCAATATCTTTTTAATCATCACTTATTCCACCATCTCTGGGAAATGCTTTGCGACAAGTCTCAAGGTGTTATCAATCATCTCTTTTTCACAACTGTGACTAATGAATGTGCCCTTGAGTCCCGCGTAAGGAAAGTGATGCAAATATTTACCGAAGATCAAATTACAATTTTTTTTGTAATTTCTTGTGTCGAGAATATGCAAATGCCAAAATTCGTCGATCTCATAGGTGGGAACTATAAACTGCCGCGGGTACCTCTTGCATAAATACAAGAATATCCTGTATTGTTCTCCAACTTGATGCGCTTTTTCTTTGCTCCAGCCATATCCTGAGGGCCCGCTAAGGCTTTTAGTCTTAATCCGATTTAAGTTAAGTGTGTCAAGAACCGACAAACCAGTTCTTAGTTTCTTAAATTGTTTTTCTCCAAATAACTTTTTTGGAGAGTTAAACATATAGTATTTAGATTTCATGACATTTCCTCAATTGAAAAATGCTACGGCCTTAAGGTGACCGTACCGAAGCTACTTATTTATAGCTGGTAGGATTTCCAGTTTTATACGACCATTTGATTTTTTTCATATTTCCTCCTTTCTTGAATTAACTCAAATCTGCAAGGTAGGGGCCAATGGATATTTACAGAACATGCGCCTCCCTTATTCACCTAAGATTTGAGTTCCAAAAAAAAAGAAGTAGGCACATCCTACACATGCAAAATAATTTGCATTTCGCAAATTATTTTTTGCGGTTGGGAGAAATGAGGGTTCTCTAGCTAGGTAACTGAGGAATCATATATTCCGACTTAAAAAAAGTAGGATCTCGTCTAGGGGAAATAATACGGAGGGACTAAAACCTTGCTTACAGCTTTGATTTTTGTAACGCCTTAAGTTGTTCTAAGAAAATTTTCAATTTATCTAACATTCCTTCAGAGGCTGACCATTTCTTTACCTTTTCTAATTTGATGGGATGATTCTTAGCTACTAAAAGTGCCTGCTCTAAACTCTGTCTATCCTTCCAATGATAGAAAGCCGCAAGACGGTCCATCACACACTGAGTAGGCGAAAGCAGTTTCAGAACAAATTTACCCGATTTAATTCTTGCCTCTGGCTTTTCTGGAGTATCACCAATCATGAGGGTCCTTCCAGGAAACTCTACATAAAACGAAGCTCCGGAATGATAAAAATCTTTACCCTCAATTTTAAAACCTAGGGAGTACATCACTTTCTCAATTTTTTGATGATCGACAATGCTAAGGAAATTAACATCTTTCGATTTATATTTGTTATTTGAATAAATAGATACGACTGCGCCCCCAACAAGAATAACATCGATGTCATGTTTTTCTAATTCTGCAGCTACAGTGATCGCAAATTCCCAAAGTGACATTTTTTTATTTAAACTTTTCACAATGCTTTGCCCGTTCTTCGTGGCCTCCGGCGCTGCCTATAATATTTTTTTTTTCTTCTGCTGAAATAAACATGAGGGCCTTTTCACAAAGCCGTTCCACTTCAATTTTGAGAGGATACCGTGGATTAAATGTGAACATACGAAGATTTCCTAAGTCTCGGCCAACAAGAATTTCACCTTTTTCCAGACGAATGAGTTGTTTACGAACTTGTGACTTAGACAACTTGAATGTGTTGGCTATGCCAGAAATATTTCCTTCTCCGTAATTTGTTATATAGAGGAGAATGCGTTCGGCTGTCTTATTACCTACTAAGGATTCAAGCATATGTTTATATTAGCACAAAGTAGAACGATTGTACTATTTAATAGAACGGAAAAATTTGACTCGTTCCAAGAGCCGAAATTTTTACTAGTGATTTCAAATAGTTATCAGATTTGGTGGAGAGGGTGAGATTCGAACTCACGAACCCCGTGAAGGGTCTCCAGTTTTCAAGACTGGTGCGATCAACCGCTCTGCCACCTCTCCAAGTGACGGACATTTAAGGATTAATGTAAAAGTTCAGGGGGCTAGCGTCAAGTACCGACTTAACATTTTATCGACCATTAGAGCCCCGCCATCTGCGGAGAGATGTTCTGCATCGGTGTACATCGACTTTCCGCCTCTGAAGATGCTGCAAATGCCATGGACGCACACCTCATCACCGGCATAAAACACTTTTACTCTAGAAGCAAAAAGAGCTTTCTGACGTTCGAGAATCGCCCAATAATTAGCTTGAGAAGCTTGATATTCAATAAAGTTCGTATCACAAGACGAGCGAGCGGATTTAGAAAACCGAAAAGGCCTCGCACCCCCACAGTCCTTTGGACTTAAAATATCGAGTGCCATTTCCGGGTGGGCAGCATAAATAATCACTTTTTTTCCCGCATCGGTGAGACGTCGCAGACTTTTATTTAATCCATATTCATATGCTTCGCCTAAATTTTTGAAACTTTCGTTATTTTTTTGGATCGTAAAGCCAGTCGGATTTCCCCGCCTTACACCCGTGATATATGGCGCACCTAGCGTTACCATTATCACCGTTTTGATATTCTCGTTCTGCAAAAGATAATTCATTATTTCTTCGTTAGAAACAACACAAAATTCAGGCATGGATGTGTATTTCAATTGCACGTTTGCTAGTGTGGGACATCCGCTCTGTTCTAAAAGCAAAGGGAAATGCCCGTAATGCTCAAATCCCAATTGTATGGCTAAACTTAAACTGTCACCCCATACAGCTGTATCAGGGCTAACATTTAATTTCTGTCTACAAAATCCGAAAGGAAGATTTTTAAGCTCTGAAGGGCAACCAAAGTTTTTATTTCGCTTGGTAAGAATATCGTGAGGATCTAAAAAACTCATTTTACTCAAGCCGTTTGATTCTAACCTGTACGGGAATCCTTCATTTTCATAGGTGGTAAAACCTATTAAAAATACCACTGATAAAAGAGCCAATGAAAATCCAACAGTTTTTTGGCTCAGCTTTTTATTGTCCTTAAAATTTAATTTGCTTTGAATTGGCTTCTCAATAAATCTGTAAGTCACAAAAGCCAAAACAAAAGATAAAATCAAGGCGCACGTTATCTGAAAATTAGAAATCTGACTCACTTCCGTGATGTGTAGTATTGAAAGCAGAGGCCAATGCCAGAGGTAAAGCGGATAGCTAATAAGTCCAATACCTACAGCCAAAGAATTCTCTAATATTATTTTACATATTTTAGAATGACCTCCAAAATATATCAGAAGTGCAGTGCTTATAGTTGGAACAAGAGCCCACCATCCAGGATAAGATAATTTTTCAGAATATTTCACGCATGTAATGAGAATCGATAAAATTCCTACGAGTGCCAGAAATTCATAAACAATTTTTAATTTTATATTTTCGAGATGAACTTTTCGAGATGGAATAAAAATTAAGAGTGAACCGGCTGCAAATTGCCAGAGGCGCGTGGTCATGCCAAAAAATACTGAAGAAGCGTCATGATTTATCTGAGTGACATTTAAAATCAAAGATGCGACGAGAAAAACTATAATCGGGACCTTAGGAAGACGATTCCAAATTTTATAAGTTAGGAAAAGAAAAAGCGGCCAAAAAAGATAAAATTGTTCTTCTACACCTAGCGACCAAAGATGAAGAAAAGGTTTTGTATTGGCACTATGATCAAAATATCCAGCTTCTTTCCACAAGAGAAGGTTAGTCATGAAACTAGCAGCACCCATAAGATGTTTTCCGAAGGAAGCCATCTCATCAGGGAGAAAAATAAAATAACTGACTGCGGAAACAGTCAATGTCATGATTAAGAAAGCAGGAAGTAGCCTTCGGAATCTTCGAGCGTAAAAAGTCGAGAAATGAAAAATTCCTGCTTCCAGCTCTCGAAAAATAATTCCAGAAATCAAATAACCTGAGATGACAAAAAATACGTCGACGCCCACAAATCCACCCGGAAGCGCGTGAGGAAACCCGTGAAATATAAGAACTGCTAAAACTGCCCAGCATCGTATTCCATCTACATGCCGCTGGTAATTTGGAGCCACTATTACTAAATATCGAAGCCAATGAATTGGCATTCAATGGCGCCGTTGAAGACGCGGTGGCGTTCAGCAGGTTTTTGATCGATGGCTTTGATCAAAACTTCGGCCAAATGAGGGTCACTGGCTAAGGTGAAAAAGCGCCACCCCTTGCCTTTGAAATTCTCGCTCAGCACCTTGCCTAAATTATTGTACAAAGGAATGAGTGCCTCTTGGCTCCCGAGTCTTTCACCATAGGGTGGATTGACAATAATAATTCCCGGTTCGGGCGCGGGCCGGAATTCCAAAATGTCTTGCTGCTTAAACAAAGTGACAATTTCAGTTTCAGCATTGGCGGCGTTCGCTCTAGCTGCCGCAAGAGCACGTCCATCATTGTCCGATCCGTAAATTCTAAATGGGACGTCGGAGAGTTCACGCGCGCCAATTTCCTCGGAGATTTTTTGGAATGCATCTTTTTGGTAGGTCTTCCATTTTTGAAAACCAAAGCGACTACGAAATATTCCGGGAGGACGATTGAGCGCCATGAGTCCTGCTTCAATACAAAAGGTGCCCGATCCACACATGGGATCCATGAGCGCACTCTTGCCATTCCAACCTGTCATTTTAACGAGAGCTGCAGCGAGATTTTCTTTGAGTGGTGCAGAAGCTCCGCGGTCCCGGTAACCACGCAAATGCAGTGAACCACCGGAAGTGTCGAGTGAAACTGTGCAGACGTTTTTTACTAATCGTAGGGAAATTTGCATGTCGGGATTTTCGGTGTCCACGTTTGGACGTTCACCAAATTTTTTACGGAACTGATCGGCAACGGCATCTTTAGCTTTCAAAGCCACGATCCGCAAATCTCTGATCACGCTATCACGCACACTTGAGTCCATCGCCATCGTTTGATCGACGTTGATATACTTGGTCCAATCATGCTTGAGCATGTTGTGATAAACCTGGTCAGGCTCATAAGCTGGAAAATCTAAAACGGGATAAAGAATGCGAGAGGCGGAAACAACTTCCACGTTGGCCTTATAACAGTCAGCCCAACTTCCTTCGAATCCAACTCCTGCGATACCAGGAAATGTTTTTAATCCTAATTTTTCTAATTCTTTAGTGAGAACTCTTTCGAGTCCGCGGGGAACGGTTGCAAAAAATTTTGGCATTACTTCAGGCCTCTAGTTATCTCTTTTGGAATTTTATCAAATCCGCAATATTTTCTAAGTACTTCAGGAATCAAAACACTTCCATCTTCTTGTTGGAAGTTTTCTAAAATCGCAACAAGCGTTCTTCCTACAGCCAATCCTGATCCGTTCAACGTGTGAACAAATTCTGGTTTACCACCAGCTTTTGGTTTGAATCGAATATTCGCGCGACGGGCTTGGAAATCTTCAAAATTGCTGCAGCTAGAAATTTCGCGATAAGTATTTTGCCCAGGAAGCCAAACTTCTAAATCATAAGTTTTTGCCGAACCAAAGCCAATATCTCCAGAACATAAAATCATCGTGCGATACGGGAGCTCAAGTGCTTTCAGAATATTTTCCGCATGTGATGTTAAAAGTTCGTGCTGTTCATATGAAGTTGCAGGATGAGCGAAACGCACAATTTCAACTTTATTAAACTGATGTTGGCGAATCAATCCCTTGGTGTCTTTTCCATAAGTTCCCGCTTCTGCACGAAAGCAAGGGCTGTAAGCGGCAAAGGCAATCGGAAGTTGATCTTCATTCAATGTTTCATCGCGATAGAAATTTGTGACAGGAACTTCAGAGGTAGGGATAAGCATGTAGTCTGGCGATTTGAGATGGAAAAGATCTTCGCCGAATTTTGGAAGTTGGGAGGTGCCCACCATCGATGCATTATTCACCATTAAAGGCGGAATCATTTCTTCGTAGCCGTTTTTACCAATGTGTTGATCGAGCATAAAATTGATAAGCGCTCGTTCAACACTTGCGCCATATCCACGGACAAAGGTAAATCTTGCTCCCGTGACTTTTGCGGCTCGTTCGAAATCGAGGATTTTTAGATCTTCACCGATTTCCCAATGCTCTTTGGGTTTGAAGGGAAATTTTCCAGGTTCGCCCCATTTTCTAACTTCTTTATTTGCAGTGGCTGAATCACCAACCGGAACACTTTCGTGAAGATAGTTCGGTAAACGAAGTGCTAGCTCACGAACTTCGGCGTCTATCAAAGTAGCCAAACCTTCTTGGCGCTTCACTTCTTGAACCATGGCTTTCATCTCATCTAAAAGGTGAGATGCATCGCCTTTTTCTTTTTTAATTTTAGCAATTTGTTCGGTGACTTTATTTTGCTTTGCTTTTAATTCTTCGGCACTTTGTATGGTTTTCTTGCGCTCATTGTTTGCGGCAAGAACCTTGTCCACTTCAGAAAGATCGCCACCGCGAGCAGAAAGGGCTTTTTTATATTTTTCGGGGTCGGCGGCTAATGCTTTAAGATCGATCATACATCCTCTGATTATTCGCCGGGAGCGATAAGAATGTACATTCTTAGCAGCATTGCGGTCATGACACAAAACAAATTAAACAGAACAACTCCTGTGAATTTCCACTTTTGACTTAATTTCACGAATGCGCCAGTCATAGCCACAATCACAAATATAAAAGCAAATGTAGCCATCGAGAAGAAACCCTTCAGCACAAGTGCCAGAGTCAGTCCCAATAATATTCCGGAGATCGTCTTAGCGAGCAATAGGCCAAAACCTCTACTTGATTCTTTGAGTCGTCCTTGCATTTTTTTAATCATATTTCCCCTTATTCCAGATCTTTCATTTTATCTAAAATTACAGCTTTGTCAGGTGGATTTGGGTCTAGGCGCAAGTATTGTTGGAAACTTCCAACAGCTTCGCCGGCCATTCCTTTTTGTTCGAAAATATAGCCTTGCTCACGATAAATTTCCGCAAACCCAGACTCCTTAGCTTCAGCTAATCGCAGCATCGCTAACGCTGAATCAAGTGCGCCGGCTCCATGATAGGCTTTGGCCTGCTTCACGTAAATATTTGCCGTCTGTGGTTTTAGTTCTGAAGCTCTTTGATAATCTTGCGCGGCTTGCTGATATTTTCGCAAAGTGAGATTGATGTCCCCTGAAAGTTCCCAAGGATCGGCTAACCGCGGATTGAGACGCTCTTCCTCTTTTAATTCTTTGAGAGCAAGATCCCCAGTACCGGACTTAAAATACACTTTAGCGAGATTGTAATGGGTCAACGGAAATTTGGGATTGATCCTTGCCACCAATTGAAATTGTTTGACCGCTTCCTGATATTTTCCTGCCTTGGTGTAAACTTCCCCAGATCTAAAAAGTCCTGCTGGATCACTAGGGTCTATGCGGGCAGCCGATAAATATGCTTGGAGTGCCCCATCACCATTGCGGTTGAAATAATTCGCATCACCCAACAAGAGAAAAGCTTCTTTGTTATTGGGATCATATTGAACGACTTGGTTCAGAACTTTTTTGGCTTCATCATATTGTTCGTCTTGAATGTAAACTTCGCTCAATCCAATTCGATATTCGATAGTTGAAGGATAGGTGTTAATGAGATCCTGAAAAAATCCGACGGCATTAGCCACTCCTTCAAAAGTCGCTCTGATCTTCCCGAAAGTCACCTGAGCTTCGGCATTTCTAGGATCAAGTTGGACGGCACGCTTGGCGTATTCTTCAGCTTTAACAACATTTTTTTTGCCGAGTAAGATTTTTGCCATCAACTGGTTTCCTAAAACATCAGTCTCATAACTTTGTAGTGCTCGTTGCACATAACTCTCAGCCGCAGTGAAATCTCCGCGTCTGTAATAAAATAAGCCGTAGGCTCTTAAAATTTCATAATTTCTGGGATTAGCTTTGAATCCTTGCTCAAGAGTATCTGCAGCGCCTTCAAAATTATAGAGGGTGGTTTTATAATCAGTGAGCTTAACGTAGGCAGAAACTAATTTCGGATCTGCGCTGATTGCCTTTTGCAAATAATCGATTGCTTCTTGCGGTTGATGTAAACGCCAGAGAGATTCTCCAGCTCGCATAGCCGCTGTGGCATTTCCGGAATTTGCTTCGAAGGCGGCTTTGAATTGTGCTTGCGAAGCGAGGTAATTCTTCATGCGCCAATATTCTTCACCGAGCTGCATGTATTGTTTGTCGTTGCTAGAACTCCTAATTTGATTAAAATCTCCACCCATTTTTCGTACTAAATCCCTAAGGGCAGGATCACTTGGATTAAGCGCATATGCCAACGAGGCTTGTTTAAGAGCTGCTAAATCGTCTCCGGATTTTTTATAAATTTGCGCAAGCACCACACGCCCGCGAGCTTCTGTTTGGGGTAAAAGTTTTTCCGGTGACTCAAAAGCTAAAATTAGATCTTCTTTCGCTTTCTCAGAATGATTGAAATAAATTTCTTCAACTACTCCCATTTCTAAGCGAGCACCCGAATGGTTGGGATTCATCTCCAACGCTTTATTTAAATATGCTTTTGCCTGGGAAGCTTGACCAAGCTTGCTGTAACAAACTCCTAACATGTATTGAGGCTTCACCCAGTAAGGCAAAAGGGTCGCCGCTTTTTCGAAATAATTTCGCGCCTGATCATAATCAGCAGAATTATAGAAATTCTGCGCTTTTAATTCGTAAAATCTTCCCTCAGTTGGATCTGCAATTAAACCCGAATCAATTTGAGATTTTGAGTTCACATCGTAACTCAAAAGAGTATCCGCAATGGCGGTGGCGAGCGCTCGTTTCTGACCATAAAGATCAGCTCTCGAAGCCGCTTGTAAAAGCCACTGGATGACCGCTTGATCATGACTGTCTTGTCGCACGAAGGGCCAGAGTTCATAGTCAGTGAGAAGGAGCATTACAATGGCATCGACGTTGCCCGGAGATTCTTCCACCGCACGCACGTAAAATTCTTCGGCCTTAATATAATTTAAAAATGTGTCTTTATAAAAAGCTCCCCAGCCGATTTTGAACTGTTCTCTGGATTTATTAGCATCACTTTTTTCTTTTGGTTGAGGACTGATGAGATTTAGAGAATGACCGGTCACCACACGTTTATGGGTAAGTCCGACCACAAAAAGCGCAATAGCAGCTCCAATAATAAGCAGGGGTATAAAGTTTTGTTTGTGATTAGATTTTTTTCGTCTTTTTTCATTGAACTCGGTTGTTGATTTTTGCGCAGATAATGGAGGAACGGCCTTTAATATTTTTGATTTTACGGTTCCCCGCTCGAGTGGAACTTTGATTTCCTCTTTATTCTCGGAAACAATTGGAGGCAACTCACCCGAAGGTTTTATTTTATTCTTTTTCGATGGATTGGACCCTTGAGATAGAACTTGCATGAAAATTTCAGTGAGTTCTGCCGCGTGAGAAAATGATTCCCAATCGCCCGCTGGATACTCCGAGGCTTCTTCCTCTCCAGTCAGGACGCCCTTCAATAATAACTCGGAAATTTTATTTTTATCGAAAGGTCCATAGATGTGCCCGGACGCCATCCGGAAAATCCATCTTTTGTTTTGTGATGTCATGTATTTAAGTCTACGGGATCAGCGGCTTTTAGAGAAGATGCATGTCGCCCGCAAACGCAGATCCAGACTGGGCTTTGGCCGGGTCGAGTCTAGAGTTTTCCGTTTGAAAGCAAATGCACATGCAAATGAAAAACGATCTGACCGCCACCAGCACCAGTGTGGATCACGGTTTTATAACCTTGATTCACAAGATTGTCTTTTTCGGTAACGTCTTTCACCGCTAGAAATAGATCTGTCATGATCGACATTTTTTCTGCTGGAATATCGGCCAACGAATGAAAATGCTCTTTAGTAACAAAGAGATAATGAACATCCGCCTTAGGTTGAATATCTTTAAACCCAAGTATCTTTTCATTTTCAAATATCTTGGTCGCCGGGAGTTGACCCGCCACAATTTTACAGAAGAGACAATCCATATAGTTCCATTCTGAGACTAAAAAAGGGTTAGTTCCAAATGCGTACCATATGGCTTAGCGCGTTGTCATCTCCTGAAGTCCTTGTTTCATCTGAAGTTTTAAATCGTGACGCTTTCTGGCACATCGATTGCTATAGTGGCGAGAGAGTAAAATATGATGTCAAAAAAATTGTTGATCTTAATTTATGTAGTGGCGGTTCTCCTGTTTTCAGGATTTATGGCTCATGCATCATCAACAAAAGTTTTGAACTCTGTTTTGCTCACAGCTAATCACTAAGCTTCATTGAAGGCACTAAAGCAGCCTCTATTGATGAAACGAAGTGAGGAGCAAATTCAAGTCCCCCTCTATGTAGAGCAGATCACCCCCTCCCCCGATCTGCTCTTTTTTTTGTCTTATTTTCAACAAAGCAATCTTCATGAGCAAGTTTTGAGCTTGGGCTCAAACCTAGATGATCTCCGCGAGGTATGTTTTTCGCACTGCTGAAATAAATGATTCGAATTTTTCCGATTTTGTTCTTAGGACTCTTGGCGTTCTCTAGTGATGTCTCACTAGCAAATGAGGCTACCCCAGAAAATCTTCCGGACAACGCTCGCATTCTTGGCGCGGCCACGTATCGTCCGGAAACACTTCGCAAGCTCGCAAACCCGGTTTTACTTTATGTGGATTTTGATTGGTTAGTCGAACAGGGTTGGAATCTGGAAACTCTCACCTTAGAAAAGCTATACGACAAATACGCCTATGCCATTCCGATGAAAGGTGAAGTCGAAAGCGCTTACACTTCCGAGACTAAAACTTTTTATTCCGATTTTTATGGTGGTGATCTCATTGGCTACAACTATGGAAGCGGAAGAGTTGTCACGTCCGAAACATTTCAGATCAAAGGTGCCGGACCAACTTCGATGTTGTCTAAGGCCCACAAAGCAAATGATACAAATAAATTCCATGTTGGCGCGGTCACATTACAAGAAGGAATAATCGAAACATTAAAATCTCAGGTGGCACACAACGAGTTTCCACAAGGCGCCAATCGAGTTGGGATTTTAATTAAGACTGGAACAAAAGTTAAGATTGGCAAAATTTTTGAAAATCGCGCCATCATTGTCAGAGCAGATGAAGTCCGGCCGGCCCATTTTATAGAGAATGAAAATCTCACGGGACGCGCTCGAAAAAAAGAAAAAAACCGAGTGGATGAAATCATACATCAATATTTTGAAAATAAAACTCCGCCAGGGTTAGACGATTTTTTTACGAATTTATATGTGCAAATGGGAAAATCCGCGGGCTTTGCTTACGCCAACAGACTATACAGCGGCGGTATCACGGCCTCAAATATTGGAATGAATGGCCGCATTATTGATTTTGGTTGGTTCGTGGGACTGGACGGATATGCATCCGTTGCCGTGACACCGCGCTGGGATTATAACGGACTAAATGCTGACTACAAAAGAGCGTTGACCGGGTTGTGGAAATCCGTTCGTCAACGCCTCCCTCATTTGCTCGATAAAAAACGCTTAGAGCTAGTTTTTAACAATGCGGCTAAAACTGAAATGTATGCGCAGTTTCAAAGCCAATTTGGAATGCCATCCGAAATGTTAAAAGATCATTCAAGTTTCATAGGAGATACCTTTTATCGTTTAGCTGCAGCTGGAAATGATAATTATATAAACAGAGAGTATTACCCAGGGCGGACGGGATATTTTGATATTCGCCATCTCCTCACGGTGACCGCCTCTCACCTTTTCATATTACAAAGTACTTTCGATGAATCTACAATGTCTTCATATTTGGATTCTTTGCTTTCGCCAGATATTCCGGATAGCGACACCCGAAAATTCTTTATTGAAGAATACATGCACGTGATTCAGGTAGGCCTTGCATGGGCAAAACAGAATGACATCAGCCGCGAAAATTTCTACAAGTATATTGCTTTAGCTTCTGAGATTAGAAGCAAACGTCAAATATATATCAATCATGAATATTTACAGAAATTACATTGGCAGGAAATTGAGCGTGATCATATAAATACAAATGATCCTCGTCTGATTCAAGATGCACTTCCTCAAGCGATCGCCGCTAGTCGACGCCTATTCAAAGAAGCGGAGCCATTCACACTTGTGCTTAACGAGCATACAACCGCTGATTATGGAATCAGAAAACAAAGAATTTTTAATTTAAAAACGGGCGTGATCTCGGAAAAAACAGTGGGTCATTTTTTAAATCGACATAAAGCAGTGCTTCCGGATTACTGCAGGGACGTCTTCATTAAAATCATAGAGAATTGATTTTTTTCTTTAACAGTTTGGAGATAATCAGAGTTGAATGAGCTGGCAATCCTAACTGTTTTAAAACTTCCGAATAATCCAAATTTGAATCGCCAGAAAAACTTTGAGCTAAAGAGCTTTTAAAATCTTGTTCGCTGGAGACTCGCTCCGCCAAACCGCTATCGATCACAAACGCAGAATATTTTGATCCAGGAACATCAAAAAAGATAGAGCGCTTTTTCATGAAAACAGCTTGCGTTCCAACGGTGGAGCTTTGGCTTACAATCACGTCCGCAAGCATGGCGACTTCTCTCGTTTTTAAAGACTTGGAGAGAATTAAAATCGGATTACTTTTGTACTTTGCCAAAATCCTGCGCTCGATAGATCCATCTCCTTTTGGATGAAGCGATACAAAAATATTATAATTTTTCTGGTCTAACGTTGCTTTTACAAAGAGTTCAAAAGCCTTGTAATAATCATCTCCGTATCCACCAGCGTAGAGAATAGTTTTTAAATTTTTATTATACTTCGGCAGCTCTTTGATGATTGCGGCTTTATCAATTTTCTCGAAACCCCACACTTCCGTTGTGGGTTGCCCAACGGCTATAACAGGAATTTGAGGATATAATTTTCGAAATTGCGTCACTTGCAAACTTGAAGGCATCCAGATTTCAGAAAAGCTACTGAGATATTTCGAAGTGAAAGTTTCGGGCTCGATATAAGAAAGACTATCAGAGTACCCAATCGTTTTTGACGAATTTTTAAATGTGAGAGCAATCTGTCTTTGTGCCTCGGAAATCATTCCTGAAACCAAAATTTTAGGGGAAACACAATTCTTAACTTTTGATAAATCTTCTAAACCTAAAGATCGCTCCTGTGTCCATTGCCCATCATTAATTTCTTTGGAAACACCGCAGTCTTTGACAAGATCAATAACTTCCTTTGAACTCGGAAACAGGTTTCGGGAAGTGGCCATCACCAATGCGCGATATTCCACATGATCATGATCGAGTTGTTTTAGAACTGGCTGAAAAGCGAGAGTTTCTCCGGCATCATAAAAAACAAACAGCAATGGAATTTTACGAGCTGATAGAGCAAAAGAAGGGAAAAGCAAAATTAAGAAAAGCAGGTTCCGAAAGTGAGTAATGCTTTTCATAACGAGCTACTCATGAACTCTAGAAATTTTCGCACCGAGTGATTTTAATTTTTCTTCTAATTTCTCGTAGCCACGATCCAAATGATAAATACGATTCACTTTAGTTTTTCCTGTAGCCACTAGTCCGGCGAGAACTAGGCAAGCACTTGCTCTCAAGTCCGTCGCCATAACGGGCGCTCCCTTGAGACCACCGGGTTTCCCTTTCACCACGGCTACTCGAGCCTTAGAAACAATATCTGCACCTAAACGCAAAAGTTCAGTCACGTGCATAAATCGATTTTCAAAAATTGTTTCAGAAATAGTACTCGTCCCATTGGCTACAGCCATCAACACCATGAATTGAGCCTGAAGATCAGTCGCAAAACCTGGATAGGGATCTGTGGTCACATCCACGGCTTTCCATCCTGAAGAGGCATGGACCTTCACGCTATTTTCAGTCGTGGTGATTTTAAATCCTGCTTCAATCATTTTATCAATAAGTGCTTGAATCAAAACTGGTTGGACAGATTCGACTTCAACTTCTCCGCCAGTGATTGCACCCGCAATCAATAGTGTTCCGGCCTCGATGCGATCGGGCATAACCTGATGAGAAGAGGCTTTGAGTGAATGAACACCGACAATCTTAATTGTGTTTGTTCCTTCACCGGAAATATTTGCTCCCATTTTTTTCAAATAAACGGCAAGGTCTACAACCTCTGGCTCCCTTGCCGCATTCTCTAGAATAGTTTCACCTTCAGCCAATACCGCCGCCATCATGACGTTTTCTGTACCCGTCACTGTCACGCCATCGAACTTAATTTTTACACCTTGGAGTTTACCTTGAGGATTTTCTACACTTTTACGAACTGTTGCTTCGACATAACCTTCGTCAATTTTAATTGTTGCGCCCATTCGCTCCATAGCATCGATATGCAAATTTATTGGTCTTGCACCAATGGCACAACCACCAGGCAAACTCACGCGTGCATATCCGTAACGGGAAAGCAGGGGCCCTAAGCAGAGAACACTAGCGCGCATTTTCCGAACCAAATCATAATGAGCTTCTTGTTTCTGCGATGGCTTCACTTCTATGGTTAGCTCATTGCCAGTAAAATTTGCCTCGCACTGTAAGCTCTTAAGAAGTTCAATTGTGGATTCAATATCTTTTAGCTTAGGTACGTTGCTAAATTTGTGTGTTCCAGAAGTTAACAATGTAGAAAATAAAAGTGGCAGCGCCGAATTTTTTGCGCCACTCACTTTGACTTTTCCCTTAAGTTTGATTCCGCCTTCGACAAGTATACTATCCATAGAAAAGTCCTTTAACTGTTTAAGCTCGATTTCGATATTTTAACAATTCGATCTCTGCTGGAATAATCTTTGATGAAACTGAAGTTAATTTTCTCTTGTAGGTTTGTGGAAATCCAATGATTAAGAATTTCTGAAACTTTTTCCTTCTGATCAAAACCAATTTCAGAAAGAATGATCCCGTTGTCTTTCAGTAAGCCAATCATTTGCGGCAGCCATTTTTGAACTATCTCAATCCCATCATCCCCACCAAAAAGCGCGAGTGCAGGCTCAAAATTTCCGACATCTGGCATGAGCTGTGCATTTTTTGAAATGTAAGGGGGGTTTGAAACAATAAGATCAAATTTGTCTTCAAGCTTGTGGTCATGCTTTTGGGCCCATACTGCAAAGTCCGCACACACAGTTGAAATTTTTGAAGCTTCGCTAGCGAGCGTTGCGAAATTTGCTCGGGCATACTTTAATGCTTCTTCCGAAATATCCAGTGCAGTCAACTCACAATCGGGAATTTCCAATGCCAGCGTGGCAGCAATACATCCCGATCCCGTTGCCACATCTAGTATTTTAAAACCTTTTGGAATGTCTGTACTTTGTGGATCGCCATCTTCGGTGAAAGTTCTATTTTCGGCAATCGCAATGGCTTCATCAATCAAATGCTCAGTTTCCGGTCTGGGGATCAAACAACCAGAACCAACGACAAAAGGTCTGCCGTAAAATTCCTGCGTGCCTAAAATATAAGCGATGGGTTCAAAACTTGCGCGACGTTTTATAAATTCTCGAAGTTGCGTGAGTTCCTCGGGTTTCAAAGGCTGATCAAATCTGAGGTAAATATCAATGCGTTTACATTTAAGGGCGAAACTGATTAAAAGTTCGGCATCTAACCGAGCTGAAGAAATTTTCTTCGCGGTAAAATGTTCTGTGGTCCAAAGGAGAATTTCTTTTACCGACCAAATTTTTACAAGCGCTGTCAGGGGTTTATTTATCATTGGCTTTTCAGGGCCTCCGTTTGATAGTGCATGATTAAAGGCTGAATGACTTCGTCTAGGTTTCCGGCAACAATTTTGTCAATTTGATACAGTGTCAGCCCGATGCGATGATCCGTCACGCGACCTTGTGGAAAATTAAAGGTTCTGATTCGCTCACTACGATCGCCCGTTCCAATTTGCCCTTTACGTTGAGCACTCAAAGCATTTTGTTGGCGTAGCATTTCAGCCTCGTACAGCCTGGCGTACAAAACTTTAAGGGCCTTAGCTTTGTTTTTTATTTGAGATTTTTCATCTTGGCAGACAACCACCAAGCCGCTTGGGATATGAGTGATTCGCACTGCGGAATCTGTTGTGTTAACGCTTTGTCCGCCCGGCCCACCACTTCTGAAAACGTCAATTTTTAAATCTATTGCATTCACTTTCACATCGACTTCATCTGCCTCAGGCAACACCGCAACCGTCACCGTGGAAGTATGAATGCGTCCTTGCGTTTCTGTTTTAGGGACACGTTGGACACGGTGAACACCGCTCTCATATTTTAATTTACTGAAAACTTTTTGCCCCTGAATCTCGGCGATAACTTCTTTAAATCCACCCATGTTACCGGGAGACAGAGTAATCATCTCCACTCGCCAACCATTTTGTGCGGCATATTTTGAATACATCATGAAAAGCTGTTCCACAAAAAGTGCAGCTTCGTCTCCGCCGGCACCGGCTCTGATTTCAATAAATATATTTTTGTCGTCATTTGGATCTTTAGGCAGTAGCAAAATTTTAAGGCGAGCTTCTACGGCTTGCGTGTCTTTTTCTAAACCTGGCAGTTCAGCTTTAGCCATTTCGGAGAGTTCAGGATCTTTTTCAGTATCTAAAATGTGCTTTGTTGAATCGAACTCGGACTTAACTTTCTTATACTCGCGATAAGTTCCAACCAACTCCTGAAGCGATGAATATTCTTTCATCAAAGACATATAGCGTTTGTTATCGGACAAAGTTTTCTCATCAGTGAGGAGATTTCCCAACTCAACAAACTTAGCTTCAACTTCATCCAGTTTTTTAAACAATGGTGTCCTTAAAAATAAAAAAGCCTTTGCACTCAATTATAGGCAAAGGCTCTCTTAATTTGTTAAAAATCGAAAAACTACTTCGTGATAGCGGCAGCAGCGTATTTCTTACGGAAACGCTCAATGCGTCCCTCTGTATCGATTAATTTGTGTTTACCGGTGAAGAAAGGATGGCAGTTAGAACAGATATCCAGCTGCATTTCTTTCTTGGTAGAACCAATTTCAAAGACGTTACCGCAAACGCAGGTAGCTTTTCCTTTAAAATATTCGGGGTGAATTCCAGCTTTCATAACAATCCTCCAAAAACTTTCTTCTATGTATGTTTTGAACCTTGTCTATATATGGGAACTATATGCCCTTTGGCAAGACTTTTATGTGTTCATGCTCCCCATGAATTCCATATTCGTCTTTGTTTTCCCAACTTTATCTAATAAAAATTCCATGCTATCCACTGGATTCATGGGCTGGAGAACCTTGCGGAGAATCCAGACCTTGCTGACCAGTTCTTTTCCAAGAAGCAGATCTTCTTTTCGTGTGCCGGATTTGTTGATATCCATGCAGGGGAAAATTCGTTTTTCCATGAGCTTACGATCCAAGTGAACTTCAGAGTTACCTGTTCCTTTAAACTCTTCAAAAATGACTTCGTCCATTCGGGATCCAGTGTCGATTAAAGCCGTAGCAATGATCGTCAGGCTGCCGCCTTCTTCAATATTCCGAGCTGCTCCGAAGAAGCGCTTGGGTTTATGAAGAGCGTTTGAATCCACACCGCCGGAAAGAATCTTTCCAGAGGGAGGAACAACGGTATTGTAAGCTCTTGCCAAACGGGTAATAGAGTCTAGCAAAATAACGACGTCTTTTTTATGTTCGACAAGTCGCTTGGCCTTTTCAATGACCATCTCTGCCACTTGCACGTGACGCGTGGCTGGTTCATCAAAGGTAGAGCTAATGACTTCGCCCTTGACGCTTCGCTGCATGTCCGTGACTTCCTCAGGGCGCTCGTCGATCAAAAGAACAATCAAAACAATGTCTGGGTGATTGGCGGAAATCGCATTGGCAATGTCCTGAAGCAACATTGTTTTACCAGTTCTTGGGGGAGCAACAATAAGCGCTCGCTGACCAAGTCCCATTGGAACAAAGAGATCCAAGATACGAGTAGAATAATTGTTTGGTTTGAATTCGAGATTGATTCGCTCTTGAGGATAAAGCGGGGTCAAGTTATCAAAAAGAATCTTATCGCGAGCTTTCTCTGGCTCCTCATGATTGAGAATGTCGACTTTAAGAAGAGCAAAGTAACGTTCGCCCTCTTTAGGAGGTCTGATTGCACCAGAGACGGTATCTCCAGTTCTTAGATTGAAACGTCTGATTTGCGAGGGGGAAACGTAAATATCATCAGGACCTGGAAGATAATTATAATCGGGAGCTCTTAAGAAACCGAAACCGTCAGGCAGAATTTCCAGAACACCTTCGCCAAAGATCTCGCCTTTTTCAGATTGTTTTTTAAGGATTTCGAAAATTAGATCTTGGCGTCTTAGCCCTGCTCCATTTTCAATGCCCATTTGTTTTGCGAGTTCGTTGAGTTCGCCAATCTTCTTGTCTTTGAGTTCTCTCAGATTCATGAGTGAATTTGCTCCTTAGTGGAAATCATTTGGTTTTCTTGGGGTGGGGTTTCTTTAAGTCAATTACCTTAAGAGGGGTTTAAATCGTTTTTGAGCCAAAAGCTTTGCTAACGGCGGTTGATATGAGCCTAGATTACGTCGTTTCTGCACAAAGTCAATGACAAATCTCGGGTGACGTTTCTCGGTACATTTCAAAGCTAAGGCGCAAAACTGGCGCTGGTCAAGCGATTCCGGTAGTCCAGATCTAATTGAAAGCTCTCAAACTAGGCGCGTTTATTGAATTGATAGAGTTCGAAAACCCATGTTTTAGAAACTTGTACTCGGAGGAGTGGCCCCATGAAGGTCTTAAAAAACAAATCAACATTAGCTGCACTTGCCACATTATCTTTGTCCCTCGCGGGCTGCGGAAGTGGAAGCGGAAGCGGCGGCGGAAATACTCCGAACACAAATCTGAATGCTCAGCAGTTAGCAGCTCAGCAGCTCGCCAGGAACAATCAAAACAATCCTTTGTCTTTCGACATAGTTCAAGGTCGAATTATCAACCGAGAGCTTCGCTTGATTGATGGAAGAGTCTCTTCTGAAGTTTTGAAAATGTCATGTATGAAAGATTTCGCTAAAAAATCTATTCCTACAATGGGAATGAAACAAAACATGGATATGAAACTGACCTTTGATGCCAACGGGATTCTCGTTGTCAGTATCAAAGACTTTGGAGGCATCAAGAGATCCGGCGCCATCACACCTGCCGCAGGCGTTGCATCCCCTACAGGAACGGTTAATTCTAACACTGGATTGCAAGGAACACCTGTTCCCCTGAATAATTCTGCTGCACAAAATGGTCAATCAATGGCTACGCAGAATTTTGCAAAGATGACTCCCAGCGGAGCAACCTACACTTTGGCCGATGGACAAAATATTAAAATTGGCGGATTCGATGCTTTTGGAACTCTCTCTGCCGAATATATCAACGCCGTTCTAAGTGCCGGCGGCGTGTATGATCATGATGCCAAAGAAGCTCGTCGAGAATCTGTTTCCGCAAACGAAGTTTCTAGCCAATCTACGGCTCGTTCAAGTTCCGGATTTGATCCAAACTATCAATTAGGTCAGTCTTTATTTCCTGTAACTGCACCTGTAAATTATGTTTTGAATCAAACCCAATCTGTGACAATGGATGGTAGCTACGCGAAGGCACACTTTGATGGTTTTGAAGCGGCAGTCCTAGTGACCGAGCAAATCAATCGCCAGCACGTCAGCCGAATTGACGCTCATGGGGTTTACGAGAAACTAGAAGCATTTACCAAAGATCCTAACTCATCTATTAATTGCGTGAACGAGTATGAAAACCACATCGAAGCGATGTATTTCCAGTAAGCTGTAACAGCCACATTTGACTTAAAATACTCGACGTTGGTTCTGAAGGTCAAAATATTGACGTTTCCCGTTAAGTCTTCTCCACCCCCATCCGAAAACTATAATGTAAAGAAAGGGATGGGTAATGGAAACAGAAGAACAAAGAGCGCAGAGATTTAGTGTGGAAGTCGATCTTGATTTCAAGTGCAACTACGCGCGAGATTTCAACAAAGCTACCATTAAGAATATTTCAACATCGGGTGCAATGATCAGAACTGACATTCCGCTCAAACTCTCAGAAAAAATCAACGTGTTTTTCAAAGTAAGCGGCCGAGAGCGAAAAGTTGCCGCCCAGGTTGTTTGGATTGGCGACCGCGGAATTGGCGTGAAGTTTAATCACTTCAACAACCGCGATTTGCAAATCGTAGATGATCTTATTTATTTCGCCACGGAAAAAAATTCTTCTACCAAGGATTTGCTCGAAAATATTTTGAGTAAAGTCGCCTGATCTAAAATTTTAAATTCAGCTAATAAAAAACCCCTGGATCTCTCCGGGGGTTTTTATTTTAATTCATATCTATTAAAAATGGTGGTCCTTTGGACGAACTAGCCACTCTTTAGACTTGGGTGATTCCTTGGTTTCGTTTAGCGCTTCTTCTACGAATCGCGACGAGAGTTCCGCCGCCGATCAAAAGAATCCCTGCGGCCACTGCGTACATGATGGTGTCTTTATCCACTGCTTCAGCTGGCATTGCCTTTTTCTTCATTGCTGAAGGAGGGGGTGGAAACGCGGGAGCATTCAAATCAGGTGGCGGTGGCGGAGGATTCATGCCGTTGTTCATGGTGCCGGCTCCAGGCATTCCATTGTTTGGTGAAGGAGGCATTTGATTTTGTGCCATGTTAGGAACAGGAGGTGGAGTCATTGGCGCAGTGTTCGCTGCTGCTGGCGCAGGCTCAGGAATTGCGGGAGGCGCTCCATTGTCAGCCACTTGCGTGCCGGCATCTTTTTTAGCGTAAGCCACAATATTTACTGAAGCAGGCCAGTACTGTAAATCAGTGCCAGCAGGAAGTTCAGTGGTTGAACTTAAGTTTTTGTTGATCGCGTAAATTTCTTTAAATGAACCTTCAGAACCGTACCACTCCATTGCCAAAGATTTCAAAGTGTCGCCGTCTTTGGAAGTGTAGGTTGTAGCGGGGAGTCCTTGATCTTCATACACCGTCATCATTTTTTCAGCATCATCTGCACGATTAGGAGAGTTGAAATAAACCTTGTCACCAGCATTCAGATTTGCCTTGAGTGCGGGATTAGCTTTTTTCATTTGTTTGACTTTGTTTTCGCCAAAAAGTTTGTCGCTGACCGAATCAATCGTATCGCCTTCTCGAGCTAAATAAACTGTGTTAAGTAGTTGTCCGCCTTTTTTGAAAGGTTTGGATTTGATATGCGCGAGCATTGCCTTTTTCGGCTTCTCATCTGCTGGAGGAGCAGAGTTAGTAGCGGAATCTGCTGTCGTTGCAGCAGCTCCACCAAAGAGATCATTGCTTGCTGTTTCAGGAGCAGGCG
The DNA here is from genome assembly GCA_043732305.1 of Oligoflexia bacterium. Taxonomy (GTDB): domain Bacteria; phylum Bdellovibrionota; class Bdellovibrionia; order JABDDW01; family JABDDW01; genus JAYTHU01. Next base: position 83,264 of record JAYTHU010000231.1, read on the forward strand.
ATGCAGCAGCATCAGGTGCAGGGCTTGCTTGTGCGGTAGCATCTGCAGGAGGAGTTGTTACTGCAGCGTTTGGATCTGCAGGAGGGGCGTTCGGATCAGCCGGTGGATTATTATCTGGAGTTGCTACAGCCACATTAGGATCAATTGCACTTGGATCTGCGGCCATCGAATCTGCGGGAGGAGTAGTTCCGTCGACTGCCGCTTGATCAGTCGCTGCGGCACCATCTGCCGGCGGAGTGTCTGAAGCGATTGCGTCGGGGTTAGCGGCAGCATCCGTGGAATCTGAAGTGGCTTCCGCTACATCTGAAGATGCGGCATCACCATCTTTATCACCGGAGCTACAAGAAACTGTTGTTGCAACAATTGCTGCAAGGAAAAGACTCAATAATGAAATTTTTCTGTTCATGTCCCAATCCTTTGGCTCTGTTAATTAGTTAAGGCACTTCCTGGCCCTACAATTATTTAATCACATTCCTTTCTGCGGACGAAGAAGAATAAATTTCAATCCCCACGCGCTGCGTGTTAGGACGTGGTCCTGAAATTAAATTTTTCTGTGAAGTATTAAATGTTTAGTTAATAAAAACTATTTTTATTTTTATTTGTTTTTTGATATTGCTACGTGTGCACGAATCCTATTTGCATAGACATTAGACCAGAGAAATCATTGGATTTTATTTCACCAAAGAAAATTTCTCTCCGAGATTAATTTTATTTTTTTCAAACCAGCCTTGCGGAACCTCTAGTGCGTACAAGGCGGGTTTGCCGCTCGAGTAAATAGCTGGACTATTATCCATCGGACTTGCGGGCACCATGTTTCTTATTTTTATCAGTTTCTTGTTTGAATCAAAAAAACCTACGCTCAAGGGGATAAGAGTATTCTTCATCCAAAAATTTAAAATTTCTTCACGCGAAAAAACAAAGAGCATTCCCTCTCCAGATTGTAGCTTTTCGCGGAACATGAGACCCACTTCTTGCTGCTCGGAAGTTTCGGCGAACTCAGCTTTGATTTTTAATCTACCTACGAGCACGTCACCTTTTTCAAATTTAACTTTGGCGGCTTGTTCTTTAGTTTGAATTTGAGCGAAACAAATAAAAGGCAATAACAACAAATAAAAAAAATTCATGTGAATTCCTCATGGTGAATAGCGACTCCGAACCTAAGTCCGCGGGTTGAAACAATCATTTCGGTTGCGTGGGCAAGCTTCAAAGAAATTTCTAAGAGCACGCAGCCAGCCACAATCACGTCTGCACGAAGCGGTTCTAAACCTACTATTTTTTTTCTTTCACCGTTGGTCATAGGTATCAATCTATTTTTTAGTTTTAAAATTATCTCTTTAGTTAATCTGAACCCCTCGACTTTAGATTCATCAAAATTTATTTCTTGATCGACACAAGCAAGGGTAGTTGGAGTTCCCGCAACCGCCAAAATCAAATCGGCATCAACGGAGCCATATCCGCTCATGATGCCATCTGCATATTGTTCAAGAGCTAGAAGATCCTTTGCTTCAACAATGCCTTGAGAATTTTTACTTAGAAACATTTCTGTGAGACGAACGCAACCCACATCAAAACTCTGGGCTCGAGGTTTTCCTCCAAAGCGAGAGTGAATAAGTTCGGTCGAGCCGCCACCTACATCCACCACTAAGATTTTTTTCTTCTCTGGATTTCTAAGCGTGCTGATGGCCCCAGCAAAACTAAGTTCGGCTTCACGCGAACCTTCGATGATGTGCAATGGAATTTCGAGAGTTCTGCAGATTTCGAAAAGCTCTGAGCCATTTTTCGCATCACGCGCCGCACTTGTGGCTATGGCAATCACTTTATCAGGTTTAGCTTTTTTTATAATTGCACTGAACTCTTCAAGACAGGCTTTCGCTCTTGATAGAGCCTCGGGAAGGAAAAATTTATTCTGACTTACTTTTTCCCCTAAGCGAACGACACGAGAATGATCTTCGAGCACTTTCAAAGTCTTGAGACCATCCGCGCTTTCTACCGCCCCAATCAGGCAAAGAAAACTATTTGTTCCCATGTCGATAGCGGCAATTCTCAAACGAAGCTCCTTATTAGAAAGGGAGTTTATCCAACAACTGCTTGAGTTGGGGGTTATCAATTTTCTCGGCGGCTTTTCTGAGAGCCTTCACACCTTGATCTTTTAATGCGCCTTCGCCAATTTCTTTAAAGGCCTGAGATAAATTTAAACAGGGAGAAGAGATTTTGCAACCCACTTCAAAGGGCAAATTGAGTCTTCCGTCAGCTGTGCGATTTTTGGCGGGGATACCATTTCCTGCAGGCGTGATGAGATGCCCATTGATATCGTTGTTCATATCGAAGTCAACCCAGCCTGTCCCTGTGATTGTGGTGTTAGGCCCTTCCATATCTGCAATGAGACTTGTGATATTAAATTTTCCGTTACCAATCTTGATGTCAGATTTCAGCTGGCGGAATTTGTCCGTCACATTTATTTTTCCAATTTGATCCTTTACAGCTTGAATTGGAATGCCAGATAACTTTTCACTGATTTGTTTCATTGCATTGAGAGAGTTCCAAGAACCGTTTTGGATTTCCAAATGAGCCGTCCCAGTGAGTGATTGCTTCACACGGGGTTTTGAAATTCCTGATCCAGCTATACTGAACTTTCCAAGAGTCTTTCCGAATAAGGTATCCTTGGCCATGGGCATTTGATTTGAAATTGCGGCATTGATATCAAGTCCCTTTACATCCCCACTAGCTTGGTAGGTTGGTTCGGCCCCTTTAAAATCCACGCTAGATACAAATTGAACATTGCCGCCAAAGGTTTGCGCGGTTGCTTTTCTCAAATTGATAATCAGATCTTTAAAATTAATTTCCGCAATCAAGTTTTCGATCAATGCTTTATGGGCCACTATTTTTTTGAAATTTACTTTCGCTGTAAAATCCATTCCGCGCATGATAGGATTTTTCTTCATGAGATAAATGGGACCGGCAAGAATAGCCGCAGCATCAACATCTGCGCTCTGGCCATTCGTCTTCACTGAAGCTTGCTCCGCTTGCTTTTCTTGGTCAGGTGTTTTGGCGGGAAGGAGAGCATCCACATCAAGATTTTTACTCAAGACATCAAGAGCGATAACCGGTTTAGCGAAGTTTTTAACAGTGCCATCAAACTCAAGATCGCTTGCGCCCATTTTCAAAGCAGCTTGGGAGAGTGTGGCGGTTTCATTATTAAAGTTAAGTGTTGCTCGGAGATCAGTCACTCTCGGAACTATCCCGGGAGCCTTGAGACTTGCACTAGCCAGAGTGACTTTTCCACCGTAGTTAATTTTACTAGTTGGGCCACTCACTTTTACTCCAAGTTGTGCTACCCCTTGCATATCAAAGTCTTTGAGAGGCTTTAGAATATTCTGCCAATGTTCAAAAACGAATTTGCTGCTGTCTATTGTGAGATTCATTTCAGGGTCAGAAAAATTACCGACCGTACCTTTGACCGTCACGAACGCATCATTGGCTATCAGTTTCACTTCAGTCAGATTTAAAATTTGATCCGTAGTGGATAATTTAGCTTCTATTTTAAAAGGCACGCCTTTTTGCTTATCAAAGAGCTCGCCGTACTTCACCACTAAATCTGTGAGGTCTATATCGCTCGTCAGGTCGATTCGATCAAATGCTCCCAACTTCGTATAGATTCCAGATGTTCCCTTTACGACAATGGGGCCAGAAACAGCGAGTTCTTTAGATTCTTGAGATTTCAAATTTGTTTTGAAAGAAATGTCAAAAAGCTGGTTGATCCCAAATCTTTTGATGTCTAAGTCCATCCCGGTGAGATCGGTGCGAGAGTGTTTTTTCTCATCGGCATAGACGAGATGACCATTTTCAATATGAAAACTTAAATCAAACGCCACGACTGCGACTTTCCCGCCGCTCGTTTTCGATGAAGGTTGAGCAGCTACTTGTGCACCACTTGGTTTCATGATTTTCATCACGTTCATCTTGCCATCGGGACGGGTGATAAGATTGATCTCCGGATTTTGGACAGACAAGGTGATGTCGGGTTTTCCGCCAAACACAGAAGAAAAAGGAAGTTCCAACTTTGCATTCTTCATATCAAAAATGCCTTGACCGCCGTGGGTCCCTTTTTCGGAGAGAACCATCTTGTCTATCTCAAGAAATATTCCTCCCCAGAAGGAAAGCTTGATATTTCCGATTTCAAAATCGGCATTAAGATTATCTGTAACTGCTTTTTCGATTTGAGGTTTGAATTTGTTAGCATCCACAAAAACTGGAATGAGAAGGACCGCGACAATAATCAAAACTACAAACCCAGCTAGCCCGATCAAGATTTTCTTAAACATTTGTCATTCTCCTTTAAGTTTCTTATTTAAAATGTCATTGATGACCTGAGGGTTCCCTTGGCCTTTCATTTCTTTCATGACTTGCCCAACAAAAAATCCAAAAAGCTTATCCTTGCCCGACCGGAACTGTTCAACTTGGCCCGGATTTGCGGCAATGATTTTATCAATGATGGTTTCAATGGCTTTCGTGTCAGTGACCTGAGCGAGCCCATTTTCAGCAATAATCTCATTGATTGATTTTCCAGAATATTTGCCTTGCGCGAGATCCTCGAAAATTGTTTTAGCAATTTTCCCAGAAATCTTAGATCCATCAATATTAATAATAAGATCTGCCAAAAGTTGACTGCTCACCGGGGATTGCGTGATTTCTTTTTTCTGCTCATTCAAAATTCTTAGAAGATCGCCCATCACCCAATTGCTGGCAGCTTTTGGATTCTTAGTTTTTTCGGCAACGATTTCAAAATATTCTGCCATGGGACGAGATTGAGTTAAAAGATCCGCATCGTAGGCGGGGAGCCCGTACTCTTTTGTGAAACGTCTCATTTTTTGAAGTGGAAGCTCGGGCATTGTCTTTCTGATGCCTTCAATCCAAGCCGCGTCCACTTTGATGGGAAGCAAATCAGGGTCTGAGAAATAACGATAATCATGAGCTTCTTCTTTGGAGCGCATGCTGACTGTGCGATTTTTATCGGGATCATAAAGACGAGTCTCTTGCACGATTTTTTCACCGAGCTCGATCAAATCAATTTGCCGACCCATTTCATACTCAATCGCTTTTTCAACAAATCGAAAACTGTTGATATTTTTAATTTCAACACGAGTTCCGAATTTTTCAGCGCCTTTTTTTCTGACACTGACATTGGCGTCGCATCTCAATGATCCTTCATCCATGTTACCATCGCAAACATCGAGATAAAGGAGGGTCTGTCTGAGATTTCGCAAATATTCTGCAGCTTGATGGGCAGATCTAAAATCGGGATCGCTGACGATTTCAATGAGAGGAACGCTACTGCGATTCAAATTGATCAAACTATATTCACCGTGATGAGTGCTTTTTCCAGCATCTTCTTCCATGTGAATACGTGTAAGACCAACCGTGTTTTCCACACCGTCCATCATGAAAGTCACTTTGCCTTTTCCGCAAATCGGATCTTCAAATTGAGAAATCTGATAACCCTTGGGAAGATCAGGGTAGAAATAATTCTTACGTGCAAAAACATTATGTTCTCTAATTTCGCAATTAAGCGCTAAGCCGGTGAGAATCGCAAAATTCACGACCTGTTTATTAAGGACAGGCAATGCTCCGGGCATCCCAGCACAAATAGGACAAGTGTTTTCATTGTCGCCTTTACCGAATTCCGTTGAGCACGAGCAAAAAAGTTTTGTTTTTGTTAAAAGTTGCGCATGGACTTCAAGCCCAACGACTAATTCATAATCCATAGGGGGACTTCCTTACATCAGTTTGGTTTTTCTCAACCACATAAGCAGCATTGATGATTCGTTCTTCTTCAAAATGTGGGGCAAGTAACTGAAGCCCAATGGGGAGTCCACTCTTTGAATAACCACAATTGAGAGACAATCCAGGAATTCCAGCTAGAGATGGGGTGAGAGTGAAGATATCATTCAAATACATAGCAAGGGGGTCATTGGATTTTTCCCCGATTTTAAATGCCGGAGCAGCCGTCACGGGAGTGACAATGATGTCACATTTAGCAAACGCCTTTGTGTAGTCATCACTGATGAGTCGTCTCACCTGACAGGCTTTTTTATAATAAGCTTCGTAGTATCCACTCGAGAGTGCAAAAGTTCCGAGCATAATACGTCTTTTAGGTTCAGGACCGAAACCTTCTCCGCGAGACTTTTTGTACAGTTGCGAAAGTTCCGGAACATTATCTGCACGATGACCAAATCTCACTCCGTCATATCTAGAAAGATTCGCACTCGCTTCACATGGAGCAATCAGATAATAAACCGCAATCCCTTCTTTCGTGTGAGGAAGAGAAATATCTACGACGGTCGCTCCTTGAGCTTTTAAAATATCGATCGCATTTTGAACAGCCTTTGTCACATCGGGATCGATACCTTCAATGAAATATTCTTTTGGTAAACCGATGCGCAATCCTTTGACGTTGGTCGGAAGATTTTTAGTCCATTCCTTAACAGCCATTTCCGCGGAAGTTGAATCCTGCTGATCTTTTCCAGAAATAACTTCCAGAACAAGTGCTGCGTCTTCCACTGATTTTCCGAAAGGTCCCACCTGATCAAGTGAAGAGGCAAAAGCCACAACACCAAATCTTGAAACTCGTCCATAGGTTGGTTTGATTCCGACAATTCCACAAAAGCTTGCGGGCTCTCTGATACTTCCACCAGTGTCAGTGCCAATGGAAACGGGAGAAATTCCTGCAGCCACTACGGCGGCAGATCCTCCACTTGAACCTCCGGGAACGCGCGTGAGATCCCATGGATTCATCGCGGGACCGAAAGCTGAATTCTCATTGCTTGCGCCCATCGCGAATTCATCCATATTGGTTTTTCCAATGATGATCGCACCTTCAGCTTCAAGCTTATCCACCACGGTGGAAGAATAGGGTGGAATGAAATTGCTGAGAATTTTTGAGGCAGCAGTGGTACGAATTCCTTTTGTTAAAAGCACATCTTTAATTGAGATTGGAACGCCTGCCAATTTTCCAGCTTTTTTTCCGGAAGCTATCTTCTTGGCTATCAAGTTTGCTCGGGCGAGCGCCTCGCTTCTACAAATCGTAATAAACGAATTCAAGTCTTTTTGAGACTTCTCCGCTTTGGCTAATGCTTTTTCAACAATTTCAACGACATCGACTTGTCCGTTGTTCACACTTTCAGCAATAGATTTTATTGTCATAAAACTGGTGGCACCTTAAATAAATTTCCGACGCGCTCGGGACTATTGGACAAAGCTTCTTCGACATTTATTAATCTTCTTGGAATGTCTTCCCGAAAGGTCACGGGCATTTGCACGGCAGTCACCATTGTTTCAATGCCATCGGTGTTTACCTTGGAAAGCTCGGAAACATATTCCAAGATTTTTTCCAGCTGTCCTGCATAGAGCTTTTCTTCATCGGGCGTGAGCGAAAGCTGTGCAAGATCCGCTATTTTTCGAATGGTTATCTCGTCTATCTTAGTTTGCGTCGATGGTTTTGATTCTGAACTTGATTGGTTTGTCATGACCTCATAATGTAGGGGAAAGGAGTGCTCGGGGCAAATATTTCTTGATCGACCATATGTGTCAGAGCGTTAGTTTATGGCCAGTTCTAAGCAATCTGGATTTTTTAGCGTTATTTCAGAGCTCAGTGAGTTCCTTCAGGCCAAAGGCTCAGAAAAGTCTGGGCGCTTGATTTGGGAAAACGCCATTGCGCAACTGAAATTAGCCAATGAATCTTACTATCTCCAAAGTCAGCCCTTCGTTTCTGATAAAGACTATGACGATTTACTGAGATTGGTAGACAATTTTGAAATCGCTTATCCAGAATTTAAAAAAGACTCTCCCACTCAACATGTGGCGGAAAGTGTTTCCGACGGTTTTAAAAAAGGACAACATCGTCAGCCCATGCTCTCACTTTCAAATTCTTATGATGCCGAAGATATCCGAGATTTTCACGTTCGTGTTTTAAAATATCTCGACTGGGCGCCTGAAAGTGCCAGCGCCAAAAAACTGGAATACCTCGTTGAACCGAAGTTGGATGGCTTAGCCATTGAAGTGATTTACGAGAATGGCAAATTGGTTAGAGCTCTGACTCGTGGAGATGGCGTCACGGGAGAAGATGTCACTACAAACGTTCGGACAATCAAAACCATTCCACAGACGTTGAATATAAAAAATCCTCCCGAACTTTTTGAAGCACGCGGAGAAATCCTGCTTTTCAAAAATGATTTTCTCGAACTTAACTCTCAGCAGGAGGCAGACGAGGAAGCACCGTTTGCAAATCCCCGGAATGCAGCAGCGGGAAGTTTGCGTCAACTCGATTCAAAAATCACGGCATCTCGTCCATTGAAAATTTTCTTTTACGCCACTGGCGTGACAGAAGGTCTCATTAAAGAGCCGAAAACTCATGATGAGCTGGAAAATCTAATGACCAGCTGGGGTTTGCCGGTCAATGACACCGCGAAGATTTGCAGTAGCATTGATGAAGTCATTCGCTATTACGAAGTGCTTGAAACCAAACGTCACGCACTTCCCTATGATATCGATGGCATTGTTGTGAAAGTGAATGATCTTTCTCTGCAAAAAACTTTAGGTACAATCGCGCGCAGTCCCCGCTGGGCAGTGGCCGCGAAATTTAAGCCGCAGCAGGCAGAAACAGTAATCACTGAGATTCAAGTTCAAGTGGGTCGAACGGGAGCCCTCACTCCAGTCGCCATAATGGATCCAGTAAAAGTGGGTGGAGTAAGTGTCAGCCATGCCACGCTACATAATCAGGACGAGGTCGACAGAAAAGATGTGCGGATTGGTGATCACGTGATCATTCAGCGCGCAGGCGATGTGATTCCAGAAGTTGTAAAAGTTATTTTAGAAAAGCGTTCAAAAAACTCTAAACCATTCAGACTCCCAACTCACTGTCCCGTCTGCGGAACACTCGCGGTCAAGCCGGAGGGTGAGGTTGTTTTACGGTGCGAAAATATTTTGTGTCAGGCGCGAATCAAAGAATCACTCAAACACTTTGTTTCGAGACGAGCTTTAAATGTGGAAAAACTCGGAGATAAAATCATCGACCAGATGGTTGACCATAAAATTGTGGAAAGTTTTTCTGATATTTATCGGTTGAGCGCAGAAGCGATGACGAAACTCCCTAGGCAGGGAAAGAAATCAATCCAAAATTTACTCGAGAGCATTGAAAAATCTAAAAACTCCACTTTGGCTCGAGTCATTTTTGGCTTAGGAATAAGATTTGTTGGTGAACAAACGGGTAAAATTTTAGCCAAACATTTTGGCAGTCTTGATAAGTTTTTATCAGCGACTGAAGAAGAATTACTAAATGCCGACGAAGTTGGAGAAAAAGTAGCTCAGACAATTTTAAAGCAACTTGCGAATAAGAAATTTCGCGATGAACTTCATTCCCTTGAAAACCTTGGCGTAAAAATGCCCGCAAGTTCCCCGGGTGGAAAAGCTGCCGCTATTGGATCAGAAAAAATTTCTGGCCTGAGTTTTGTAATCACCGGAACTCTTCCTGGAATTTCTCGCGATGACGCAAAAGACCTAGTGGAACTCCACGGTGGTGAAGTCTCATCCGCTGTCAGTAAAAAAACCAGCTATCTTTTATGTGGAGAAGCCGCCGGCTCAAAACTCGATAAGGCTCAGGCTTTAGGAATTAAAGTTATTGACCTTGATGAATTCAGAAAACTGATTCGGTAATATTCCCAGTACAAACTAGATTTTATTTATGGTGTCTTCGTATCGAGAAGACATATCGTTTTTACCTTTACGCTCGAGATCGCGTTGCTTAGAAACAAATTCGAAACGGTAAGTGTCATTGAGTAGACAAGCCAGGTAATAGGCTATCCGCGCATCATCTATTCGCCCGAGCTCGTATAAACTTCTCGCCAGCAATAATGCGGCTTCGTCATCCATTGGATTTACAGCAAATGCAATTCCCAGTTCTTGCACTGCTTGTTCATAGCTCTTTTCTTGGAAGAAAACATATCCATGGGCTCGTCGCAAAATTCCAGAGGTGGGATGAATCTTAACCGCTTTTTTAAATTCGGCTAAAGCACGGGGCCTATCTTCAGAAGCGTAGTAACTCATAGCCAGCAATGTCCAAGAAGTGACATCACCTGGATTTTTCTTAATTGCTTTCGAGCAATTCGAAATTGCCTCATTCCAAAAAGCTTCTTTGTAATCGAGCAGACAAAGTTTGGAACGAAGCTCAAGATTATCTCCTGTGAGTTTGACGGCTTCCTCATAGACTTGTCTCGCGTCGGTGTTGAGATCTGCCATCTCAAGCAACTCGCCGAGAGCGAAAACATAAAAAAGATTTTTAGGCTTTATAGCGAGTGCATTTCTAAATTGAATAGCAGCATCATCAATTTTTCCGTCCTGGTGATATGAAATTCCTAAACGATATAAAACGCTGTTATTCTTTGGTGCGCGGGTCTGTGCGATTTCTAAATAATGAACAGCTTCTTTCCAGTTTTTAAGTCGAGCGTACATGCTACCGACGCGGGCATAAGCTTCCGCATTGTCCTTTTGCGCTAGATATTTACTGATAAGCGCTTTCGCCTGAACCGTTTGATTTTTTCTAAAAAGCTGTTCCGCCTGGATGGAAAAATCTTGGAGAGGAACGCCGAGCGCCCCGGAAGCCGCAAATAGCAACACCGATGTAAGTGAGATTAACAACAGAATAAAGACTAATATAAGCTTGTGTTCGTTGACTTTCATTTCATCTTTGATGATGCTTGAAACAGATGAATGTGAAAAGACTTATTTTCTTATGTGGATTTGTGGTTATCTCTGCGGGCTCGTTTGCTTTCGGCGAAGATCCGTTTCCCCAATGTTCTCGTCCACCCAACATGGGTGAACCCACTTTTCTTAAAAAATATGAGACGTGCTTAAACATCCAAACAAAATTTTGCAAAGCACATTCAAAAATTCCTTCATGCTTGGCCTTAGCCAAAGACAAACATCCACATCATAGAAATGAACAGAGCATTTCTGAAAACTGCAAAATTCAGTGGGATGGTGCCTACCGATGTCAGCCAAGCACAATCAGATTTATTGTGAAGGAGGACACTCCTATTCCGAATGTTCCCAAAATTGATGGTGGAGATGAATACAATCAGCCGAACACTGTTTCAGCTCCAGGTGCAAAACCCATCGCGCCTGCACCCGGCCCAGCAGCGACTCCGATTTCTCCATCATTTGATCCTGGTGGAAGTTTAGCCATTCCGCCACCACTTGGAGCGCGAGTTGTTCCGCCCGCCGAATTCAATAAAACTAACGGAAACTGATTCCAACTAATTTCAAAAAAATAAAAAGCCACTGAGATGTTTTGAAAACAACCACAGCAGCTTTAATATTTTAAGAAAAATTAAACCTAAAAGTTAAATCGAGAATCAATCTCGAATTTAACTCGAGTTCAAATATGATCGATTACGATGTCGCGAGCCATGACAGTTTTACGTCCGTCTTGTTTAGCTTGCTCAATTCCTTTTTCGCACAAACGCTCGACTGCTTTTGAAAGCACGTCGATAGTTTCAGCGCTGGTATTGCAATCGCCTTTTTCTTTGATGTATTTCTTTACTTTGCTTGTCACGACTAAGATATCGATATCCATGTTGTCTCCTCGTATATGAGTTTTGATAACTAAATTAAACGGTTTTTAGCGTTTTCATTCAAGAGATTTTTGAATTGCTGCCATGAGTCTATGATCTTTTTCTGTGATTGACGCGGTGTCATGAGTATAACTTTCAATAGTGACCACGTTGTATCTGATCAAAATGTCTGGATGATGGACCTGTCTTTCAGCAATCAAGGCCACTTTTTGCACAAAACCCATCGCTTCCACAAAGTCTCTGAACCTGAATTCTTTAATGATTTTTTCCATTATTTCCCCGAAGCAAGGAGGGCGGTAACACTGCGATACACTGGAGCGTAAACCTGAGTCGAAATTATACCCAACAAAAAAACCAAAATCAGCGACGCCGCAATTACGAATCTTGGCGCAAAAGACTTAGCCGCTTTGACTTCATGAAGTGGCTCTTTCATATACATACTTACAATCACTTTTAAATAATAGTATGCGGAAACAAGACTATTGATGACACCAATCACAGCTAACCAAACATAACCGTCTTTTAGAGCCGCTGAGAAAATATAGAATTTTCCAATGAATCCAACCGTCGGAGGCATTCCTGCCATCGAAAGCATAAATACTGTCATGGCCAATCCTAGGAACGGATATTTAAATCCAAGACCTGCATAATCAGAAATATTTTGGTGACCACGCTCTTCTTTTTCGATCAGACTCACAATCGCAAAAGCGCCAAGATTCATCACGCTGTAACTTAGGACGTAAAATAGAACAGCCGTGGCCGCTTCGGGAGTGTGACTATTCGCCGTCACGACAATGCCAATCATCATGTAACCCGCGTGGGCAATACTAGAATATGCCAAAACGCGTTTGATATTTTCTTGAAGTAGCGCGGAAAAGTTTCCTACAACCATTGTGGCGATAGCCAAAATTTGTAAAATCAAAACGAGTTTGTGATTACCCCAGAAAAAATGATTGAGAGCAAGCCTCACAAAAACTGCAAACATCACAAGCTTCACTCCGGTAGCCATGAAAGCTGTAACAGAAGTTGGGGCCCCTTGATAAACATCAGGAGTCCAAGCATGAAATGGGAACACACTAATCTTAAAACAAATTCCAATCATAACCATGCAAACGCCAACAAAGAAAAGTTGGTTTCTGCCCATCAGTACCGCTGACTGAACACCTATGTCATAAATTTGTGTGGTTCCTGTTGAACCGAAAAGAAATGCAATTCCGTAGAGTAAAAGGGCAGAAGCAAAACTTCCCAGAATAAAATATTTGAAAGAGGCTTCTTTCGAAAATTTTTGTTCATGACCCAGTCCAATTAGAACGTAGAGAGCAATCGACATCAGCTCAAGACCGATGAACAAAACCATTAAATCGGCGCTCGAAGCGAGAGTCATCATTCCTACGGCGGCGCACATAACTAGAAAAGTGTGCTCAGCTAAACTTTCACCAGTGGTATTGGGATTGTTAATAGAAATAAGCAACGTGAAAAAAGTGATGGCGATAATTCCGTAATTAAGAAGGACCGCCATTTTATCAAAAATGAGAGCTCCAAAAAACACAGGGTTTGCGTGGGCGCCAAGCTCACGTGTGAAAAAAGCCGCGATCAAAAGACCCACGCTAGCGATTAAGATCGTCAAATTATTTGAAGGCTCTTTGTTTGAATTAAGAACTTTAATTGTCAAAGGTATGCAGGCGAAAATAAAAAGAATCGTCATAGGAAGAAGGAGCAATGATTCCGCTAGGCTGACTGTTGCAAATTCCATAAATATAATCCTCTGCTTAAAACCCTAAGGTTTATTTCTTATCGTTTTGCGAAAGTTCGTAGTGGCCTTGTGATTTCACCCAATGTTCAATGGAAGCTTTCGTTTTGTCCAAAAACATGTTTGGAAATAATCCCATCCAAAATATCAAGATCATCAAGGGGACAAGAATTGCGATTTCGCGCACACTCAAATCCAACAAAGGATGTTTGTGCTTGTGATCAAAATCATGTCTTTTATTGGCTTGAGCTGCAGAATGCAAATCCATATCATTTCCGTGAGCAGTTCCATGGCTGCCTGCTTCTTCGATTTCCGGAACAAGCTCGCCAGGTTTTCCGAAAAATACTTTCTTATATAGCCAAAGCATGTACACCGCGCCAAGAACAGAGCCCGTGGTGGCAATTCCTGCCATAATGGGGCTAGCTTTGAATGCTCCAAATAGGATTAGAAACTCTCCCACAAATCCATTTGTTCCGGGAACGGCAATACTAGAGAGAGTCGTAATGAAAAAGAAAATCGCGAAAACGGGCATAACTTTTGCGAGTCCACCGTATTTGGAAATGTCGCGCGAGTGAGTACGTTCGTAAATCATTCCAACAAGTAAGAATAGCGCTCCGGTGCTGACACCGTGATTGAGCATTTGGAAAAGACTTCCGGTTACGCCTTCAACGTTCATGGCAAAAAGTCCGAGCATGCAATATCCCAAATGACTTACAGAACTGTAGGCCACTAGCTTTTTCATATCGGGTTGAACCATCGCGACTAGTGAGCCGTAAATAACTCCAATCACCGCCAGCGCTATAAAGAGCGGGGCGTACTGTTTTGCAGCATCGTTGAATAGAGGAATGGAAAATCTCAAAAATCCGTATGTTCCCATCTTCAACATCACGCCAGCTAAAATCACTGAACCAGGAGTTGGTGCTTGCACGTGGGCATCGGGCAACCAAGTGTGCAGTGGGAAGATAGGTACTTTGATTGCAAAGGCCAATGAAAACGCAAAAAACATGAGAGTCTGTGGATTAGCAAAATGGTGAGGGTCGAATGGAATATGGAGTTTGTAAAAATCGAGCAGACTAGAGCTCATGGCTCCCATTTGATTTTTAGTCATGACCATCAGAACGATGATAGCAACCAACATGAAAATAGATCCGACCATCGTGTAGATGAAAAATTTGTAGGCGGCATAAATTCTTTTTTCCCCACCCCAAATTCCAACTAGCAAGAACATCGGAACGAGCATCAATTCCCAGAATGAGAAAAACAAAATCGCGTCCATGGATAAAAAAGCCCCGAGCATAGCTGTTTCAAGAACGAGTAATGCACAATGAAAAGCGGGAATTTTTTTATCAATGCTATTCCAACTGGCCAGAATAATCAAAGGTGTGAGAAAGGTAGTAAGAAGAATCAGCCAAAGGCTTAATCCATCTAATCCCAAGTAGTAATGAATTCCGAAGCTTGGTATCCAATTGAACTTTTCTACGAATTGAAGATTAACAGTTCCAGCATCAAAATTTTTCAGTACGATAAGACTTAGGAAAAATTCCGCCAACGCAAAAACTAGCGCGGTGATTCTGACTATTTTTTCTCCCCGAAAAAACAAAAGCAGTACGCCAATAAGCATCGGAAGAAAAGTTATAAGTGAAAGCAACATCTTTAAATTACCTCGCCAAAATCATCATCAAAATTCCAATCAATCCAAACACGATGTAAAGCGCGTATTGTTGTACGTTTCCGTTGACCATAAGTCTCAAAGTAGAGCCGGTGCCCCTGACGATATCGCTCAATAAATAAGTCGTGCGATCGATGATTTTGACGTCAAAAACTCCCCAAAGCCAGCGACTGCTATTGATAATTGGACGAACTATCGTTAGGCCGTAAAATTCATCGACATAATATTTATTGAAAATAATTTTATGAATTTTTGAAAAGTTATTTTTAACTTTATCTAAAGCTTCGAATTTTTTAGTGTAAAGAAAGAACGCTGCAAATGCCGAGCAAGCCGCAAGTGCCACTGAAGTTCCCATAGTAAGCCATTGCTCCAAATTAGAACCTTCGGCTTCCACGTCTTTTACCAAATGGTGCAACCAATGCTCCCAACCATTTGGAATTCCAAAACCATGTCCTAAAACTTCAGGCACACCTACCCAACCACCTACGAGAGAGAGCAGAGCTAAAATCATCAAAGGAATAGTCATCACTAGCGAAGACTCATGAACATGAATGTCTTTGGCCACACGGGATTTACCCCAGAATGTCAAAGCCATCAGTCTAGTCATATAAAACGCGGTCATCGTCGCGCCAATAATTCCTGCGAGCCAAAGAAGTTTCGATCCCATCGGTGAGGCAAAGGATCTCCACAAAATTTCATCTTTGGAAAAGAAACCAGAAAACAGTGGAGTGCCTATAATAGCGAGCCAACCGAATAAGAAAGTGATGTAAGTGATGGGCATTTTTTTAGCCAATCCACCCATTTTCCGAATGTCTTGTTCTTCCTGCATCCCGTGAATCACGGAACCTGCGCCAAGGAACATCAGAGCCTTGAAAAAAGCATGTGTCATGAGATGAAACATTCCTGCGCTAAATCCACCCACGCCCACGCCCAAGAACATATAACCCAGTTGACTGACTGTAGAGTAAGCCAAGATTTTTTTGATATCGTTTTGGAAAAGTCCAATGCTTGCTGCAAAAACGACGGTTGCAGCTCCAACTATTGCTACAATCATCATCGTGTGCGGAGCGGCTATGAAGATGAAGTTCATACGAACCAGCATGTAAACACCAGCGGTAACCATTGTTGCCGCATGGATCAAAGCTGAAACGGGAGTAGGACCGGCCATCGCATCCGGAAGCCAAATATAAAGGGGAATTTGCGCTGATTTTCCCGTGGCTCCAATAAATAAAAACAATGTTGCAATCGTGAGAGGGCCCCAACCTAAATCGGTCGCATAGGTTAAATTCGCAAGCTCATCGAATTGAATAGTGTGAAACAGTGAAAAAATAATAAAAAGGCCGACAAGAAATCCTACGTCACCAATTCGATTAACAACAAAGGCCTTCATTCCGGCAGCAGCTTTTTCAGGATCGGAAAACCAGAATCCGATCAGGAGGTAAGAACAAAGTCCTACCCCTTCCCATCCGACAAAGAGCAATAGCAAATTGTCTCCAAGAACAAGAATCAGCATATTGAACAAAAACAAGTTTAGATAAGCAAAGAATTTTGCTGGTTTTGGGTCATGGCCCATGTAGCCAATACTGTATAAGTGGATAAGTGTTCCAACGCCAGTGATGATCATGATCATGACAACACTGATATGATCGACCACAAAGCCCATGTCGGATTTAAATTCACCGACACGAATCCAATTGAAGAAAACTACCTTGAAAGATTCGGTCTCACCGCTACCTAATAATTTAAGGAACAAAGCGCTCGCACAGATAAAAGAAATGCTGGTCGCAGCCGTTGCGATCACACCTGCGCGGACAGCACTGTGATTATTGAATTTGACCAAAAATCCATTGATCAAAAATCCAACAAGCGGAGATAAAATTAAAATGGCAATCAAACAGTTATGAGACATTTCCTAGCCCTTTAAATTTTCAAAATGTGAAATGTTAACTTCTTTAAATCGTTTGAACACGGCGACGGCAATAGCCAAACCTATAGAAGCTTCAGCCGCAGCAATGGTCATGACAAAAAACACCATGATTTGGCCATCGAGATTGTGCGCATATTTTGCGAAAGCCACAAAGGTCAAATTCACAGCATTAAGCATGATTTCAATACTCATTAATATAACAATGGCATTTTTGCGAAGCAGAACTCCCAAAGTGCCAATCGAAAATAGAAGTCCACCCAGAGTTAAATAGTGATTAAGGCCTACGGATAACATGATGTGTGCCCCCTTTTGATTTAGCTAAAGCCACGGCGCCCACGATAGCAACCAAGAGCAAAACACTAAGAATTTCAAATGCAAAAACAAATTTAGAGAACAGTTTCACGCTTAATTTTTGTGTTTCTGAATAATCTTTGAAAAGATCTTTGCCTGCTTGTTTGTTTTGAGTGATCTCATCCACTTCATCTTTTAGTTCTTCAGGATTAGTCATGGCATTGGTTGGAGCATTTCCGAGATTTTTAAGAACAACTTGTTGGTTAGCAACTGGAACTTCTGTCGCCATACGAATCATTCCAGCACCATCGTGAGAGACAAGCCAACCCATTCCCATGAGAATGCCGCAAAGGATTCCTGCACCTGTGATTTTCAAAAAAGTCACGGGGGAGAGTCTTGCCATATCATCCATGTCTTTTTTCAAATCAAATAACATCATGACCATGGTGAAAAGAACCATAACTGCGCCGGCATAAACTAATATTTGAGCGACAGCCAAGAAGGGGGCATCGAGCATAAAAAAGAAAGCTCCCAGAACGCTCATAACTAGAGCCAGAAAAAATGCAGAGTAAATTGGGTTCGGCATGAAAACCACCAGCAATGCACTGATCGTGGCAATCCCAGCAAAGAGATGAAAAAGTATGTCTGATGTTGTAAAGTTCAAAAAAATCTCCTTCTTAACCTACTCGTGAAAAATACATCATGACGGTAGTGATTAATAAATTCACTAAGGCCCACGGCAATAAAGTTTTCCAACCCAAATCCATCAGCTGGTCGTATCTAAATCTGGGAACCGTCCAGCGAACCCAAACAAAGAAGAATAACCAGAACCCAGTTTTAATGAGGAAAACAACAAGGTGAGTGAGAGTGGTGAGAATGCTTGCGATATCACCTATCGAAAGCCCATGACCTGATAGAAACATCCCTTTGGTCATCCAAAAATTATGAACCATCTCTGGAGAAATAAACGGAATTGTGTAACCACCAAAAAATAGAACAGAGATAAGAGCTGAGGACGTCATCATGTGAGCGTACTCACCCATAAAAAACATATTGAATTTAAATCCACCGTACTCGGTATGAAAACCTGCGACTAACTCCGCTTCCCCTTCGGGTAAATCGAAAGGAAGACGATTTGTTTCCGCGAACACAGCTGTCACAAATAGAATAAAGGCGAGCGGCTGAAAGAATATTCCCCAATTTGGAAGAAAACCAATTTCATGGGTTCTCCCATGCCAGAGAAAACTCAAATGTCCCAACTGTTCGGCCATCATTTGATTGAGACTGAAAGTTTGATAAATCATCAAAACTCCCACCACACTCAAGCCCATGGCGATTTCATAGCTAATCATTTGCGATGAAGCTCTGAGAGCTCCCATCATCGAATATTTATTCCCTGAAGCCCAACCCGCGGATAGAATTCCGTAAACACCTAAAGAGGCTACGGCAAAAATGTAAACGATCCCCATGTTGATATCAGCAATTTGAAGTTTGAAGGTATGACCCATGACAGTGACGGGAGTTGAAAGTGGAATCGCCGCGAAAGCAAGCGCCGCAGGAAGTAGGCTTAAACCAGGCGCCATAAAATAAAGCGCTTTTTCAGCATGCGAAGGAACAAATTCTTCTTTGAAAATAAATTTGATGGCATCAGCTGCCAATTGCAAAAGTCCTAAAGGTCCAACTCGATTTGGCCCTAAGCGATTTTGCATAAAAGCAGATCCGCGGCGCTCAACCCAAACGAGCAGTGGGACAGTGCTGATAATTGAAACAAAAATGACAGCAATTTTTATCGTGTTAATGAAAACTTCAATAAG
>JAYTHU010000232.1:0-2286 GCA_043732305.1 Oligoflexia bacterium
ATACACAAATTTTTGCCTAATAAATTTGGCATTTTTGGAGGTAGCTGTTGCTCTTCTTTTCACTTCGCGAAACGTAGCGATGCATTTTGAAGTTCGAAACACTAAAATTTGGATCTTGACATCCTTGATCAATGGAACGGTCTTCTATCTCCTTCCAGCATCCAAGATTATTAAATTCACTCCTCTGCTTTTTGTATTTACGGGCGCCCTCCTCCTAGTGGAACTTGGGCGAGTTCCCAAAGTAGTTGAAACATGAAGATTTCTATCTTAATTCCATACTACAACGAGTCACTAAACATTTATCGAACTGTGAATTTGATCATCAAAGCTTTGGAGAACTCCCAAATCAATGTCTTTGAAATTCTAATTCTAGATGATGGTAGTAAAGACTTAACTGACGCGTTGCAGGCACAACTATTGTCTCTTACCAATACGAAATTGATCAGGTTCGAACATCAAGGGCGTTATAAGTTGAGAATCTCTGGTTTGGAGATCGCTGCCTATAATCATGTTCTTTTGTGTGATGCTCGGGTAAGGCTCGCCCCAAATTCTCTAGCCTTCTTGTTGGGAAATTCGGCGGATACGGAGATGCCTAGAAATGGGCACGTGATTTTTGATCCTACGGCTAAGGCATGGATGGTCTTCTGGGAGTCGATGTCCAGAATAGTTTGGCCACAAGTTTTTTCACGTAATTTTTCGCAGGGCCACATTAATGAACAGAATTTCAATTCTTGGCCTAAAGGAACTGGTTTATTTTTTGCTCGCGCTGACGTGCTTCTTCAAGCAATGAGAAATACACAAAGTCTATTTCATAATGATGAACTTTCGAGTGACGATACGTTGGTCCTGATGCAACTTGCTCGCACGTCGGGTATCCTTTATGACTCTTCCTTTTCTGCGTATTATCTGCCGAGAACTAAGTTTTCGGATTTTCGGAGTCATATTTTTGAACGGGGGACACATGCTGTCGATTCCTTTGGCCATAATCTTTCTGCCATTTCACTAGGTCTTGGTCTAGTAGCGGTAATGCCGATCTTTTTCGTAGTCGCTCTTGTTTCCTTTCGCTCAAAAACTCTTTTTCTCATGTATTCCGGCGCCACTGCCGTGGCATTTCTGTTTATTCTTTCCCTGGGAATTGCACTCCACAGAAGGCTTCCAATAAAGCATGTTTTGTCTCTATTAATGATGCTTCCCCTAGTCGCTCCCATTTATCTCGTCGGTCTATACAGGGGATTAGGTCTAGCCCTCTACGGAAAGTTAGGGGGACTTAACAATGCGAAAGAGACCCATTAGTGGATTTTTTGTCGTCGCTGGCACAACCGCTGAGTTATTGAAACTTTGGCCAATACTTCAAAAACTTGGCGAAACTTGTTCTACTCAGTTGATTTTGAGTGGCCAACACTTCATCTCAGAAGATTTATTGCGCCTCATAGGAGCTTCAGGGGTTCAGATCAGGAAAGACAAACGTAATCAGGATATTTCAAAAAATTTTCTTTTAACTTTTTTCTGGATGATGAAAAGCGTACCAAGAATTCTAGGAATTTTGATCTACCGTGAATGGAAAACTCAAGGGCGCTTCGGGGTAATAGTGCAAGGAGATACTCTAAGTACTTTGTTTGGAGCGTTTGCTGGGAAGATTTCAGGGCATTGCGTTTTCCACGTTGAAGCTGGATATCGCACCAACAATTGGCGAAACCCATTTCCCGAAGAAATAGTCCGGAGAGCGGTTGGTTTTCTTGCTGATGTTCACTATTGTCCTTCTGAATCCGAAGCTAAGAATATTCCAAGGAAAAGGGCAAAGATCGTCGTAACCAGTGGTAATACCGGACTTGATTCACTCGAACTTGCATTGGGATCTTCTATTCATTTAAACGAACAGAGAAAGGAATTCCAAAAATGGTACCGAAGGTACTCCCAGGATTTTGGAATTATGACTCTTCACAGATTCGAACTCCTCGCTGGATCAAATTTTACAAAGCAAAGTAATTTGGTTTCAGAAATTGAAAAAATCAAATCTTCTATTGGGATACTGATTCTCATGGGCACTTTTGAAAGAGCTAAACTTGTCGAAGCGCTAGGAAAGATCAAAGGCGAAAATATCTTATTTCTTGACAAGATGGAGTATCTTGAGTTCGTTTGTTTACTCAAGAATACGTCCTTTGTGATCACTGATTCTGGTGGACTTGCACAAGAATGTAATGCATTGGGAATCCCATGTTTTGTGGCAAGGGCTGTTATAGAAGAATCGAAATTGCGAGGGAATACAGTTCTAGTAGGTACGGATTT
>JAYTHU010000233.1:0-2284 GCA_043732305.1 Oligoflexia bacterium
ATTGTTGATTTAGTCTTGCAACCAAATCAAAACATAAAGGCCTCGGATGGACAATTTTGAATTTCTTATATCTGACCCCCCAGTTAATTACGGAGAACCCGTATTTTGAAAAACTTATAGCACAAAATGAGCGTACAATAAATTTGAGTCGACAATCGACTCGACATTAAAGTTTTGGAGATGGGGTATAGATTCCTATGTTTTCAAAATGATAGATGTGTTCATCAATTTTGAGAAGCCACTTTTTGGTATCAATAACCATGTTTTCTTCTCTATAAACTTTTCCTTCTTTCGAAATTTGATCCTTAATGTTTTTGACCTTCTCCCAGACAGGGGTGCATTCACTTTCAGTCAGTGGGCACCCCATACTTGCTTGAATCGTTGGAACTTGATTAAATCCTGTGATGTGAAAGGTTTTATAATTTCTCAACATTTCGATAAGGTCTTCACCAGCCCCGTTCGTCGAAAAAACTCGAAGAGTGAAAGAGTATAGTTTTTTTAGTTCCTTTAGTCTTTGTTTGACTTCCTCATCGCTGATATGAAGCCCGGCAGAAATTCCATTTAGATATTGAGCGATATCTGCCTTGTTTCTAGCCTCTTCGTATTGAGGAAGAGCAAAGGCAGTCCAAACTAATTCCTTGGCTAGCTCCGTCATTGGATCTTGCCCCGTGAGTGACTGATTCATTTTTTCTAAAGTGGAATAAGAAACTTCCGGTTCAGACGGTCCCTTTTTAAAGATAAGAGCCTGTATGGAGTCCTCTAAGCGCCGCAGAATCGGGTGCGTGCTAACATATTCAGGAAAAGAAACGATAGCGCAGTTATTTTTTGGGGCCCATTGATAATGTTTGGTAGCTGAGACGTGCTCTCTATATTGCTTATAAATATCTGACTCAGTCGTAATTTTAAAAGGGTATTGAGAATCCAAACCATTTTTTGAAAAAACTTGACCATTATTTAAAAGTGCAAAGATATGAATGAGTTCACCCTGGTCGTTAAAATATCCTACGAGGTCACCTGATGACTCATCAGTTTCTTTAAAACATTGTGGCAGAATGCTTTTCTGAGCGAATTTTGGATCAACCATCATAAATGGAAATTGTGGAGCTTGCGAAATGATCGCAGCGTCTACGCAATTAGGACCATCAAATGGCACGATCCGGCCATCCAAGTTTGCGACAATACTAGGATCATAGTGCCGAACGTAATTTTCTGCACTGGATAGTGAGCAAATAAATGCGGATAAGTAAATGCAAAAGGTGAAGAAAAGACTCGTTTTCATTTCCAAGTATAAGTCTTTCTTGGCGGTGACCCCGCTTCATAGCCCTTAATTTCCAAACTAGGAACGTATAGTTTTTCAGAGGTTCGAACGAAGTATGTGCCAATAGTGTCGCCCCCATAGACGGCGTGACCTACCTTAAACTCTATTCCCTTTATGGCATTGAAGTAATCTGCCGCAGCAACATGAACTTCTCCTTTATCGGTGACCTTATTGATGATCAAACGATCGGATGAATTAGCTTGAAGAGGCGCGGTGCTATCATCCATTTCAAAATAGAGCCTGCCACCTGGTACCAAGCTAGCAAGAAGGACCTTTAACACCCGGTCAAGATGACTCGAATACGCGATTGCACCACATACGTCGGTAATTAATTTTAGTGGGTAGAGTTCCTGAGGTTGGTAATTTTCGGTGTATCTCCCTTGGAAATATCGAAATTGAAGAGAAAATTGAAGAAGAGCCCCAAGCGTTTCTTTGTTTTCTGTTTGACGAGCGTCGAGGGCGATGACCGTGGCAACGCCACCACGTTTCAAATAATCCACTTGAGCTAAAGCGTCGCCAGCCCCTGAGTCAAGCCAGACGTCGCCCTTTTTGAGAGTGTTAATATATCCTGAAAAGGAATCTTCGAGTGAAGTCATGTAATCTTTAAGGCGTCGTGTGTAATTGTAGTCTTTGGATTTGACGGTTGCTTTTTCAACATTATCAATTTGAGCATGTGCTACTTCAAGAGCTGATATTTGGCTTAAGACCAAAGCTAGAAAAATAATTTTCATAAAGTCTCCCATGGCATTCCCAAATAGGGATAAATATGCAAGCCATGCCAAATTGCCAGATCGGCTATAAAACAATTAACCATGCTCACTGACCAAAATAAGGCTAGTTTAGATCCGCTTAACGGCTCACGGACATGCGAATTGAATCACGATAGATGTTACCGAAATCGAGCTCAGAAATGGTCAATGGTGTCAAAAACTTGAGTTGACGCTTTGGTGGGCCATGATCCCACAA
>JAYTHU010000234.1:0-2280 GCA_043732305.1 Oligoflexia bacterium
AGAAGCGAGCCAGACCCAACTAATCGATAGAAAATAGCGTCCCGTCTGATCTTGTGGTAGCAGTCGAGCCGCTAGCCAGTTTAAAAAGAAAGTTGTGACGATTGATACGATTCGACCAAGCAAAACTGAATATTTCATGCTTGCACTAGTATGGTTCCTTTAACGAGAGCTGTAAACTCATTGCGGAGATAGGACTATCCTAAGCTCTAGTCCATATCTTATTTCCGGACTACATTGTGTCTCAGAACAAACCGAAGTGTCAAATATAGGTAACAACTCTATGAAAACACAAGCAACAGAACCCAAACTAAATGATTTAAACGAGCTCAACTTGCTTGATCATATGCGATTCTTATTCACACATCGAAAATTTATCATTATTTTCTCTGCTCTGGTACCTGCGGTGATTTTATTTTGGGGGTTGCTCTTGAAAGTCCCTCAATTTCGATCCTCGGCGGTTCTTCAACTATCAAGTGAAGACAATTTAGGTTCTCAAACTGTTTCTGGCTTTGGACTCGTCGAAGATAAAATAATGAATAACAAATTATTTGCTTTAGAGAGTCTTTTTCAATCACAGCAATTTAAAAAATCTCTATTTCAAGAGGTGTATTCAGAGTCGGGAGTATTCGATGGTGATAAAACTTTAAAAGAGTCTAAGATGATCGCGCGAAACTATTTTCACAATAGTTTGCGAGGCTCGCGTTCGCCCGAATCAGATTTAGCAGATATTCTTTCTGTGACGAGAGAAAAAGAGAATAACACTCTCATCCTTTCTACCGTGACTTGGTCGTCTGCGACTTCGCAGGCCCTGGCAACTTTAGCCGCTCACTTATTGGTCGAGTTTAATTTTGCAAACAAAACTTCTCAAATGAGGATGTTAAAAGATTTTCTAGAAAAACAAGCGCACAACACAAGGTCCGAACTTGCTACGCTTGAATCCCAATTGACAGAATTGCAGCTCAGTGAGAAGTCAGTATCTTTAGTGGACGCTACAACCACGATGGATAGGGAACATCTCGAAGTGAAAACGAAACAAAGAGAGTTAGAAAATCAGTACAAGGCCAATGACTTTTTGTTAGTTGAGTTTAAAAAAGATCGCGCTGACTATCTCATGCAGTTGAAAGACGGCAAGCCTTCATATCTCTATCTTATGCAGTTGCAAAGAAAGATTGAACTCTATAGATACCAGATGCAAGTCAACGATGCTAAGCGAAATGTTGCAAGTGAAAATGCCTCACAAATCCAACTCGACAGTTTGGTTCAAGATTTTGATAGAGAAGTTAAGAAAAACCAAGATCAACTCCCGTCGATGAGTGCTTGGGACTATCTACAGGTTTTAGAGAAGAATATTAGTGACCTAAAGATTAAACAAAAAACTCTGCACGGAGAAATCATAGCTGGCCAGTCAACGCTGAAAAGTCAGCGCCAGGACTTTGTCAAGATTCCTGAAAAAATGCAAAGACTGGTAGAGCTAAAACGAAATATCGACATTACTCAAAAGCTATACAGTGAACTGCAAACCAAACTTCAAGAAACTCGAGTGCGAGGCGCCGGGCAGAAAAATGATCTCATTGTTGTGGTCGAGCCTGAGCGTCCGAAAAAAGCTGAAGGCCTTAGGCTTTTAGCCCGAATTTTTACAGGCTTCCTTTTGGGGATCTCTACGGCTTTTGGCTTACTCACTCTAACATACTTTATTATTCCGACATTGAGGGGAAAGCGAGATTTTAAACATCTGAACATAGAATGCCTTGGTGAAATTCCCCGGTTTAACCAACATGCTTTGTTCTCAGACTTAGTGAAGTATCCTTTAATTGCCAAGATTCATCCTGATGGCGCAGAAGCAACAGCTTTTCGCAATTTACGGTATCGCTTTTGTCAGGCATTTGATGATCGACGAAGCGAAACCAATTGTAAGGTTGCAGCATTTTTCAGTGCAGAAAAGCGTGATGGCAAGACTTTCACAATTGCAAATTTAGCAATGGCTCTCGCCGGAATAAATAAGAAGGTTCTGATAATTGACATCAACGCAACAAACTCAAGAGTCGATAAGTATTTTTCGAGTCTTGAAAAAATTGTATCTGATTCTGACAACGATTTAATGAAAGAAACTCCATTTGAATACTTTAAAGTAGATCCCAATATAGATTTGATACGAAGTATCGATACTGAAGAAAATCTCTCTGATTTTATTGAGAACGAAATTTTTGAAGACGTACTTCGCGAAATGAAAACAAGATACAATTATATTTTAATAGACACACCTGAAGTTAAAAATAATTT
>JAYTHU010000235.1:0-7776 GCA_043732305.1 Oligoflexia bacterium
ACCACTTTAATTGTCTGTTTGCTTGTCAGCGACCCTGAAGTTTACAACCAGACTTGTGCTGAAGTAATTCCGATTTTTATTCTAAAAAATGAAGCGAAATATTGGCCAATATTTCGCTTCGAATTTTAATGAAATCTTCGGATTTATTTCAACTAATAAAACCTGGTTTAATCAGACCTTTTTACCTTTTATAGAGATGAGTAAATGCACACCACTTTGATCGGGACGGAAGGTTTCTTCTTCTTGTATATTCAAGGAAAATTTTTTCAAAGAATTAGAAAGCTCGTCAATAGTATGTAAGAACAATACGTCGTGGGATTGGGAGCCGTTAAGGATCATGGTCCCTTCGAGACGTTTTCCATCCAATTGAAAATTGTCGTAGAAGGCCTTCCAGGCCGCATACGCTTTTGGATTGGCCGTAACAATTAAAAACTGTCCGCCCGGCTTTAGTACCCTGGCTAATTCACGAGCCGCCGCTTCTAAATTACTAAGCAAATGCCATACAAGGATCGAAAAGGCTCCATCAAATATTTCAGAAGCGAAAGGCAAAGAATAAATATTTCCGCCTACAAAACTGCGATTTTCTCGTGAATAAAGTTGCTGCGCTCTTTCGATCATTTTAGGCGAAGGATCAACGCCGGTATAACGTCTATCGTCTAAATTAATTTTGTCTGAGCAAATTCCCTGTCCGCTGCCGATCTCTAAGATTTCAGTCAAAGAGTTTTTTTCTACCCAAGATTGTATTTCGGGATGAATATCTCGGTCTCTTATCGACGTATTAGCGGATTCGATAGCATCGATCCATTGTAATGCGGTTTCGTCGTCAAAGATTCGGTCATCCATAACGACCATTTGAGCCTATTATTTTTCTACGGTCTATAAGCAATAACGGTAAAATTTTTGGCCTCGTCTGCCTGCTCAAGAAGTGCCATTCTCAGCTGTGATTCTCAAGGCGTTAAAAAATTAATGGCCAATAGTTGATAGATTTTAGGCAAAGTTCGACCGCAAATCTTTATGATATTATCTAGGTGTGGTGTGGACAAAATGATCGGCAGCCGCGGTCAAGTAGAGTCTAATTTTTTGGTAAATCACCAGATGTAATTTTACACGCCTTAGATGGATTCGTGTTGTCGATAAAATATGCTGGATATTTCATTCGATATTTTCCCAACGGAAAAACAAAAGACACTTCGGCGGAATCCAAATTTGTTTTAAAATGAACTTCGGAATCTGACAGGCTAGGCAATAATATTGAAGCCTCATCGTAATCTGTTTTGCGTACGTAAATTAGCCCATTCGTTATTGTGAGCATTTGCCAGGCAGTTAAATATTTACCTGTTTTATTGCTAAGAACCGCGACAAACAACTGTGTCGGTAGAGCCTCGTTCACGGTCATCAAAGTCGACCATTCCATATCTTGCTTGGAGAAATACCCGCAGCTAAATCCAAACTGCATATCACCGGCAGCTGCACGCGGTGTAAGTTCCACCGGACTGGCATATAGGTTGAATCCAAAAAAAATAACCGCTAAACCTAAAAGAATTTTGCCCATGGTAATTTCTCCCTTATAAAAATCGATATCATTATATCGCTTGTTCTGTCTACCCAAGGATAGTGTCAACCCTAAAATTAGAGCGCGCAAACTGGAAATATTTCGCTTTTAACCTAAAATAATCGCGCCAATTCAAACCTAGCCCGCCTGTTCAAGAAGTGCCAATCTTCCTTTATGGGTTCGCCTGATATCGCCGCGCTACATCTCCTTTTCTTTCGAAACATACACACCCCACGGGTTTTCGCGCGTGCGCGCACCCGAATCGAAGCTGAGTTCAAGTTTTAAGTCGGTGGCCGCCCGAAGTCCTTGCACCGCCGTGATGCGATCACCGGATACCGTGGCAGTTTTCTTTTCGAGGTCAACCTTGATTTGCCCTGCGTATATTTTCTGTGAAACCTGTTTCTCGAGCGAGAACTTTGCGATTAAAGCCATCGCCGCCAGATAAGCCTTTAAACTCTGAGGACCAACAAAACTTTCGGCGAGTTTGAGCCTTTCCTTCACATTTGATGGCTCCCAACGATACCTATATTCAACGTAAGCCCTGATCGCTTCGCGAACGTGATCCTCTGCCTTCGGCATGTCCGACTTTTCAAGGACCTGTGCGTTTGTTGAAAACGCAACAACCGTCGGAGCCTTTGTCGCCAGGATTAAAACAACGGCGAGGGAGAGGCCAGTCACAACAAGCATGCTGACTGAAAATAATTTTAGAAATTGATTCGAATGGATAAGATCGGCGAGAGCTTTCGGAAAAAGAGGACCTTTGAGCGGAATTTGAGTATTCATTTACTTCCTTTTTTATTGTTGTTTGGAGGTCTAGAAAATTTATTTGCTTGCTCAGGCATAACTGACTTTAAAAGAGATCGTCCGGCAAATTTGAGTGGAGCTGCGACCATTGCCGCAGTCACTACAGATCCAAATGTCGAGGCTTCGGAGTGAAATCCCTGGCCAACTATGGCGCTGACAACTTTCGGTGTTTTCAACATCGCAAGCGCAATCACAAAATTCATGGTTACGATGACGAGATAATTTCCGCTGATCGCATATATTTTTCCGAACGTAAGCGCAGTAAGCATGGCGCCAAATATCGCCCAAACAATTTTCCAACTCGCCACTTCAATCATCCCTCGAAATAAATTGGAGGTGATCTGACTTGTTGACGAAAAAAGATTAAACAACAGAAGCAACGGCGCAATCACGGTATAGAAAATCCAGTAGAAGTGGTACATGGCAATAGTGATATACCTCGCAATGTACAAAACTAAAAAGCTCAGAAAAGCCAAAACAGAAACAATCATATCGTTGAATTCTAAAAGACTGGTGAGCGGATTCGCTGAATAGTCGTGGGCTTTTTCTTGTGCCATTCGGATAAAGGTATCAAGACTGTTGACGGCATCAATTCGCTCGGTGATTCCGTCGGCGATAAAGACGATGGCTTTGGTGATCTCAGGAAAGGCCACAAGCAAAAGTGTCGAGATGACGGCGCGCTTGAGAACGTCAATGAATTCGATACTTCCTTGGGGAGACTTAAACCAAGTGACCGCAATGGAAGTCGCAAAAAACAGCGGTAAAAGCAAATAGTAGATTTTCTCAAACTCTTGATGGAGATCAACCATCAATGAGCCGAGAATATTCCAATCTGGCATTTTTCTCCTCCTTTACTCGAGGGGTTTTAAATTTGTTTCTTTCGGAAGGTCGCCGATCGCATTTGTGATTCCGTCGTACTGGATTTTAAATTGCGATGATTGAATCTTTTCTTTTCTATTTTGAAGAGCCATATTTTCGGCCATCATTTTTAACATCATTGAATTTGATCTCAGAACTTGAGTGCTCACGCGAATAAGAACGGCAACACTTTGTGCGGTTAGCTTCGCTGCTCCTTGGGGACTGATACTTTGGGAATGATCAATAATATTTTTGCTTTCTAGATCTGCCTGATCCGCGAATTGAAAAAGAGTTCCGTTCATCGCGATACTTTCCGATACCGATTGATCTTGCGTCTGCTGAAGCCGAGCTTCCGGCGTTTGCGGAATTCTCCCATAGAGATCTTGAATCTGGTTCAAAACGCCGTCAGCGGAATCGAGCCGTCCAAAAACTCCAGGATTAAAATTCGGATCGATCATGCGAATCACCGTGAGACCGTCTCTCACCCCTCGGTTGATGTCTCTCATAAGATCTAGGCTGTCCGATCCGGCAGAAAGAATTTGCTTCAGTTGAACCAATTGCTGAAGAGCGTTTGCTAAAATCTGAGTGAGGACAACCACGTCTCCGCCGAAGATATCCGCTTCTGCCGGGGTCCATACGCAAAACGTGATCACGAAAGACGTGAATATGATTTTCATATACTTCACGCGGCCTCCTTTGCTCCTTGAGAAATTCCATTCGGAAAAGTGAATGCAGCTTTTTCAATGGCTTCGACAATACTCAGGCCTTGAGTTTTCAGTTCTTGAAGATAATTGTTGTCTTGAGCGTCACTGGTCGAGAGCCAGTACTCAAACGGACTCGGGTAAATTCTCACAACCTTCCGCCGGTCTCCCTTGATCATAAAGCCTTCCGCAAATTCACCTTTTCTTTGCTCTAAAGAATGAATGAGCGAAACCTGTCGGGAGTTCAGCTTGAGCGCGTTTTTTAAAATGTCCGTGTCACCCTTTTGAACCATCACGAATTTGGTCGCAGTGTTATTTAGAATGGCCGAACCGATCGGGCTTGCAACTATCTCTTCCACCCCTTGGGTGATGAACGTGATTCCGCTCCCGGTTTTTCTCAAAGTTCTCGCACAATATTCCATGAAGCTAGCGGCAGAACTTGATTTCAAAAGTTCCCACGCTTCATCTAAGATTATTCGCTTCCGACAAGTCCGATCGGTTTCGACTTGGCCCAAGATGAAATCGGTGAGAAGTAGAACCATAACACTTTGAAGGTCCGGGTAGCTTGAGAGCCCTTTGAGATCAAAAGTGCAAATGGGCGCGTCAGTTCTGAGACTTCCGGGACCGTCGAGCATTCTTCCGTAGGGACGTTCGCCCGTCCAAAGATAGAGCATTTTAGAAATGGCTCGCATGTTGTCTTCTTCGAATGCCGACAGATACCGCGCAAGATCACTTAATGTCGGGACCTCACCCTTAGCTCTTCGAGACTTATAAAGTTCGATAATTGCTTTTTCTAAGAGCGCACGATCAAGCTTTGGTAGCTTCGATTTCTCGTCCTCAGAAACCATTGTTTCAATCACAGCTAAAAGAGATTTCAGCTTTTGATTGCTCGGCTCCTCCAAAGGATTTGGAATATCGAAGGGATTAAGTTTGTATTTGTCAGATAAATTGATTTCAAGATACTGACCACCTAGGGCCTCTGTGAGCTTTTTATAGGAGCCCCCGATGTCGATGATGAAAACTCGAATTTTTCTCGTCATCTCTTGCATCAAAATGCAATTGTTCAAAAAACTTTTGCCTGAGCCAGAAGAGCCGGTCACTAAACTGTTAAAATTCTGAAGACCTGAATCGTAACTATCGAAACCCACAAGCCCGTTCATTCTATTTCTAAAAATAACAACCGGATCCTTATCGCCTTCTTGGGGACCATAGACAGGCAGAAAGTCAGAAAGATTATTTGTTTTCATCTTTCGCGCTCGCTCAAAACTCACCGGAGCAGCGGGCAAATTGCCTTTCATGATTTTCCAAGCACCTACGGATTCTTCTAACCCCTCGGCGCCTTGCAAACTTCTAAAGCGCGAAAGAACTTCTCTCACTTCGCGGTTAAGTTTTTTTGTCCCTTCAGGCGTTGCCGGTGCCTTTAGAACCACAGTCATTTGCGCGGCATAAATTCTTTGACCGGTGTTAAGCAGTTCTCGAATCAATTCTTCAGTGGATGAGAGTTTTGATTCACTTTCCAAATCACTGGCCCGACCGGGCTGAGTTGCCGCAAGTGAGTGGGCCATTTTTCTTTTCTGCTGAAGTTTAGACATCTCGTTTGCTTGAGTGGGAACTTCAAATGATAAAATCAGATCGTAGTGAAAAGGCAGACGCAGAAAATTTGAGAGTTGTCCCGCGTAGGTCATTTCCGGCAATGTCTTAAGCGTGACGACGCGGTGGTAATATTGATCCAAAGTGAATTGGTCAAAACCCAGAATCAAATCCCCAAAAACCAATTGTTCTCTTGGTGAGATGGCTGCAAGCCAACAAGCCTCATCCAAAATCTCTTTTGAAAGATCTGTCTCTGTACTTGCGACAATTTTGGGAACAGGTTCAGTTTCTGACCGCTTCGGATTTAAAAACTGATAAATATTAGAGAGGATTTCGGTTTTGGAAAGAGGCACGCATTCAAGACCCACCGATCCGAAAGATGAAATAAGATTATCCATATTTTGCGTGAGGGCTTCAAAAGTTTCGAGATAACTTTTTGAAGCTTCACTAGAAAAAACTTCAAGTTTCTTAAAGAAGTGAGTTTTCTTTACGTCAATGGGGAGCGTACGCAAATACACATAGAGCTTCGGCCTAAAAAGTTCACCCTTCTCTTTGGCGACTTTTAGCTTTTCTTCTCTAAATGTGGCTATTGATTTAACCAGTTGATGCGCATTTTCAATTTTTCCGTCAACGTGCTTATCGATCATTTCTGAAAAGTCAGAATTGACAGAGAAAACAAATTGCAGAGCCGTTCCTTCCGACACCGAATTTAGCGCCGAGCGAAGTCCCATAGTGAACTGATTGATCTCGCTGTCGTCTAGACACTCGATATCTGCCAGGGTCATTTGGAAGCCGCTCACAAGCGAACCATCAAATAAAACGGCGTGAGCTTTGGGCTCATCTAAAAAATCCCAATAAGGAAGCTCCTCGCAAAGAGAAGCCTCCTTCGATTTCATTTTTGTCATTAAATGTCCTTTTTAAATTTGCGATATTTGAGATCTCTTCCCCACGCCACCTTGTGAGCACTTTGGGAGAGGTACTCTCCTAAATGCTGAAGGTAGCTGTCTGGCCGCCCGCGTTTTGCGAAGAACAGAAACAACGCAAGCGAGATCGTTGTTCCCCACACCAGCGGATATCTAAAAGACGTGGTCCCAAAGATGAGATTCATGGCGGTCATATTCACAAAAATGATCAAAAGATCTGGGATTTCAAAACCAAAGAGTTTACTTTTCATCTCGAGTCCTCGAGGTACGGAAGAAACTAAAGGCTCAACGTCGCCGTTTGCCATAATTACCGAACCGTCGAAGCGATGAAGTCGACTATGGCTTGAGCACCAAACCCAAAGATACATCCAAGCACCGCATACAAAATGTGCTGCTTTGCCTGTGGATTTCCCGTGAAGAAAGAGACCGCCGCAATGGCGATCCCAATAACTGAAAGAAGTGGTAGGATGACTCCCGTAATCTTAAATTTGAGGTCAGTCAGACTTGCGACCAGATCCGCGCGAGCGAAATCTGGCAGCATCAATATTGAAAAGATCAAAATTCCAAAAAACAAAAAACTTTGTTTTGATTTCATTTGTGTTTCCCTGAACTGGTTGGGAAAAATTCAAACGAACGCGCAAATGTTTAAAGTTAGGCTGCGGCTAGATCATCAAAAACCGGCTCAGGCAATTTCGCGGAGTAGGCCGATGATTCCGGATGAATATTCATGTAGATGGGCTTATCGAAAAGATCAAAGTGCAAAGTGATTACGCCCAGAAGAGAGTTGGCCTCGCCATTTCCGACAATATTCCAAAAATATTTATTTTTATTTGATGGATTTTTATTCGGCTCTCTCGTCATCACGAGGTATTTTGTAGAATCTGTTTTGCTAGGGAGAATATAAAACTTTTCATTTACTAATGTCCACAGTCTAAGCGTGATGGTATTTTGACCTTCTTTCAAATAAGCCATTCCGACGCTTTTTGTTTTTGTCAGTCTTATAGTCAGGTCTCCTTGAAAGACTTGAAATCTAAAAAACTGACCATTATTATTTTCTGAAAGTACCGTAATTTTATTTTCCATTTGAAGACCCCTTTGTAAGAGTTTAGGCTGCTGCAAGATCGAATGATTTTTTCGTTTTATTCAGTTTCAATTTAAGACTCCTCAATGTCTCTTCAATCAACTTATCCGCAGTGCTCCAGGATATTCCGAGCGAGACTGCGATTTGCTCGATCGTCCGCTCCTCCCAAAATCGCATTTGGATTGCAAGACGTTGGCTCAGTGTCAGTTGTTCTAAACATTTATAAAGTTCCTCGTAGACCTGTGATTTTTCGGGCATGGATTTCTC
>JAYTHU010000236.1:0-21366 GCA_043732305.1 Oligoflexia bacterium
GTACGCGCTCAGTCCACAGACAAAAATGCATCGACCACGGTTGGTTCTACTTCTACGCCTAGCGCTTACAATTCAGCATCGGCAGATAAAACAAATCAGCAAATGGCAGGAGTGGTGGGTTTGGGCACAGGTGCCGCATTGGCTTATTCGAGCTGTCCCAATTGGACAAGTGTGCCCTTGTGTGTGATTGGTATCGGTGAAGCAGTCGAAAGCCTCATGACTCTCGCAAAATCTAGTTCCAATACTGATCCTTCGATCAGTGCATTGCAAACCCAATGCGTCACTAATCCCACAAGTTGCGCGGGTGGAATTCCAACAGGTGGAGGAACCACTGCAACCCCTTCTATCGCAGCAACTCTAGCATCTCTTGCAAACACACCCTATGCTTCGGACGCAGCAGCTCTTAAGAA
Source organism: Oligoflexia bacterium (assembly GCA_043732305.1). GTDB lineage: Bacteria > Bdellovibrionota > Bdellovibrionia > JABDDW01 > JABDDW01 > JAYTHU01. The sequence continues at coordinate 411 of JAYTHU010000236.1, forward strand.
AGCCGCTCAAGCAGCCGGAGTTAATCTCAACGATCCGGGAGCGCTTTCATCTTTTTTGGGAAATCCAGCTGCCACTGCTCCACTCTCAGATGCAGATCGAGCAATGATTGAAAAAGCTAAAAAAGATGCTTTCGCCAAAGCAAATAAGTACGGAGTCTCTTCCGTAGGATTTGAATCTGCTAGTGGTGGAGGAGGAACAAAATCAGCCGGTATTGATAAAAACGGCGGAGCCATGGATTTTTCAGGAATTATGGATAAGCTCGATGGCAAAAAAGATAAATCATCTTTGAACGGCATGCAGCGAACTCTCGCGAGCGGCGAAGCCATTGGCGTGGCTACGGACAATATTTTTCAGATCGTTTCTCGCAGATACCAAAGTAAAATTCTTGCCAAAACATTTTTGCCACCAACTAGACGTTAGTCTATTTCAGTTGGCGTTAATTGCTTCCGAAGATTAGAGCATGAGCAGAGTCTACATTACTCTTTTAGCTATAGCCTCACTTTGGATCGCGTCGATCGGCGCAGTCTTTTCCATAGCGGGTCTTACAAAACTTTTTGCGGGCGCCGCATTCTCAGTGGCGCTTATGGCTGCTGCTTTGGAATTTGCAAAATTAGTGACCGCTGGTTTTTTATACCGTTACTGGGGACACGTGAACAAGTTTATGCGTATTTACCTTTCTGGCGCAGTGGTGGCTCTTTCATTGATCACAAGCTTAGGAATTTTTGGCTACCTTTCAAATGCGTATCAAAAATCTTCGTTCAATTTGAAGTCAGAGGGAATGCGCAAAACCAATTTGAACGACGAGAATGCTCGCATCGGTGAAGAAGTCAAACGCATTCAGACTTTGATTGCAGCCATTCCGGATTCACGAATCACTCGCCGATTAAATCTCCAAGATTCATATGAACCTCGCATCCATGCACTTGAAAAACGTGCTGAAACTATTCACGGAGAGCTTGCCAATCTCAATGTGGAGATTGCAAAAACTCAAATCACTGTCGGGCCTTTGGTCTATGTTGCAGAGTTTTTTAATACGGACGTAGACACTGTTGCCAAAATGCTGATTTTACTTTTTGTTTCCATCTTTGACCCATTGGCAATTTGCCTCGTCTTCGCGACCAATCTTGCCATTCGATTGCGCGAAAAGTATCGCGGCAACGAAAACCGCATTGCGTCGCTCTCATTCGTCACCCCCGTCGACCATCGACACAAAAAATCCGCATAAGGTACGCCGTACCGTATCCGGAGCTGTATACGTTATAAGAACTTCTATATCTCCGCATATGGTACGGCGTACCTTTTGTGTTATAATTTTGCTATATGCATAAAATTAATTTGAAAAAGAAGCATTTGGTGTTGGGAATCATGTCCGGAACGAGTCTTGATGGGATCGATTACGCGCTTTGTGAAATCTCTGCGAGTAAGATAGTTCTGAAAAAAATGTGGAGTCATAAATTCACGCCCGAACTTTATAAGAAAATATCCGCAGCGGCCAATGGCGATTTAAAAAGCTACGAGGTTGCTCAACTGCATCATGATCTCGGCAGGTACTACGCGGCAAAGGCCCCCAATGTGAAATGCGATTACGTGGGGCTTCATGGTCAGACAATTTTTCATAATCCTTCCAAGAAAAATCCCGCCACGTTCCAAATTGGTGAACCTAGTTACCTAGCTATGAAATTTAAGGTTCCCGTGATCAGCCAATTCAGAAATATGGATTTAGCAGTTGGTGGACAGGGCGCTCCACTCGCTACACTTTTCCATAAAAAAGTTTTTGGCCTGAAAAATAAAATCGTGGCGGTCAATAACATTGGTGGAATTAGCAATGTGACTTATTTGCCCAAACAAACGGACTCTAAAACGAAAGTCATGGCGTTTGATACCGGTCCTGGAAATATGCTCATTGATAAAGCCATGCAACATTTCAGTAAGAATAAAAAGTTCTACGATGAATCTGGAGATATGGCCGCTCGCGGGATTTCAAATCTTTACCTTGTGGAAAAATGGATCTCAGCGACCAAATACATTTCCGAAAAGCCACCTAAAAGCACGGGACGTGAACTTTTCGGAGAAAAATATTTCCAGAAAATGTTGAACGATTGTAAGAACCGCGGTCTCAATCCTTTTGATACAATTGCCACCATCACGCTTTTCACCGTGGAAAGTATTGTCGAAAACTACCTGACTGTTTTTGATAAACGCATGCCGGATAGAATTGTCATTTGTGGTGGTGGTGCTAAAAACAACACGCTCATGGGAATGCTCAAGTTTAGAATGCGTTCCGTGCAATCACAAATGGAAATTCTCACGTCCGATGAACTCGGTTGGCCTTCGCACAGTATTGAAGCGGCAGCTTTTGCGTTGTTGGCTTATCACACGATGAATGATGTGCCGGGAAATATTCCCGAAGCCACTGGGGCAAAACGTGCAGTTATCCTCGGTCAAGTGACTGTTTAATTTTAATTTGGAAAAATTATAACAGCAGTGTGTTCGAGAGAGTTTGATTTGCACGAACAATGACATTTGGTCCAACGACGACGTTTTTGAGAGTAACATTTTTTTCTATGCGACAATTATTCCCAAAAACTGCAAATCCAGAAATTTGTGTGGACCCGTGAATTTTACAACCGTCACCCATTAATGTGAGATGACTTGCACCAAGTTCTAAAAGATGCTCGCAGTTTTCACCTTCCCAGAGATTTGGTCTGCGATCAAAGTTTTCCCAGAACCTTCTAAAGAAACTTAAGAAGAAAGGTTGGTGCTGAAGTTTTGGCAACAATTTCAAGATCTGTTCTGTTGCATGCAAGTAATCTTCCACGTTTCCACAGTCAAGCCAGATTCCGTTTTTTTCATACGCTAAAACCTTTTCACCGGTTTCTATAGCTTTCATGTAAACGTCTTTGTTGATGTCACACGGGCCATCGGGAATATATTTAAAAACACTTTCTTCAATGAAATGCACTCCAACAAAATGCATTGGTTTACATGTCACGGAAGGTTTGGTTTTGCCGATGCTCACAACTTCATGTTTTTCATTAACCCAAACCGCGCCGTATTTTTTTCCAGCTTCGGGATGTTGCATGACAACCATAGTGGCCATGGGTTGTTGCTCATGATGAAAATTCAAAACGTCTCGAAGTCCAAAAGCCGCGACAACATCCGTATTGGTCATCACAAAAGTGCCCCTACCTTCAATTTTACTGCGAGCAAATTTGACGGCGCCGCCAGTACCTAAAATTTCATTCACTTCATCGCTGAAATAAATATCTGTTCCAGTCAATAGCGGTGGCGAAAAGATTTTCTTAACTGTTTCCGCAAGGTGATGCGTGTTAACCACAAGTTTCTCCAGTCCAACTTGTTGAATAAGATGCATATTGTAATAGGCCAAAGGCACATTCAAAAGAGGGATTGCCGGTTTAGCTAGCTCTGATGTGTAAGGTTTAAATCTAGTGCCTAATCCCGCAGCAAGAAGTAAACCGTTCATATTTTAGAAATTTCTTTTTCAAAAACGCCGTTGTCGTTCAAAATTTTATTGAAGTCTTTAAACTCTTGAAACAAGAGTAAAGATTTTTTCACAGTTTTTAAAGTGCCAGGAAGATATTTTAAATATCGCTTGTCAGCCCGAGAATTATAAAAGCTCGCGAATGATCCGCAAGCTTTGAAGCATCGTTGAATAGTTTGCAGTTCAAAAATTAAATCGAAATGATCACGATCGACGTCAGGTTCACCGGCATCTTTTCTCAAGTCGAGATAATAATTCATCAACTTTCCTGAAACTTTTTCATCTAGCTCAACGTACGAATCTCTAAGCAAGCTCACAAGGTCATATTGAATTGCCCCAAGACGTGCGTCTTGAAAATCAATGATGCGCGCCTTGCCCGCTTTAATCATAATGTTTCGAGAATGATAATCTCGATGTGCAATATACTTAGGTTCATGGCTGAGACGATCACAAATAGAGGTCATCTGTTTTTGAAGAATTTTAGCTTCAGTCTCGCTCAATTTAATATTAAATAGTCCTTCCAGCAAATGGTCGCGAGCGTAGTTCATTTCCCAAAGAAGTTTTTCGGTATCAAATTCAATCTTGAATGCCACGCAATCATTCGTGCGATCTTTTGTGCAGGGATAGTGAATTTTAGCAAGTTCATCAATCGAAAGTTTGTAAAAATCCATAGCATGTTCGGGAACAAGGTTTTCCCAAAACTTTCGTTCAAGTGTTAAGTCTCCGAGATCTTCCAAAAGAATAAACCCTTCTTCTTTCGAAAAAGAAATCACCTTTGGAACTTGCACACCATGTTTTTCAAAATGATGAAGAATATTTAAAAATGGATAGTGCGTGTCATCTTTAAAAGGTTCCCAAGACATCAAAACGTAGGACTGATCTCCGACGTGCACCCGAAAATATTTTCGCGCTGATGCATCTCCCGCGAGTGGGAAAACATCTATGTGTGTTTTTCCAAATTCAGTCCTTAAAAAACTAGAGTAAAAGTCTACTTCAGAGAGTGGGGTCATTTCGTCTCACTGGCTTTTGATGGTTTCATTGGTTGCGATGGCCTTAGTGGTGCAATGTATTTCCTAATTTTATCAAATTCCGGAGAATTAACAATGGGATTAGGGAGTCGAGGTAACTCCGCCACATGAGCATCGGCAAGCACGATTCGATCTGCGGTTGGAGGGTGAGTGGCAAGAAGTTGACTCAACCCACCTCTAGAAACACCTTGGCTTTTTTCAATCTCCAGAAGCTTTTTGAAAAAACTAGACAGAGCATTAGGGTCATAACCCGTGCGATACAAAATATCAATTCCAGTGCGATCCGCTTCCAGCTCAGCATTGCGGCCATATTTGAGAAGTCCTGCTTGTCCAAAAAGCATGACACCTAGACCAACGTACTTTCCCGCATTTGCACCCGAAGCTTCGGCAGCAACAATGCCTGCCAGTTGCATCATCTGCGCGTCCGTCATTTTTTTAGTTCCATGGCGATGAATGACGTGACCAATTTCATGGCCTATGACACCGACAACTTCGGCCTCATTCTGCGCTTCTTTTAAAAGCGCTAGATTCACAAAAAGGTGACCGCCGGGAATAGCAAAAGCGTTCACTTCGCTAGAATCTACAATTTCAAAGGTGTAGTCAAAGTGAGGATCTTCAACCCCTTTGGAAATCATTTTTTTTCCAAGTGCATTGATATATGCATCCAAAACGGGATCGTGCATCACCTTCATTTCTTTGTGCACTTCAGTCGAGTACTGGTTGCCCAATTCCGCTTCCTTGTCATAACTATAAATATTGAGCCCAGTACCAGAAGTAGAGCAGGCACTTAGGAATAAGACAGGGGTGGCGAATATTATGAGCAACAGGTTTTTCATTTCTAGAGTTTATCAGAGATTATGGATTTATTTCAAGGGAGCAGAGACAAAAAGCAGCGCAGAACCTTGAATTTGAATTTTAGTGCCGATGCCGGTTTTGTTACTCACGCCGTGAGTTGGACTGGAAATTCTCTGGTTGATTGCAGGATAGAGCGCATTTTTGATTGTAACTTTGAATAGTTTTGGAGAAATTAGGCTAAACGGAACAGATTTTTTACTTTCAAGATGAAAGATTTCATTCTTCAAACCGGCAATCCATGATCTTTCATCCGCAAGAATCACTTGTCCTGGATATTTTAGCGCGAGCAAGATATTCGCAAAAAGATGATCGGACCTGCCCTCATGATCTTGATGTGAAGCTAAAATCAAGCATCGCGCCGATTTCTTTTTAGCTAAAACATATCTTAATGCGAATTCAAGATCGCTCAATGATTTATGACGAGGCAATATTTTTACGTCTGCGCAATTAGAAATTTTATCTTTACGATATAAAATATTTCTTGAAGTGGAGCTTAAAGAATCGGCATCTCCCACAAAATAATCCCAATCGATTGTGGCTTGGCGAGCGTAGTCCAGACCGCGATCGACAACTATGACTTGATCACAGAGTTTTCGCATTTTTCGACCAAAAGAAACGGGTGGAAATCTTCCACCCGCAATTACTAAAAATTCAAATTTCATAAATATAACTTAGTTTCGGGATTTCAGTTGGCGGTCGCGAAATTTTCAGTAGAGAGTCTTCTTATTGGAAGAACATTTGATGCGAGTTCATTTAATTCTGTGTGAGCCGACAGAGTTTTGGTCAAGAAAGAATTTTCTAAAACGAGATCTATTGTTTCTTTGATTTGGGATATATCTACGCCACTGAGGTGGCTAATATCTGAAACTCTTAAAGCTCCAGCCAAACTGCCTTCAACGCGTACTGGGATAAGCATATTATTGTTAGTGATGATCAGTGGAGCGCCAGCATTTCTGCGGACGGTTTCGTAAAAAATCACTTCTTGTGGTTGACGACTTTGTGCGGACACAAAGGCCACATTCGCATCGAATCGCTTAGAAATCATGTGATTCAATTTTTCTACAGCGTTCTGAAAATCAATTTTCGACATTTTTATTTTTCCTCTTTCAGTTTAGCTTTAGCAACGTGTGTGCCACTGCTTCATCCAATGAAAGATCAGACAAGCTCGAAGCTGATTAGGTTAAAAGTAAATTTGGAGAAAAATTTCGCCCACGGAAAATTTCGAATGAGTCGATTTTATTACACTGCTTGTAGAAATTACAACTCTGTGAAGATTTGAAGCTTCAATAACTTAGGAGGTTTTTTAGAGAGTAATGTTGGCATGGAAAAAAACACCCATCACTTTTGGTGACGGGTGCATTCGACTATTTCAAAAGCTTACGTTTATCGAGACCGTATTTTTCAACCTTCATGATGAGGCCGGCGCGAGATATTCCCAATTCCTTGGCCAGTTTGGATTTATTCCAACCTGTGCGACGCAATCCTTCACGGATCATTTCGCGTTCCAATTCTTCGAGGGCATCTTTGAGTTTGCCGTGAACACGTGCACCTTGAACTTTATTTTTTTCTCCAAATTCCAGGAGACGTGGGCTGAGCATATCGGCAGTGAGTTTTTGTTCATCACCGGCAAGAACAACCAATCGTTCTATTTCATTCTGAAGTTCGCGAATGTTACCAGGCCATGGGAAATCATAAAGTTTTTCCAACGCACGCTTGGTGATAATTTTCTTTTTGATTCCCTTTTCTTCAGCAGCTTTTTCCAAAAAGAAATCTGTCAGAAGGGGAATGTCTTCTTTGCGATCTCTTAGTGGCGGAACGCGAATGTTAATGACGTTGATGCGATAATATAAATCTTCGCGGAAGGTTCCTTTTTCAACCATGTCTTTTAGATCACGGTTCGTCGCAGCCAAGATGCGCACGTCAACTTTGCGAGTTTCAGTAGCACCAACGGGCAGGAATGTCCCTTCTTGAATCACGCGCAAGAGTTTGACTTGCATGCTGGGAGATGTGTCCCCGATTTCGTCGAGAAAGAAAGTTCCTTTATCAGCAACTTCAAACAGACCTTTTTTATCTTTGATCGCGCCTGTGAAAGACCCTTTGACGTGTCCAAATAATTCGGAATCGAGCAAGTTTTCATTGAAGGCAGAACAGTTCTGACTGACAAACGTTTTATCTTTGCGAGGAGAATTGTAATGAATCGCTTTAGCGATCAACTCTTTACCCGTTCCGTTTTCACCGTTAACAAGAACTGTGCTTTCAGAATTTTTGATTTTATCAAGCAGAGAGTAGATCTCTTGCATCAATTTGCTTTTACCAATCATGTTGTCGTACTTGTATCTGACTCCCAATTCTTTATTGAGTTCACTGATACGAGTCTCACGGCTTTGAATTTCTGTGTGGAGAGTGACGACTTCTTGACCAACCAAATCCACGAGTTCAACAAAGTAATTTCTTTCGTCTTCTTTTAGTGCGTGAATTTTTGAGGAAGCTTGCTCGATCTCAGAAGCATGTGCTCCAAAGGCCAGCATTTGCCGTTTCATATTCTCTAGTTTTTCTGGAGTAATTTTATCTTTGAAAAATCCAAGAGCAACAACGCTGCCCATGAACTCACCATCAATGATGATGGGGAAGATTGCGGCATCGTAACCGGCGTCAGTCCATTCTTTAACAGCGTAACGTTCGTTGGACTTTCGCAAATCTTCGATAATAACTTTCACGAAAGCGGCTAAACTTTCCACGCCCTTGTCTTTTGACAGTACGCTTTTGACAGCAGGGTTAAAAAAAGAATGTTTATCTTTATTGAATCCACGAAGTAATCCACGGTCATCAGTAAATAGGGTGTCTATGCCCCACCATTGCTGAATAATAGCTTTGAGTTTCTGAATGACGTGTATGTGTTCAAACTCGTCCCAATTGATCATATAAAGAGATCTCCTTGATAATGAAAGTTTCTCGCAAAAACTGTCTTACTATTTATCGTCAATATTTCAGACAAGTTTAGCTGCAGTTGTATTTATTTTGGTCAACTGCGTTTAATTCCGAGAATCGGAATTTCTAAGTATGGAGAATAAATTGTGAAAATCATTTTGTCCAGACGTAGGTCCTGAATTAAAGTTCGACGTGCAATTTATTTACAGAAGATTTTTCAAATGTGGTTCCAAAGAAGTTCTCGCAATGCGAAAAGTGGTGCCGACCCGGGACTTATTCAATAAAAAAATTCGAAATGTGAACCTGCTGCGTCTCAAGATTTCTAAAACCCTAAATAAATACTTTTTTGTTTAAAAAACTTTAATGGATGTTTCCATCTTTAGAATTTGCTTTGTCATTGAGATATTCTTAACTAAGTTTTGCGAGGTAATAGCCGGTATGGCTGATGTTTTTTGCTTCGCGGATTTGTTCTGGGGTCCCTTTGGCGATGATTTGTCCGCCTTCGGATCCGCCCTCAGGACCAAGATCAATGATGTAATCACTTTGTCTGATCACTTCTAGATTGTGTTCAATGATGATCACGCTGCCGCCAGAATCAATCAATCGATTGATCACTTTCAAAAGCATTTCGACTTCTCGAAAGTGAAGTCCGGTTGTTGGTTCATCAAGAATGTAAAGTGTCTGTTTGGATTGCGCGCTCTGAAATTCTTTGGCAATTTTCAAACGCTGAGATTCACCACCACTCAAAGTGTTAGCGGACTGGCCGAGAGTGATGTAATCAAGACCCACTTCACGCAATAAGCTTAGCGGCCTTCGAATATTTGGATAGTTAACAAAAAAGTCCATGGCTTCGCTTACGGTCAGAGACAAAATGTCAAAAATGTTTTTCCCGCGATATTTTACTTCGAGAATTTCTTTTTTAAATCGTCTTCCGTCGCAAGTGTCGCATTTCAGAACCACTTCTTCCATGAAGACCATGTCTATGGTTTCGGAACCTTCGCCTTTGCAGACGGGGCATCTTCCACCTTCCACGTTAAAGCTAAAATGCCCAGCCGTGTATCCGCGCTGCTTTGCTTCTGGGATACTGGCCATGATGGACCGGATGTCATCGTACACTTTCAAATAGGTCACAGGATTACTGCGTGAGCTTTTGCCAATTGGTTTTTGATCAATCAACATGACGTTTTTCACAAATTCTTTGCCAATAATTTTATTGAACGGCGCCGAGTGTTCAAAATCTGTTCCTAAGACCCTGGCTAGAGCTGGATAGAGAGTATCTACAACTAATGTGGACTTTCCACTGCCGCTGACGCCTGTCACGCAGACAAGTCTGTTCAACGGAAAAACAACATCAAGGTTTTTCAAATTGTTTCCGCGGCACCCAGTGAGTTCAATTTTATATTTAAAATTCTCGATCGCCATCGGACGATTTTCTTTGTGTGGTACCCATTGACGAGTGGGACGCAAATATCCCGCTGTCAGCGAATCTGGATTGGCTAAAAATTCTTTGGTGGTTTGAGAAAATAATATTTCTCCACCCAAGTGTCCAGAGCCGGGTCCCATCTCAATGACATGACTGCTTTGTTCAATGACATCGCGATCATGTTCGACAATCACCAGAGTGTTTCCAAGGCGCTGTAATTTTTTGAGAATGCTGATCAAACGGTCGTTGTCTCGAGGATGCAAACCGACTGTGGGCTCATCCAACACATAAAGCGTTTGCGAAAGACCCATGCCCAATTGATTGGCCAAATTGATTCTTTGATATTCGCCGCCGGAAAGCGTGCGCGTTTGACGATCTAGTGAAAGATAATGAACCCCCACTTCAATCAAAAATCCCACCCGTGCGCGAATTTGTTTCAGAACTTCGCCGGCCACTTCCAATTGAAATGGCGTTAAATCAACCGAAGCTAAAAAATCTCGAAGTTCTTCCAGTGTCATGCGCGCAACATCAGCAATATTTTTGTCGTGAATAAAAACTTGTTTGGCTTCTGGCCTTAATCGTGAGCCGGCGCAGGTCTCGCATAAAAATGGGCTCTTGTAGCGAGATAGAAAAATGCGCACATGCATTTTATATTTCTTTTTTTCCAGGCCTTCAAAAAAATCTTCCACCTCGGCCATGAGAATTGTTTTCTGAGCGGGTTTCAGATCTTCCCATGGAGTTTGCGGATTGATTTTATGCTGTCTGGCAATTTCCATGAGGATGCGCATTTTTTTGCGAGTCGACGGCATGCGGAAAGGCTCAATGCAAAATTCATCGAGACTACCTTTGGGATTCGGAATAATTTTATTCTCGTCTATCTTTAGAATATTTCCAAAACCACTGCAAGCAGGGCAAGCTCCATATGGACTGGAAAAACTAAAGAGCCTCGAATTGATTGGAGGCAAATTGTAATTGCAAACGGAACAGCTATTCTCTTCCGTGAATCTGATTTGTTTTCCTTCAGTGGTTCTTAAAAAACTGTGGCCGCCGCCCAAATTCTGATTAAATTTCAAGCTCATGCTATAGGCTTGCGCGAAAGAATCGACAATACGTCCGCGAGCTCCTTCGTTTAAAACTAATCGGTCTATTACAACGTAGAAATCACCTGTGGGAAGCTTGGATTTTGGATTGATCTCGATCACTTCATCCGCGATTGTAGAAATGGCAGTTACCGCACCAGCACCTTTTGCGGATTTAACGGGCTTGCCCGCTTTCATGATGCGAACAAATCCTTCGCGCAAAATCAAATGCAAAAGTTTTGTTCCAGTGACCACACGTGATTTTTCATAAACAGGAACAAGCAAGTAGGCTCTAGCCTCTGGAAGTTCAGCGATCGCGCGCGTGGCCGCATCACTGACGTTGTCTTTTTCAATTTCACCGTGTCCGTTCGGGCAAAGCGCTGTTCCAATTTTTTCATACAACAGTCGTAAATAATCTAAAATTTCAGTAGTAGTACCGACGGTTGAGCGTGAATTCTTGACGTGATTTTTTTGCTCGATCGCAATAGCTGGAGGAATATTCTGAATGAAATCCACATCAGGCTTGGGAGCTTTATTTAAAAATTGGCGAGCATAAGTGGAAAGACTTTCGATGTAACGTCTTTGCCCTTCTGCATACAAGGTCTCAAAGGCCAGAGAAGATTTCCCTGAGCCTGATGGTCCACAAATAACAGTGAACGTGCCAAGGGGAATTCTAACTGTGATGTCTTTGAGATTGTTTTGCCTAACGCCCTGGAGAACAATCTCTTTGGTCAATCTGATAAATCCTCTTTAAAAAAGTTCTTTTCTTCGCTCGGAGTAGATTCAGTGCTGCTTGAAGTTGGTTCTGTTCCTTCACGGAACGCTTCACGAACTGCTTTTTTACTTTTAACTGAAGCGAGCTTGCCAGTTTCCGCGTCAATGTTGGCAAATACAATTCCCGTTGGAACGGGGAAATCAAGTGCCGGAGTGTCTGCGACTGCGGTCATCATGTAATCCACCCAAATGGGAAGTGCGGCGGAGTTACCCGTTTCAAGTCTGCCCAATGGTTTTTCATCATCGTAGCCAACCCAAACGCCTGTAGAAACTTGCGGTGTGAATCCAATGTACCAAGCATCAAAATATCCACTGGTTGTTCCCGTTTTTCCACCTGAAGGACGATTGATGGCTTTCGCTCTAAATCCGGTGCCCTCTAGAACAACACCTTTCATCAAATGCGTGATGAGGTAAGCCGTCTGGGGAGAAATCAATTGTTCTCGATCTGCAAACTCAAACGGTGCATTGGGATTGAGATTTACCGCTGCCATAATTTCTGGAGAAGGTGACTGACCAGAAGCTGCAACCACGGCATTAGCTTTTTCAACTGGGGATTTTGCTGCCACTGGATTTGCTAACGCTGCTAATTTTGCATCAAGCTTAGCTTGTTGTTTAGGATCAAGTTCAATTCCTAATTCCTTTGCAAGCTCTGGATGAAATTCAACTTCAAGTTTATTTAATTCTTTTTCAAACTTTTTATCCAAACTTACATTTTCAATCAAAACATTTTGGCCGCTGAAATCAGTGACCTTTCTAATCAGCAAGGGATGAATTCTTTTTCCACCGCGTGGGTATGTGGAGAGTGCTTTGGTCATTTCATAAAGCGTGATCGAGCTTGAACCTAAAGTCATTGTGAAGTCAGGATTGAGAGGACTGAAGATTCCAAGTCGACGTGCGTATTTGGCAACCCACTCGACGCCCATTTTTTCGGTGATTTTAACGGTAGGGATATTCAAAGATTTAATAAGTGCGTTTCTAAATAAAACGTCACCGGAAAATTTATTCTCAAAATTTCCTGGTTTCCACTTTTTGATTTCTTGTCCTTCGCCTTCTTCATAAATAATCGGCGCATCCACAATCACGGAGTTTGCTTGATAACCTTTGTCCAGAGCAGCAGCATAAGTGATAGATTTAAAAACAGATCCGGTTTGACGAGCTGCCTGTAAAGCGCGATTATACTCTGATCTTTCAAAATCAGTACCACCAACCATGGCCAAAACATCTTGAGTGTTCAAATCGAAACTCAAAAGTGCGCCTTCAACAGTGGGTTCTTGCTCCAATGAGAGCCCAATATATTCTGCCAGTGACGGATCAAGTGGAGCTGCCTTTGCTGGCTTTTTTCCCTTGGCTGGGGCAGTTGCTAACTTTGTAAGTCTGTCAGAAGTATATTTTTCCGATTTGATTTTAACTTCAATGATGTCACCAGAAGAAAGTGCTTTTGCGGGATCATGAATTTGCGCCTCCGTCCAATGGCGAGTGGGATCTATTTTGCGCGCCCAATTCATATCGTCAATATCAATCAAGCCTTGTGCTTCAGCCACTCTCACGGTGACAAGACCTTGCTTGCTGTCCACTTTGGTGACAACGCCTTCAACAATTTGTCCTACCTTCAAATAGTCAGGAAGGTTCTTCGCTTTCTTTGCGAGATCTAGAGGCGCGTGCGGAACCTCTTTGGTAGAAACGGCAATCAATTTATACGGCTGAGTTTTCCCAATCAGCTCGTCACGTTCTTTGAGTAGAAATGCGGCAATATCTTCTGCCTTAGGTAAATTCTTTTTCACACCACGGAAACCTTGGCGCTTGTCCAGATCACGGAGATTTTTCATTACGGAATCTTGAGCCGCCAATTGTTTTTTTACATCCATGCCGGTGTAAATTCTAATTCCTTCATCAAGAACTTTTTCTTCACCAAGCTCTTCAACTAAGAACTGTCTGACGGTTTCTTTAAAGAATGGCGCGAGATCTTCGAATTCTTCTTTGTAATAAACTTTGAGAACTTCTTGCCCAGCAATCTTTGCTTGCTCATGGGTGATGTGATTTTCATCAGCCATGCGATTCAAAACATACAACTGACGTTCTTTGGCTCTGATTGGATTTAGAAGTGGCGAATATTTTCCAGGAGCTTGAGGTAAACCTGCGAGCATCGCACATTCCGCGATAGTTAAATCTTCCACGTGTTTGCGGAAATAATTTTCGGCCGCAGCCTCAACTCCGTAAGCTCCGTGACCCAGATAAATTTGGTTCAAATACAAATAGAGAATGTCTTCTTTTTTGAGATGCTTCTCCATGCGAAATGCCAATATGGCTTCTTTGATTTTACGCGAAAGCTTTTTCTCGGGAGTGAGCATCAGAGATTTTGCAACCTGTTGGGTGATCGTCGATCCCCCTTGAGCGCTGTGTCCTGCTTTGATATCGGCCAAAATAGCACGAGCGATCGCAGAAAAATTCAAACCACCGTGTTCAAAGAAATGACTGTCTTCAGCCGAAATAAATGCGTAAACAAGTTGCTTTGGAATTTTGCTGTAGGGCATGACGATTCGTTTTTCTCGAAAAAACTCACCGACCTTTTGCCCATCTCGCGAAAACATTTGGCTGACCACAAGTGGCTTGTAATCTTCAAGTGTGATCATGCGCGGAAGACTCGCACTCAGAGAGAAGAAAGTGTAGGCGAGGCCCGCGATTACTAGAAAGACTGCAATGATTCCGATAGCAACGAAGTTTTTGATTTTCATAGGCTTTTTAGCCTACTCAAAAACTTCTAAGAGTGCAATGGTTACGCATCGCGCGAATCACGCCGCATAACGACATAATTTAGTTCACTTTGCATTGGGATTATGGGGATCGCCAGTACTGGTATTTGGGATAGATGCTCCGTGATCTGTTGATCCATTTTGGGTGGAAGATGGGCCAAATGTAGGAGATTCGCCAGAGCAATAAAGTTTCTTGTAGTTCGGATTGAGTGCCATTGCTGCAGAAGCCTCTATTGCGGCTCTGTCCGCTGTATCTTTTTGTTCATCACGTGAGCTAGTGGAGCTGTCAGATGTCAATCCGGCCATACCTTCTAGTCCTTTTTCATTTTGAATCGCCAAATCGTAGGCATCCTTAGCATCGTCTCTATCCTCGCCAGCATGCTTTATTTTTTCAGTACAAGTACCTTTGGGACCAGAAAGAGATTGAAGTTCGGCCCGAAGAGAACTTGTTTTCTGGTTAGCTGCGGCCATTGCGGCAGTACGAGAATCATATGCTCCGGCGTTTTGTTGAGTGTTGTTAATTGTTGCATTCCTCACATCGGTGGTTAATTTAGCTACTTGTATGAGGGACTGATTAATCAGCGCGACGAGATTCTGTTGATCGTTTAAATATTTATTATAGGCCGAAGTGAGAACTCCCGAGTTTCTTCCCATGCACTTTGAAACATAGCTTGTCCAAGTTGCCGCATTTTGGCCAGCATTCCCGCCAACGGCAGCATTGGTAAGAGCTTGCCCAAGTGATTGAGTTTGATTT
This sequence comes from Oligoflexia bacterium, assembly GCA_043732305.1. Classification (GTDB taxonomy): domain Bacteria; phylum Bdellovibrionota; class Bdellovibrionia; order JABDDW01; family JABDDW01; genus JAYTHU01. The sequence goes on from JAYTHU010000236.1 coordinate 15,505, forward strand.
CGCATTCCAGTCTCAAGAGCTGCCTGCTGTGCCTGAATAGTCTGGATATATTTGTCAGCAGCATCATTGCAGGTTTGTCTAATCTGAAGCTGTTTATCGTAATATGCTGCTTCGACAGCCTGTTTGTCGGCGCCCTGCAGTTTCTGAACATTTAGCTGTGCGCTCGCTAATTGTACTTTCATTGTATTCAATGCTGCTGTGGCTTTTGCGTTTTCATCAACCAGTTTATTTTGAAGATCAGCTGCTTTCACGTTGCTATCACTAATAGCAGAATTTAATCTGGAATCAAGACTGACTTGGTCCTTAATGCATTCCGCTTTGGTAGTGTCAAAAGCCTTGATCGCTTCTTTATTCTTTGTTTCTGTATCTTTGCGGTCTTTAGTTGCGTCCTCTGATAGTTTTGACAAATTTTTAGCTAACTCTTTAATTTTTAATCCTCGGCATGCATCGGATGGGCTGGCTTTTTGTCCATCGATGGCTAGTTGAGCAAAAACTGCTTTCTGTTTTGTTTTGTAGTCGGCGTTTTCGCTTGTAGGATCAGACGGCGTTTTATATTGGTTTGTGCATACAGCGATATATGATCCCAATTTTGAATCATCATTAGATGTGACTATGGAATCATCGGTATTTTCACTGTCCTTGGTTCTCGAAGTAGTTCCTGCATCAGGATCCGCTACTCTTAAAGCGCGAGCGCATTTTTCAATTGCGCCGGCTACGTCTCCGCATTCAACATTTTTTGAGCAGTCAGCTAATAGGTCGCAAGATGTCGGCGGCTTATTCGGATCACCTTTTTTATCTAAAGTTGTGTAATTACGGCAGGCTTGAACACCGTTGTAAAATTTGTCGCTATTTTGTTCAGCTTTAATCTTGTTGCATGGATCTGTATTATTCCCGTGTGAAATTAGACAAGCAGTATATTCGGATATCCCACCTTGGGATGTTGCCAAGGCCGCGTTGGCTGCTCCGTCTGCTAGTCCATTATTCGGAAAATTTAAAAAAATAAATGTAAGTGCCAAAGAAAAAAACTTCAATGTTTTCACTGAGAGCCCCTTTTGAATAAAATAAACATAACTCTGCCTATTGATTATATCGGGGAATAAGAATGAAAGCTTTAGGACTTAGGTCGAGAAATTGTGATTAGAAATAAAAACAAACAAGCTCTATTTAAAAGTGCGCAAGGCGCATTTGAGATACTGCGAAAAAGAAACAAGAGAGAAAAAAGTAGGTCATCCATCTGGGCCGTGTTCTGTAAGAATTCTAAACCCCGATTACTAGATCGAGGCTCGGATGACAGCTTTAGGCTTCTCGGCGAACCGAGCATGCACACCACTGCCAGTGCTAAGCTTCTTATTTAAGCTTGTAGGGTTTAAAATTTCATAGAAACCTCGAACCCGACAGAAGACCTTCCTTGATATTAGCGCTACTCTTTTGTAGGGTCAATTCGTCTTATTAAAATAATAAATTCTATCTCTGGGAGAGGTTTTACAATGTTTAAGTTGGCTTCAATATTGCTAATGGCGTTATTTTTAGGGGCTTGCCACTCAAAAAGCGTTGTGGACACGTATATGCATCTCGTTCTGCGGGAAAATCCGCAAAGTCTTGATCCTGTGATGAGTCAAGATGCCATCGCTGCTTATGCTATCGGTCCGATTTATGAATCGCTGATGCAATATCACTATTTGAAACGTCCTTACGAAGTGGTCACTGATCTCGCTTCCGAGTTTCCAAAATACTCTAAAGATGGTTTGACTGTGACACTGAAAATTAAAAAAGGCGTTCACTTTCAAAATGATCCCTGTTTTCCAAATGGCGTTGGTCGTGAAATGATCGCCGATGATTTTATCTTTGGTTGGAAACGCATCGCCGATCCTAAAACTCATTCGGAAGGTTCCTGGATTTTTGAAGGTCGAGTCACAGGTTTTGCGGAATGGAAAAAAGCTGCCAGTGATTCTGGAGTTGCTGATTATTCTAAACCGATAGTTGGATTTAAAGTGATAGATCCTTACACCATCCAAATTAAGCTCAACAAAAAATATCCTCAGTTAAATTATATTTTGGCGATGCCTTTCACTTCGCCCATTCCGCATGAAGCCATAGAAAAATATGGAGTCGAATTTTCAAGACATCCCGTGGGCACCGGGCCCTACGTGCTAAAAGAATATATTCAAAATTCCAGAATTGTTTTGGCTCGCAATCCCACTTTCCATGGAGAAAAATTTCCAGAGAGAAATGGCGGAGAGCACATTCCTAAAGTTCTCCCCCCAAAGACGGCGCCTGATGAATCTGAATTTGATTATGGAAAAGATCTTCCATTCAATGACGGAATTGTTCTTCATATCATGGTGGAGCGTCAGCCGATGTGGCTAAGTTTCCTCAAAGGTAATATCGACCAAACAGAAATTCCTAAAGATAACTATGAGGCCTCAGTAGTGAACGGCCACTTGAGACCAGAATTACTGGCCAAGGGAATTGAAATGACTGCGGACCAGTCATCGACCGAATGGTTCATAGGTTTCAACATGAGAGACCCATTCATTGGAAAAAATAAATTAGTGAGACAAGCCATGGGTTTGGCTTTTGATTCACAAAAACACAACGAACTCTTTGGCTACAGCGCTTCAGTATTAGCAAATCAGATTCTTCCTGCCACCGTAAATGGTTTTAATAAAAATTTTCCGGCGCGCGAATTCAATATAGCGAAAGCTAAAAAGCTTTTGGTGCAAGCTGGTTTTCCCGATGGAACCGGTATTCCCGAAATCAATTATGATACCGAAGGTGCCTCTATCTCACGCCAAATGGGAGAGCTTTTTAAAAGTCAAATGGCGGAGATTGGCATTAAAATTAAAGTCAATCTGCACACACGTCCTGAATATTTTGACGTTCGTAAAAAAGGTAAAGTTCAAATTATTTATGATGGATGGATTGCCGACTATCCAGATGCAGAAAATTACATGCAGCTTCTTTATGGGCCGAATGGTGCTCCTGGCATGAATAACTCAAGCTTCAAAAACGCAGAGTATGATTTCTTATATGAAAAAATCACGAACATGACGGATTCTCCCGTAAGGCAGAAGATGCTGGACCGGATGAATGTCATTGCTATTGAAAACGAACAAGTTTGGATTCCAAATTGGGTCGCAAAAATATTTAACGTGCATCAAGCTTGGTTGAAAAATTATTTGTATTCAGATTTTGCCTATAACGTTTACAAATACTACCGCGTAGATTTCGACCAAAAAAAGCGACTGCATAAATAGAATAAAATTTATTTTACGCTGGTAGCCGAAGGTTGAACGGATTTTGTTCCAGAATTGCTAGCGTTGATTCCATACATGGCGCAGTCATCAGGAAGCATGCCTTGGCCAGAGCAGCAGGTGCTTCCTTCGGCAATCAAAGGCATAAGTCTATTGGAATATTCGTTCATGAAACTGGAGTATTTAGAGTTTTCTGAATCGGGTTTTGCTCCCCAATCTGTTTTGACAAATTTCCCGCCGCGGATGTCCTTAGGAATTTCTACATTGGTTTCGTTTCCGTTCTGATCAAAGTGTACATAACTCTGTCGGCCGTTCGGTGGAGTAAAAACAATTTCATCTTGAGAGTAAGTCGCTGATCCATAATTTTGCATAGTGAGGGTCATAGGTTTGCTGCATTGAATTTTGGTCTGCGGAAAGTAGTTTTGGTAATTTTGATCTATCATCGATTTTACTTCTGGATTTTCCTTCGCTAAAAAGCACATGCTCTCTGAATCCTGCTCTAAAACTGCCAGGTTGACAGGATTGTTCATTGTCAGATCGATGTTGCAATTTTTGTCAGGAGAGCGAACGTAAATTTTAGACTGTGTCATATCACCGCATTTTTCATCTCCAGCCGGAGGAGTAAATGTAGCTGCTTGGACACCCACGGATCCAAGTACCATCGCTGCGCCTGCGCCTAAGCTTGCAATTTTTAAAAGTCCTTGGCCTATTGGAGCTAGTCGTGGACCATAGGTCATCAAAAAGAATTTCATCCCTGGGCTATCGATCAAAGATGCTCCTGCTTTACTTGCAACTTCGGCAGCACTTACTTTTAGATTGAGAATAACCTTCAGTAGGGATGAATTTCCCGTCGCTAGCAAAGTTCTTTCTGGCATCAAAGAACCGAGGGCTTTAGCTGCAGCTTTTAAATCGGTGACGCTCATTGGAGAATCAGTTGTTCTAAGAAGCATCCTCACGGCTTTGTCTCGGTCTTCTAAAAGTTTCACTTGTTGTTCAAGAATACTCACTTCTTTTTTTAATGCTGCTGTCTCTTGTGGCATCGAGGTTGCTGGCATGGGAGGGGCTTCAAAACTTGAAGCTGCAGCCTTTGCCCGGTTCCAATTTTCTTTTAGTTCTAAAAGTTTGGGATCATTCAGCATAGCTGCTTCGGCTGCCTTGGCCGCTTCGACTTCGTCATATGACTGAGCTGCTGAAGAGGACAAACTTATTATGGTATTTTGTTTCCAATGTGGAATGTATCGAGCATCCATTTTGGATTTGATCTGGTCGATGTTGATTACGGAGATTTCATCGCTTCCACGTATTTCGGGCAATACTTTGTTGAGTTCATTTTTTAAACTATTCCATATATTGGCGTTTGTACGATATGCATTTGAAAGATTCGAATTAACTCTATAGAAATACTTTTTAATATAATCGTTGTAGTTGGTATTCGCTACGTTCTCGGCATTTTTTAAAGCTTGCTTCGTTGCGTCCACGTTGATTTTATAATTGGATTTAACTTGCTCAGGAGTTAGATTTTTTGTCTCTAGTAATTTTTTCTTTTCGTCCAAAATACTTTGTTGATTCTTTAGTTCGATCGCACTTTCTCGACCTGCTAGAGTGACTGCTCTGCGAAGTTCTTCCTTTACCATTAGAGGATGAGGTATACATTTTCCGCCGGCAAACGCAGAATCCATCCAAATTGAGAAGTTGTTGGAGGCAATTGGGCATGGCCTGAAATCAGGATCGCGAATTTTATCGGCGATCTTTGATCCAAGTGCTTTTCCTTCATCACTTGCCGCAGCCACAGCGGCAAAAACACCAACGCCCATTTCAATTTTGCAATTTTCCAAAGATCCAGATTTTGAGCAGCCGTAAGCTCTTTCGACCGCCCGCGCTTTTTTAAGAGTAGCGTTCCAACCCGGCATGCATTCTTTGGTATCATCAGCGAAGGAAGTTCGATGTCCCACGAAAAAGATAAATGTTGTGAGAATCAAAATCAGGTTTTTGTTTTGCATTTTAGATTCTTTTTTCTTTTTGAAAAATGATCGCGGCCAAATTGTAAACCAATACAAGATCCTAATTTTTTCTCCGTCGATCCATTGGAATTTCGAACATTAATATCTTTTGGAATTTCTATGCGATTAGCGCAAGTGCTAAATGCCTTTTCATAAGTCTGTTCGCAAACTTTGCTGGATATATCAAAACACTCCATCATTCCATCTACAGCGCAAAAACTTTCTTTTCCAACGCGATGAAATTGCTGGATGAAAAAATCTCGACCCACGCTTGCCGGTTCTGCGGCCTGTGCTTGCCCGTTTTGGCTAATCAGATAAACGCTTGAATAATAGATAACTGCCATTAATGTCATACCTGTACTATCGGTACCCCTAATGGATAACTTCGCAGGACCTTCGGCTATTTAAGTATTGACGGATTATTGTCGAGCTAGAGTTATGGATATTTCCAAGCTCGACTACGCTTTTCCATTCCTCGTTTTTGCCTACGGTTTCATCATGGTTATGGTGATAGATAATCCGTGGCTCGCGAAAGTGGCTGAAAAGAAAATTCAAGCTGGCGATGTTTCGGAAGCAATGGCCGCCACCTGGGAATCCATAAGAGGAAA
>JAYTHU010000237.1:0-2257 GCA_043732305.1 Oligoflexia bacterium
CGTGAGGTTAATGAATTCCACACACGGCCGAGCATTTCTAGCGGTTCGCGAAGATGAAATTGCAGCCGAGAGTATGGGAATCGACACGACAACTTATAAAGTGAAAGCTTTTGTCATTTCAAGTTTCTTTGCCGGCGTCGCGGGAGCGTTGTTCGCACATTTCCTTTCGTACTTAAATCCAAGCTCCTTTGGTTTTATGAAAAGTATTGATGTGGTTGTGATGGTTGTACTTGGCGGAATGGGAAGTATTTCCGGTGGAGTTCTAGCTGCGATCATTCTCACTTTACTCCCAGAACTTTTACGTCCATTGCAGGAATTGACCAAAATCGATTTCCGCATGGTCATTTATTCCCTCACTTTGATTTTACTTATGCTCACTCGCCCTAAAGGTATTTTCGGAAATTTAGAAATCACTGACATTTGGAAAAAATATGTGCGCCGCTCTTCTTGAGGCTAAAGACCTCACCATCAGATTTGGCGGTTTGATCGCGGTGAATGGCTTCACCAACACCATCAATGAAGGTGAATTGGTCGGGCTTATTGGACCTAACGGCGCAGGAAAAACCACACTTTTTAATTTGCTGACGGGAGTTTATCAACCCACCAGTGGCAGCATCGAATTTTTAGGAAAAAATATCGCGGGAGTTAAACCGTATGAACTTTCTCATCGCGGGATTTCTCGAACCTTCCAGAACATTCGACTGTTCAAAGAGCTAAGCGTTCTCGACAATATTCGCATCGCCGCTCATCAGCACACTCATTACAGTATGATCGAAGCTTTGATTCAGTCGCCTCGCATGTCAAAGGAAGAAAGTGAAATTCACTCACAAGCGATGGAACTTCTTAAAATATTTGATCTTGAAAAGCGTTCTCATGAAAAAGCCGGCAGCCTTCCCTATGGACAACAGCGCCGTTTAGAAATTCTTCGCGCACTTGCTACCAAACCTAAAATCATGATGCTCGATGAACCAGCGGCAGGAATGAATCACAGCGAGACTCATTCGCTCATGGAAGTCATTTATTCTATTCAAGAAAGATTCCGCGTGACGGTTCTACTTATTGAACATGATATGAAATTAGTTATGGGGATTTGCAAACGTATTTTGGTTTTGGATCACGGAGTTTTAATTTCTGAGGGGGATCCGAAGAAAATTCAGCAAGATCCAAAAGTTATTGCTGCTTATTTAGGGACTACTGATTCTACAGAATCTGCTGAGAATAAAAATTAGTGGCTAATCTGAAAGTTCAAAACTTACATATCAAATACGGCAACATAGTAGCGCTAAAAGGAATAAGCTTCGAAGTGAACGAGGGCGAAATCGTCTCACTCATCGGCGCCAACGGGGCAGGCAAAAGCACTACTTTGCGTGCAATCAGCGGGCTCCTGAAACCAGTCAGCGGAGAAATTATTTTCGATGGCAAACCCATTCAAGGAATGAAACCTCACGAGATCGTACGCCTAGGGCTTTTACAATCCCCTGAAGGCCGAGGCATTTTTGCGAACCTCAGCGTGATGGAAAATCTAGAGATGGGTGCATACACCCGCAAAGATGCAAAATCAGTGATCCGTGCCGACATGGAAAATGTTTTTGAACTTTTCCCTCGCGTGAAAGAACGATTAAAACAACAGGCAGGAACTTTATCCGGTGGCGAACAACAGATGCTCGCGGTATCGCGCGCTCTGATGGGCAGACCTAAACTTCTACTGCTTGATGAACCATCGTTGGGATTAGCGCCTCAGATCGTTGAGACAATTTTCGCCATTATTAAAAAAATAAATGGAAATGGTGTGACAATCCTTTTGGTCGAACAAAATGCCCATCAGGCATTACGAGTTTCTCACCGCGCCTATGTCATGGAAACTGGGCAAATTGTCCTCACCGGATCGGGCCAGGAACTCATGAAAGACCCAAAAGTCCGTGCCGCTTACCTAGGCGGCTAAAAGTTCGGCAATTTGAGGCATTCCAGCTTTGTTTTAGTGCTTCTTGACTTGGCACAAGATTGCAATAGATTAAGCAAATCCAAAACACTTGAACTTGAAGCCAAACTTGGCTGACACACGTAAAAGAAAAGCGGATCCGTTGTATAAATCGCGCGTGATGACATCTTTATTGATTTTTGTCTGCCTTCAGGCGGTTTCATGTTTTGCGCTTGCGGACAGGCATCAGACTTCCAGCTGCCTTATTCCCCTTTTAAGATTATCCATAAATAATTCTAAGCCTCTTGTTAACTCTGACGAAACCGTCAGGCATGATAT
>JAYTHU010000238.1:0-7591 GCA_043732305.1 Oligoflexia bacterium
GACCTCATGGAATCCTCCTCAATAGTTCTCAATTTACTCTCCATAGATGTTGCCTGAGCGGAGATGCCATTGACAACAGAATCTCTGACACCCGTCTAAACTATAGTCGCCTCAGACAAAGTTTACCCCGTGATTTCAGATAGTTGACTGAGTTTATCTAGGCCCAGAGTTTGCTCTTATATAAGTCAAACAGGGGGATCAAAATGAACACCAAACAGAAACTTAAGTTGACCAGAAATCTGAAACTCTTCGGGCTTTCTTTGTCCACGGGACTCGGCATTTTCATGGGACTGAACTTTCTAGTTTCTATGTTCGCTATCAATATGGCGCCTAAGCCAGAGGTCGAGTCCGACCGCATGATGAGTTTAGGAACTCCCCAAGTTATGAAAATGAATTCTAAAAATGACATTCATATTTTGCTCAATGACCCAAGCGTTAAGAAGAGCTGGGGACTTATGGGAACCGATGGAAAAAGTGATATCGTCGCCAACAAGGCTTGGGAAATCACTGAAGGCGATGGCGAAAAAATCGTAGCCGTGATTGATACCGGAGCTGACGTTCACCACCCTGATATCACTGAAAATATTTGGCAAAATCCCGGCGAAACTGGTTTCGATAAAAATGGTAGCAACAAAGCACACAATGGAATTGATGACGATAGCAATGGTTACATTGACGATGTGAGCGGATGGAACTTCGTTTCTAACAACAATGATCTTACAGACAATCATGGCCATGGCACACACGTGGCTGGCATCATTGGAGCCAATGGCGGTGGCAGAGGCAATGCAACTGGCGGATTGGTCGGCGCATGCCCTAAAGTAAAAATCATGGTTCTAAAATATTTCGATCCCACTGCGCACAGTGGTGACAATCTTAAAAACACCATCAGGGCAATTCAATATGCGGCTAAAATGGGCGCAAACATTATTAATTACTCTGGTGGCGGACTAGAACCCAACGATGAGGAATTTGAAGCCGTAAAATTAGCTCGCGATCACGGAATCCTTTTTGTAGCAGCGGCGGGAAATGAACATTCCAATTCTGACTTCGCTCACTACTATCCAGCCAATTACAATTTAGACAATATTATTTCAGTCACGGCGATCGATCAGGGTGGAAATATTTTGAAATCTAGCAATTACGGTGTGAACACAGTGAATATCGCTGCTCCCGGCGAAAACATTTACTCCTCCCTCCCTGGGGGCCGATATGGAAATTTAACGGGAACATCTCAGGCCACAGCTTTTGTTTCTGGAGTGGCCGCGCTCGTGCTTTCTAACAATAAGGACTACACATATTCTCAAGTGCGCAGACAAATTATAAACACAGCGGACGAACTTTCAGGCCTTCGTGGCAAGACCGAATATGCTGGCAAACTCAATAGCTATGCGGCTCTTGCAATGCAGCCACAGATTCCCATGACTGGAATTGGTCGCATCATAACAACAGAACAACCCTCTGATGTGGGAGTTGTTGCCGCAAAATTCGATGGGTCTGGGAATGTCGGAGACTCAAGATCTAATTCTAATTTGCAGTCGATATTGAAGGTGCTCAATCAACCTAGCCGAGCCTCGGCATCGTCAGAAGATTAAATTTCTGAGTTGGTGATCCAGTGATGGACGATCAGTGAGAAAATAAGAACGCTAGATCCAAGAGCAATCAAGGGTCTGAGAGAATCAAAAAATGCACCCATAGCGATGCAACAAAAACAAAGCAGAATGGTGATCTTGTAAAAATTGAATTTTAATTTAGAAAATGCCGCTCCCGGTTTTTTTTGCACCTGGGGTTTTATTTCGGCCAAGTTCATGATGAATTTTTGCATTTTGAGAGCTGTGGGCTCGCTAGGATTGGCGGCGAGAACCACACGATAATGATGACTTGCAAAAACCAATTGATCTTTATCAAAACTCTTCTGCACAAAATTTCGATGTTTTTTCTCATCGGCATAATTCGAAATCACATCCTGCCAAAGCGGACTAAGTTCGATGTCTTGAATCCCCTGAGGAACATGAACCTTGTTTCTTTCTTTAGCAAAAACGACGGCGCATGCAGGACACTCGCTCGCTTCGACGTCACAAACATGAGCGCAATGGTAACAAGTTTTTGTTTTGTGAGGTTTTTCGAGCAAAATGGTTTTGATATTGGTAGGAGTCAGGGAATTCATCGCCTGAGCGCCAAACCAATTGATAGCAAAAAAAGCATCACAAGAACTGCATTGAAATCTCGCCTGACCAAATGTTAAGCTGTCCATAGCGACGAGATATTTTTTATCACAGTGAGGACATCCCATTTGGATGGCACGTGATCCGGGCAGATTGTTTAAATTTTCTTGTGATCCAATTTGAGGTTCCATATCGATATTTTAAATAAGTTTCACACAATGGCAATGAAAAAACCAAAAGCGTGGATGAAGATTTTGACTGAAGGTCTAACCATTAAGCATTTTGCTATGGCCGTCATTTCAGGAATTCTCTGCGCGACCAGTTATCCACCGTTTTTGGGTTGGGCACTCTTCTTTTGCTTTGTTCCTCTTTGGCTCACAATCACCAAGACCAAAGGCCTAAAACAAGCGTTTATCTTAAGCTTTGTCACCCAGTTTGTGATTAGCCTTGTAGGGTTTTACTGGATTGCATTCACCGCAAAAGAATTTGGACAAATCCCATTTCCACTAAATATTTTGGTTCTCATCGGATATTGCTGTATCGCGAATTTACACTTTGTCGCAGCAACGCTAACGGCAGTCTATTTGCGAGAAAAACTTGAACTTGAAAACTGGGCATTCTTTTTAACACTGGCTCTTTTTTACGGAGCCTTTGAGTATTTTTGGCCAGCTATTTTCCCGTGGAATTTGGGATACAGTTTTTATTTTAGTCATTTTAAGACCGCCCAATTGGCCGAGTTCGTAGGTTTCAACATTTTGAGTTTGTACGTGTATTTTATAAACTTTATCTTCGCTCTGAGTTTTTCCAAATTCAGAAAAAAAGGTGGGTTAATAACCTTACTCAATTTTGTTTTCTTGTTCTGCCTTACCGAATCTCTCGGTCAAATCAGTCTTGATCGACTGCCTAAAGAAGATCAGACTGCAAAAGTGATGATGGTTCAGACCAACATGGGCAGCTATGAACTTTACTACCGCAAGTTCGGCAATGCTTTTCAGATGCCAATTATGAAAAGGCTTCTAGAACAAACGGAAGCGGCCTTAAAAAACGAACATCCAGATCTAGTTGTTTGGGCCGAAACGGCTTTTCCAGACTATCTCGACGCCCCTTTTCTTCATGGCCGATATCAATCTCAACTTTTACAATTTATAAGAGAGCATTCTATTTATTTTGCAGTAGGTGGATTTTCTCGCGACACAATCTATCACAATCCAATGACCCCAGAATATAGCGCTATATTTTTGTTTGATCCGCAGGGAAATCTTTTTTCTACCTATCGAAAGAACATACTACTCGCCTTTGGGGAACATATTCCGGGATCAAATTTATTTCCGTTTATCCGAAAACTCGCACCGGAAATTGGAGAAATCACTCCAGGAACCCCACCTCAAAGCATCAAAATTGGAGAATTCACGGTCGCTCCTTCCATCTGTTACGAAGATCTTTTTGGTGAATTCATGGCACCATCTTCAAAGGACAGCCAAATTCTTTTAAATATTACCAATGACAGCTGGTACGGTTCCGGCCCTGAGCAAATCCAACATCTCACCATGGCGGCAGCGCGAACCATCGAACTCAGGCGCCCCATGATCCGCACCACCAACACGGGTGTTTCCGCAATCATTGATATGCGTGGTTTGATACTTGTTAAGTCCGCACCAGATTCCGAATGGGCCCAAACATTTAGTGTTCCTTTCTTGAGCAAACCTTTGCCGACACTATTTTCTAGAATAACTCGCCTAATCCCTTTGCTATTTATTGGGCTTGTGGCTTTGGTTATTTTGTTAGATATTACCCCCTATGCTCGCAAAAGAAATCGACTGGAAAGAACTCCTTAAACAACTTGCTCAAAACTCTCAATCGGAACGTGCGCGCGAGTTGCTAAGATCAATTTCAGCACTCGGTTCAGTAGCTCTCGCGAACCAAGGAGCTCAAAACGTCATCATGGCGCAAGCGGTTCTCACCGAATCGGCTCTTCCCAGTTTTTTAAATCTCGATTCTTTACCTAGGCTTTTTGAACATCTTAGAATTAAATCTGTTCTCGGAATTAAAGACTTGATGATAATCAGAAATTTTCTAATTTCTAGCGGTCAGCTGAAAAATATATTGGGCACTGTTAAAAATCCGTGGTCAATCCTTTTTGGCGCCAAAATTAGTGATTTTAAAATCCCACTAACCATGCTCAATAAAGCGATTTCTCCCGATGGAGATATCAATGAAGACGCTACACCAACACTTGCCTCACTTTTCGAAGAAAAGAAAAAACTTACCCGCGATGTCGCACATGTTTTGGATTTAGTTATTTCTCGTCGTAAAATGGAAAATTTACTTCAAGATCGATACGTGACAACACGGGAAGGCCGCTTGGTTCTGCCCATCAAGAGCGGAAGTCAGCACGATGTTAAAGGCTTGATCCATGATCGCAGTTTTACTAAACAAACTGTTTTTATGGAGCCGGAGGAAGCACTTCCTATTAATAATCGCCTTCGCGATCTTCAATTATTTATTGCGGAAGAAATTGAAAAAATCCTTCGAGAGTTGAGTCATTCTCTGGCGCGACAAATTGTCTCTTTAGAAAATGCTGAATCCAGTATGCTCGAATGCGATATCACATTTGCTAAAGCTAAAATGAACACACTTCTCCGTGGCTCAGCAGCGAAACTCACGGAAGTAAATGCCACTGACGCTAGCTCAGAAAATTCCAGCCTACGTGTCATTCTTAAAGAAGCAAAAAATCCGCTTTTAGTGTTGCAAGGACTAGACGTCGTTCCGAATACCATTGAACTCGAAAGCAAAAAAAGATTACTTCTACTTTCAGGTCCAAATGCTGGTGGAAAGACCGTTTTGCTAAAAACTCTAGGACTATGTGCACAAATGGCACGTTGTGGTTTGCCTATTCCCGCTCTGGCAGGATCTGTCCTGCCATTTTTCAAAACAATCGATGCTGTTGTGGGTGATCTCCAAAGTGTGGAAGAAAATCTTTCCAGCTTCAGCTCGCACATGAAACGTCTCAATGAGACATTGGACTACAAAGGCGAGCAAACTCTCGTTTTAGTAGATGAAATCTGCGGCGCCACCGACCCTGAAGAAGGTTCGGCGCTTGCGCGTAGTTTTATAAATCATTATTTGGAAATGAATATTTTTGCAGTCATCACGAGTCACTTGAGTCCTCTCAAAGAAAATTGGCCCAAGGACAGTGGGCTTCTTCACGGAAGTCTCGAATTTGATGTGAAAAACAATCGTCCAACATATCAATTGGTATTGGGAATTCCCGGCCAGAGCTTGGCATTATCTGTCGCCCGCCGCCTCGGAGTGCCACCCGAAATTTTGAGAAAGGCCGAGGAATATCTCACTCCATTGTCCAAGCAAAGAGCCATTAATCTCCAAGAAAGTGAAGATTTAAGGTCTCAAATCATCGAGTTGAAGCAAGCTGCCCAAAGAGATCGCGACGAAGCCCAGAATTTAAAAACTCAGTACGCCGAGCTCGTCCGCAAATTTCGGGAACAAAGAGATCGTTGGCTAGAGAAGGCTATTCAAAAGGCCGAAAAAAAGATTGAAAATCTAATTGAAGACGCCCGGCAAAACCGTCTTAAAAACAAAACTATTCAAGATATTAGATCTGAACTACCCACAATCATCAAAGCACAACCAGCAGCGCATAGAGCGCAAACTGTTGAAGAATTCAGGTTACTTTTCAAACCTGGAACTCCGGCATTTTGCTCACGACTCAATCGACAAATATTAATTCAAAGTGAAGCTGACGATCGCGGCCAAGTATTTGTTCTCGCAGATAGTATGCGTGTTCAAGTACCTTGGCATAGTATTTCAGCACTTTCCGCGAGCGCCGATAAAGAATCAAAGTCATCAGTTTCAAAAGACAGCTACACCGCAAACTATATAGCCAATAAAGCGTCGTCACGAAACGCGCAATCGTTTTCACCAAAAGGATTTTCAGAAAGTTCAGCTACAAACGGTTCATATGCTAGTGGTTCCTCCGATATTGGTTCAGCCAATGGCGGTACAACTTCATCTGTATTGGGCGATAATTTTCCTGAGCTTGATTTGCGCGGCAAACGTTCGGATGAAGCCATTGATCTCCTAGAAAAATGGCTGGACGACTGCACTGGCGATGGTCAGGAAAAACTTAAAATTATTCATGGTTTTGGAACTGAACAGCTGAAAAAATCTGTTCGCCAATATTTATCCAAAAGTCGCTACGTCGCCAAATGGAGTGCCGGAGGCTCTGGTACCGGCGGTGACGGCATCACTTGGGTAATTCTCGCTGATTGATAAGGCCGATTGCTAGAGTCTCAAAATAAACTATCGATCAGCAGAACCTCGATTAATAGAAAGCCCATTAATAGAAAACCCATCGATAGGCACCAGCCTAGCATCCTCGATCAATAAAGTCGTTTTTGATTGTGATCGATTGATAAAAACTGATTATTGATTTATCAAATTCGCAAATTATCAGATAAAACGTTTTTTAAACCTGCGAATTTAGCCCGTGCTAGAAAACACTGATAAGCATAAAAAACTTAAACACAAGCAGTTCTCCATCCCCAATATTGTGTTCCACAAACGCGGTAACATTGGAACTCATCTAAACTTTCTTTGAGGCGAGGACTTCTGAATTACGATTGTCTAAAAATCGACTATTCCCATTTTCTAATTTTGTTCGGTTTATTGAATTTCCAAATGCTCCCGGGAGCATTTGCTTAAAAAAGTGGTCGTTTCGAAACGTCTGATAGATCTTAACAATAATAAAAAACAACATCGCTTTCACAAAAATTTCAGACAAAAAAATGGGCCCAAGTTTTCACTTGGGCCCTAAAAAGAAGCTGGCATCGTGCTACTCTCACACACGGTTACCCGTGCAGTACCATCGCCGCTGACAAGCTTAACTTCTGAGTTCGGAATGGGATCAGGTGTGACCTTGTCGCTATAAACACCAGCAAATCGTTATTTACGAATTACTTAAAAATTTTGAAAATTGAAATTAGATAATAACGGATTTCATAAGAGAAAGAATCAAAGTTAAGCCTCACGTCCAATTAGTACTGGTTAGCTGAACTCCTTACGGAGCTTATACACCCAGCCTATCAACCTCGTAGTCTACAAGGGGACTTTAGGGGTCCGAAGACCCAGGGAAATCTAATCTTGGAGTTGGCTTCCCGCTTAGATGCTTTCAGCGGTTATCCGTTCCGAACATAGCTACCCAGCACTGCCGCTGGCGCGACAACTGGAACACCAGAGGTTCGTCCATTCCGGTCCTCTCGTACTAGGAATAGCTCTCCTCAAATTTCCTTCGACCACAGAAGATAAGGACCGAACTGTCTCACGACGTTCTGAACCCAGCTCGCGTACCACTTTAATTGGCGAACAGCCAAACCCTTGGGACCTGCTCCAGCCCCAGGATGTGATGAGCC
>JAYTHU010000239.1:0-49282 GCA_043732305.1 Oligoflexia bacterium
CCGGTGAGAAAGTATCCAGGATATTTTGTGAAGTAAGTTTCTTCAAAGCGTTTATGGTTTTTATAAACCGTGCGCATTTGTCCCGGCCAAGAATCACTGATCGCGAGTACTCCAGAGCCGGTACCTTTGATTTCTTTTCCTTCTTCGGTCAAAAGCACGGGCTTGATTCCAAAGAATGGCAGCGTGGCAGAACCGGGTTTGAGTTTGATTGCTTTCGGAATTGGCGAAATTAAAATGCCACCGGTTTCCGTTTGCCACCAAGTGTCCATGATTTCGACGCGTCCACCACCGGCATTGTTTCGCAACCAGTTCCAGGCTTCGGGATTTATTGGTTCACCCACCGAGCCCATGAGACGTAAACTTTTGAGTGAAAACTTTTTGATGTAATCGAGGGATTCACGCATCAGAGATCTGATGGCAGTTGGGGCAGTGTAAAAGACCGTCACTTTGTGTTTATCGATGATATCCCAAAATCTGGAAGCATCGGGATAAGTAGGGATGCCTTCAAACATCAAGACAGTGGCTCCGGCAGTGAGTGGGCCGTAAGCTAGGTAAGTGTGGCCCGTGATCCAGCCCACGTCTGCGGTGCACCAGAAAACGTCGGTCTTTTTATAATCAAAAATGTACTGGTAAGTGGTTGTCGCAAAAACTAAATAGCCCCCGGTTGTATGCAATACGCCTTTGGGTTTTCCCGTTGATCCTGAGGTGTACAATATAAACAGTGGATCTTCTGCACCCATGACTTCAAGTTCGCAGATTGATTCGACAGTTTCTTTTTCATCTTCCCAAATAAGATCGCGGCCTTCTTTTATAGAAATTTCAGCGCCTGTATTTTTAATGACCAAAACTTTTCCGATGCATGGCATTTTCTTGGTGGCTTCGGCAGACAATCTATCCAGAGCTTCGTCGACGGTTTTTTTGAGTGGAACGATTTTTCCACCGCGTCTTCCTTCGTCAGCGGTGATTAAAAATGTAGATTCGCAATCTTTCACACGATCGACAATTGAATCAGCGGAAAAGCCGCCGAAAATCACATTGTGAATTGCGCCAATGCGATTGCACGCGTGCATTGCAAAAACCACTTCAGGAATCATGGGCATGTAAATGGTGACGCGGTCGCCTTTTTTCACGCCATGTTTTTTTAAAACATTGGCCATGAGCGAAACTTCATCTTGAAGTTCTTGGTAGGTCACGGTACGTGCCGGAGTCTTAGGATTATCGTGTTCAAAAATGATGGCGGCTTTTGAGCCCCAAGATTTCACGTGCCGGTCTATACAGTTGTAGGAAGCGTTTAATTCTCCGCCTATAAACCATTCGATCGAAACCGGTTTTTTAAAACTTGTGCGTTTTACTTTTTTCCACTTTTTCGACCAGGAGATTTTCCCGGCTTGAGATGTCCAAAATTTTTCTGGATTATCAATGGATTCTTTATAGAGCAATTCGTATTCAGAAAAATTCATTGGACCTTTTTATCGAGGTGGTTCCCAAATTCCGGAACCTCTCAAAAATGTTGGGGCTTGTGCTCTCAATGGGATGAGGAGATCATTGGCTTCAGAACCAAGAATGTATCTTCCTTTCATGGATGCTGTAAATGGCGTAACCATCATGGCGTCCAAAACTTTAATTCCATGTTTTTTAGCGAGGTCAACTAGCATGACGACGGTTTCTTTGGCATCGCCAATAGTTTCATAAGCGACTGTGTCAGGGGTCGGAGCATTTCCAGCTAATTCCACGAAGGATGCGCCAAGGAATTTCCTCTTGCCTGTAGCAGGATCCACAGGACTCCATTTCTCCACGGTGGACATGTTGCCAGTATTGTAATTGTCCATGTATTCCTGTCGAAGCTCCGGGAACTGTTCCGGACTATACCGATTAGAGCTAGGGTCCATTTCAACTTTTTGTCCCGTGACTAGATGTTTTCCCGCGCGATCTTGTTTGGGAAGAGCATCAATGGCTTCTTCAAAATTATGGTTGTAAGCATAGAGAAAGCCTGACGCCACATTCTTCTTCATTGTTTTTCTAAGCTCTTTAAATGTTTTGCTCGACTCAGTTTCGTCCACCATGATGACTCCACGGATGACCGGGTTAAACCAACCTTTGACTGAAAGAAACACTTCTGGAGTATTTGTGACTCGTCCATCTGGGTAAAGCACGTTTCTTTCGGTTTCTCGCATAGGAACTACCTTGAGTGGATTGATCATCAGCGGAAGGCTGATGGCGTCGACTCTTACCAATTTCACTTGGGCGGGCATGGTCAAAAGCTGTTTGGGATCTCGCCGTGCATTTTTAATTTTATAGAGTTCCTGTTTCACCAGCAATTGTTCTTGCGGGCCTAAAGGACTCTCTCGACTAGGGTTAATCTTAAGATTAGCGATAGCTTGTTTAAAATCGGCGTCATACTCTTCCGGAGATTTCGAAGAAAGCCTGTCTCCATCGGAGTAATTTGCAAAGTCAATATTGGGATCAGATTCATAAACTTCAAAATTAGAATCTGCTAATATTTTTTTATAGATGGCAACTATCTGATCATTGGGAAGATCAAATGATTTTCCACTCAAGACGTCGTTTAAATTTGAATTCTTTAAAATGATGTAAACCGATTTAAGTAGCAGTGCTCCTTCTAGATCAGAATGGGCTTGAGCTGCTTCTAAAGAAGGCATTACAAAAAGTCTTTGTCCCCAACCAAATGCGCCCTTCATGAGTGCAGCATTTTTATTCGCGGTTGTGGTTGCAGGCAATGTGCCCTTCATGCCTCGATATCCAATATTGTTAGGGCTACTCAAGACCCCTTCGAGCAGTGGCGAAACTTTTTCGACAATGATGTCTACGCACTTTGATTCGTCGGCGAACGTTTGAATTGAAAATCCGCTTAAAGAAACAAGGGCCAGGGCTAAAACATAACGTTTGAGTTCAAGTGAAAGCATTTATTTCTCCACTGTTTTCGGGTGCCAAAAAGTGCGCGTGACGAAACTCACGGGCGGAAGTTGGCTTAAAATTCCGGCAAATCTTTCGAAAAATTCTCTGGGTACATATTTTGCAGCCATAATCGCCGAGGTATGGGTAATCATTTGAGTGTCGAGCAAGAAGATTTTATTTTCTTCCACGCGCAAAACCACGATTGCTAAACTGAGTTTTGCGTAATCAATCGCTTTAATTTTAAGAAACACCTCTTTTGGTTCAAGCAATTTGATTTCGCCATTAAATTGTTTTTTCTTTTGTCTTTCGGCAATTTTTTGCTCGCGATCTTTTTCAATAGTGTCGGCGGCAACTTCACGCACAAACTGACGATATTTCGCCATTTCAAGTTTGCCCGCAGCTTTCACTTCAGGTGACATTTTAGAAAGCTTCGCTTCCCAGTCTTTGTCTATTTTTCCAGGATTGGCTTCGAGTTCAACGGCATCAGCAAATGTACGGTTATATCCTAAAGTGTCTGGTACGGAAAGTTCGCCCACGTTTTCACCAAGGCAAGTGGCGATGAGAATTCTTTTCCCACTGACGGGATGTGCGGGAGACCAAATTTCAACGGAGTACGCTTCTTTTTTCGCTACCCGTTCTGCCCACATCTTTTGATTCTTCGCTAATTTTTCAGGAGCAAAACGATTTGTTGTCGCGTCTCGCTCAATAGCTTCGCCTGTTAAAATATGTGGAGAGGTACGGTCTTGTTTAGATAATAAAGCAAGGCTCTCATTGAGATTTCCGTTAATAGTGTAAGCGTAGCCCAGGCGCTCGCCTTTTCTCAAAATGCGCACCAATTCTTTGACAGATTTTGATTTTATAAAATCTGCGCGCAACAAAACTCCACGATAGCGAGGAGAAGCATAACCGTCTTGGAAAAAATTCTTACGTGCTCGTCCGAGTGCTCCATCAGAAAAGACTTCTGATCTTCGAGTATCATCGGCAAGCGTGACCTTTGTGTAATCTAAAATGTCTTTGAGTTTTGATTTATCAATCAAAACGAGTTTCACCCCAGAGGGGGGGGATGCATCACGGCGCGAATACTTTAAAACTTGAGCTGCACGCATCTCAACATTTGTGAGAGGTGTGCGAATAGCTTCGCCAGGTTTGACGACTGACTTTATGGCATCCAAAGTTTCTTCGATTTTAAATCCAACTTTATCACCTTCATGATAGGCGGATAAATCCATATTAGGATCTGGCTCGTACATCTCAAGCTGAGGATCTTCAGTTAATTTTCTGAAATAGTTTTGCACTTCGTTGAGTGGAACTGTTGAAGCTTTTTGGTTGAAGACGTCTTCTAACATTTTACCATGTGAAATAATATAGACGGGCCAAAGTAGAACATTTTCTTCTTGAGCGAGATGCGCTTCGGCTTCTTCTTTGCTGGAAACCACAACATATTCTTGTCTCCATTCAAGGAGACCATTTCTTTTGGCAGCTTCTAATTTTTTCGGGTCAGATTCGATCTTGTCGCCAATAAATCCACGGGTGCCGATTTCGTTTTCTAGATAGTCTTGTTTGGCATGTTTCGAAATTGAAACAGGTTTGGAAATAGTCAAAAGCGGTGGAACACAACCAGTGGTTTCCTCCCCATAAGCTTTAGGAAAGACTAAACAAAGTAAGATAAATGCAGACAGAGCTGCAGTCTTTTGGAGTTCCAAAATACGTTCCTCCTAGAAAAATCGTAATTAAGACGATAGTCTAGTAAATTAACATATTTGACGCGTAATATCAATTTTTATTTGGAAAAGATTACAGCTTGTTTCTCAGCGGGAGGACCGGTTTTGGTAAATTTACCAGAATCTTCCCAATCTAGTAGCTTCTTGATGCTTGCCTCAACGGTAGCCTCATCAGGGTGGGCTAGCCACACGTGGCCAATTGAGGAACTCATGTCTACAGTCTCGGGAACTGCGGCTCCATCTTTGAAGTAGTAGGAGTGACCAAAGTAACCTGGGAGATTTTTAACATCTTCAGTCATTGCGTGGGATGAATGTTGATTGAGCTCAAAATTATTTATGCTGACAACAGCTAGGGATTTTTTGAATTCGTAGCCAACGGGTCTATTGGCGAATTTCTCAGGACTAAAATAAGCTTCCATACCCACGCTCAACTGACTTTCGCCAAGAGCAAGCTCTTCAAAAAGCGGTTGGCGAGATCCCATCATTCGATTCCCGATTTCAATAAGAACGGGAGCTGGGCGATTCAGATCGACGTAGCCAATCTGTCCATTTTCGCCGATCACTTTCATTTCCGCACCGCGGTCAGTGAACTTGATTTCAGCGTGGCCCCAACCAGTTTTGATTCCCAAGGAATCTAAAACTTTGAATGTGTAATCCACTAGTTCTTTTTGCAAAGGTCCTTCGAAGGGCATCAAGCGATCCACTGAATAGATGTTGCGTGATCCGCGTTTTTTCTTGGTGTAGCGAATGATGGAATTAACGACATGCTTGCCGGAGCCACTCGTGGTGTTGACCACAAATTCTGCATCAATCAAACCTTTTGCATCAGGCATAAAGGCCTGAACGAGCACGGTTGAATTTACGATTCCATACTCATTGATTTTTCCGTGGATCTCTTTGAAGTTGGCGACGGCTTCATCAATGTTGTGTGCAATGCGGACATCATTGCCACCTGCAGCGTCTCGGGGCTTTTGAACGGTGACTTCTTTGGTGAGATTTTTTTCTATCAGCCATCTTCGTGCTTCTTCAGCATTATCTGTCGCCATTTGTTTGACTGAATAAAGTCCGGCATCGCGTACAGCCTCGCCCATAAATAGTTTGTCTCTTCGACCTTCATGAATGCCATTCGATGGAACTAATAATTCTGGATAGCGATCTCTAAAAGCGGTTGTCACATGATCCATCAGAATGACGCCAGACTCTGAACCCGCCATAACCGCGTCTGGTTTAAATTCATAAAGAAATGTCATCAGCTTATCTAAATCGCCGTCATATTCATAATCTTTGTAATATTTAGAGGGGGAAAAAGTATCTGCAAGGTGGGAGTGGGGGGTGCCAGAAGCATGAACATGGACAATACGAACATCATGATTAGGATAATGAATTGCCATGTATGTTTTGAAAGCTTCCGGCAAATTGTCGCCAGAAGAATAAGCGTTCACGAGAACGAGCGTCTTCATGCAATTGCCAGCAGTTTTTGCTAGCTGAGATTTTGATGCCGACGAGTCAGCCATTGAGATCGCTGAAAAAGCGGAAACTAAAACTAAAGATAGCAAGGCCCGTGATATTGTATTGAACAATTCTAATTCCCTCCCAGAAATTATTAGAGTTCCCCATACAATAGCAATTCGATTCAATTAGCAAGGGCCGTGTAAATATTCATGGTGAGTGACGAAAAATGTCTTGAGAGTAAAAACGAGTTCGGAGCTAAAGGAAAATATTTTTTTATGCCACCCGATCAAAAGGCCCAGTACGGACCGGTGATGCTGATGCCAGTTGCCGTGCGACCTTGAAATCCCACGTAAACTGCATGTCCTAAGAAGAATGGAAGTCCCCAGTCAAACGTATCTGTGATTCCGGCTGGAAGACCGGTCGCAACAGTCGGTGCAATGAGAACACCTGATGAGAAAACGGAATCCGCCCCATCGACACGAAAATTATTTGTAAGTGATGGCGTTCCTGTAGATCCAACCATTGTGGTGGTGTAGCAAGCCGGACTGTTTGGGCAATACCAACCTTTGTTGACGGCACAATTATTCATTCCATTCACATATGGAAAACTGTAAGTGTTTGTTCCGCTATCGATGAAACTATCAGGCATAGAAACGCCGTTAAAGTTAGTTGTGAAATTCATGTAGCTATTCATTGGAAATGCATTTAGGCCAGTGGCCGTATTATTTGATTGCGTTCCAATTCCCATGATGAAAGTTCCGTTGTCACTCGTTGCTCCGGGAACATTTACTCCCGGCAGAGCTAAGATCACGCCATTATTGTCTTGAGAAAGTGCGTACACAGGATTGATCACTTGCTTGCTTGGATAGAGAGCAATGGCTGAGGTTGAAGTGCATGTTCCACCAAGACAACCATAGTATGTTGGGTTGCTACATCCAGTGCTTCCACAATCATAAGCAAACGGGCCAACACCTAAGATGCCGTTGTATCCAGCAGCAGCCGGCGTGGTGTTTGGAGCATTCGATGCGCAGAGATTGGAAACTGGAAATGTGGCCTGGGCTTGCGAAGCATCGAGAATAGTTTGGATTGGCATAGAGGTAGATGTTTCTCCTCCTAATGTCACCATCGCTTGTTGCACGGGACCCCAAGTAGCGCCAATACCAAAAAGCGCGCACTCCGCAATACTTTTTCCTACCGAGGACACTTGGGTTAAGCTCACTGTGATAAGACTGCTGAAAATTCTCAATCCAAAACTTCCTGTATCGAGAAGAATATTATTTATAGTTTGGCAGGTGGTGGGTGATGATGGCGAACAAATTGTAACGGACACGCAAGGGACGTTTGCATCGCCAACTGCATTGCAAAAGTAAATTGGCATAACGTTGATGCCGGTGGCGCTTGCTTGAGTCGGAGTAGTAGTTCTTACCACTTGAGCCGTCGAACAAGAAATACTTGCCGCGATAGTTGGAGTGGACCCATTGCCCGTAGTATTTTGTTGGCAGGCTTCATGACTGAACATGACTCCCGCAAAAACTAAGATACCGGCAAGATTTTTCCTATTAAGTTTATTAAAAGTTAGCTTATTGAATTTCATCGGCGGTTACTCCCAATGGTAAATTCTTAACAAGGATCGCTCGGCCTTTTAAATTCTTCATATGTCCGCCGTAAGAGACGTCAAGATCGGATGTTTGAACTTGTCGAAATCTTTTTCCATGATCTTCTTTTTCTTTTATTCCGCGCGCTTGAGCAAAGTCAGAAAAATGCTTCCCAAAAATTTGCGATAAATCTGGTTGAGCACCTCTCCAAGCCACAGCAAAAACTTGTCCGGTTTTGCTCACATACTCTCGAACATATCCGTCAGTGGTGGTGATCTCGTGAAGATCATAATTTTCTTTTTGAGTGATAGCTGCTTGAGTACTTTTTAATTTCTTGTTTGATTTTTTTAATTGATCGGCAGAAACCGCTGGCTCAGGGGTGCTGTTGATCACATCCACATCGACTTGAACTGATGAGGCGTCACCACCGAGCGCCGCGAATGCATGTGCAGACGCAAAAATACTGAGTGGTATTAAAATGAGGATATAGATTTTCCTGATCACAAACGCTCCTTATTGTTACCTGACTTATCGGCGATTTGTCGGAAATATAAAGCTCAATAAGGCTGTTCCAAATGCTATAAAATGAGTATTAGATCAAATATGTTTTGAGGAAATTTTTGGTGATTTCCCAAGATTGAGCCGCGGCTCACTGCGTTCGTGTGAGGCAACAGCCCCTGTTCTTTTGGCTTAGCAATAGAAACTTAATTCATAGAAACTTCCAAATTAAAAATGCGCACCAATGGCAATTTTTATATCGCCAATGATAGAAGGAATGTCCAAAGAACTGGTCGAGTATTCGGTGTTATCTGCTGTTGCAATTACGGCTGCAAGAAAACTATTGCCGTTGTAACCGAAGGAAAAAAGAGCATCAGCTTTGTGTGTTCCACTGGCTGAACTGGTGGTTGTGACCCCGTCGGTGTAAGATCGAAATGCCGGTCCACCACCAAAATCAAGGAGCACTGTTAAAAACCAATACTGGCTCCAGATAAAACTATAGCCGTAGCCAATTTTAAAATTCGCGCTGTAGAACTGCACGTTCTGAATATTTTGATCGGAACCATAAGAAGCTCTAACCAAGCTTGGAATGAGTCCAGTTGGCGATTGGAAGCTTGTCTGACTCAACGCTAGTCCTAAAAGTAAAGAGCCTCCACTGCTCTCTTGGCGATCACTCTGTCCCAACGCTGCAATTATGGAAAATGTTTTAGGATTCAGGATGAAGGTGCTGTTCAGGGAAATGTTTGTAGCTGTGAAGTTATGATCCTGAATTTTGACATCGTTTGTGGCTGCTGGATTCACTGACGTGGTGTTTTCCACGTATAATCCCGTGTACCGTTGGTAATTAGCATCCGCATGAAAACCATTAAAATTTATTCCCAATCGATAATCATTGTAATTAGAATTTCCAAATTGTGTTTCTTGGCCGGAGTCCACTTGTGTCGCCCATGCGATACCGAGAGTTAAAAAATCTTTGATCGCAAAGTCTACGCCGTTGAGGGCGCGGATGTTCGGTTTCCATATAATTTCGGATGCACTATTGCTTTGGCTTTTAATGTCGACTTCGTAGGATGGAGATTCGACGTAAAAACGGCCGGTCACCAGCTTGTCATTGAAATCACTGATCTGCGCAAAGGCCGAAGAGGTAAAAAAGAGAGTAAACAGAAATGAAAAAACATGCCCGTTTGTTTTCAAACGCCTTCCTTTTCGATAATCACTCGGGTTTGACAGAGAGTGCAGAGATCCTCCAGTGGCCACTTGTCTGGACCACGCGCGATCGGCAATGGTTTTCCACATGCAGGACAACTGCAAACGCCTTCCTCTACAAAGCTCAATCGCTCGTAAACTTTTTTTGCGATGATAGGGCCTAAAATCAACATGAGTGGGGGAATGACAAAGTGTGCGCCTGGGACAATTATCGAACAAACACCGATACCCCAGATGATCGCAAGAATTTTCAGGGCGCGCTTGCGCCGCTCGGGCTGTGAGAATACTTTAATCCCGACAGTGCCCTCAGTGACTTTATCTCCGTGACCTTTTACTAAAACGTTTATGGTAAGAAAAATACACCTCGCAGTTTGACATCTTTTTTAAATCTAATTTTAGACAAAGTTATTAGGCAAAGTTTTTGCACATTCTTCCAAGCTCGCACATTTTTTCCCGAAGTCTGTGAACTCAATGCGAGCGATTCAATTTGGTCGAAATCCTCAGGGGAGAAAGCTGTCTTCGGAACCAACGCCAATATTTGCCAGAAAAGAAAGAGTGAACTTCCTGATGGCCTAATGGCTTTTTTTACCAAAGCTAGAAGGCTCTTTCGATTTTGAGACTGGATAGAGGTAAATCTAAAATCTGGCTGAGTTTTCTTTTTTCCGTATTTGGGAAAAGTCGAAAAAACACCGGCTGATGTCTTCACTGTTTGAATCCACTCTTTCCAACTGGCATCAGTTCCGTAGAGAAGAGTCTCTAAAAGTTCCCAGACTGCAAAATGCACTTCAGAATTTCGTATGGCCTGGTTCTTGGTTGTCGATGCTTTGAGATTGAGGTCATTCCACCAAAGGTTCACGTACCGCCGCTGCTTCTCAGAGTAGCGGACTTCATGACCAAACCATTCGGTGTATTCAGCGGTTGTTTGTACTTTACGGGGAAGAGCAAAGTTCTCGAGTTCGCCTTTCAGATAAAGATCAATAAGAAGTCGGCAAAAATCTGCGGTTAGAAAATCTGGAAGATCAGGATTTAACTTCTGGAATTTTTTCCAGTTTCCCGCTCGAACTTCTACGGCCAGGCCGCCACGTTCTTCAAAGCTTAGTAGGTGATAGTCTAAAACCAAAACGGCAAAAGCCTCACTGGCGAGGTGATTTTCGAAAAACCGTTCGAAGTTATTCCATGCTTCTGCGCCTAAATGGTGCGTGGCAAAGTCATAAAATAAAATGTGCAAGAGGTCATGCATGACCCAAAGATCTCGAGTTTTTCCAAGCGGAACTGAAACTCGCCGCAAGTGCGGTGTAAACCCGCGAAGATCGGGCAAGCCTGCCTTTTTATAGTTCCAGGTGGGAAGGTGAGGGGAAAATTCAATTCCCGTGGCCTTCGCATACTGCGTGATTCGGCGCATTGTTTTGCGAGTGTGTGCATTGAGTGACATGGATCATGTCTAGTGAGTTCATTTACTTTTTGCAAGTCTGTCATAAACAATTCAAAAACTTTCGCTCCTTCGCCTTTGTGCGCATGAAGAGCAGGTCTGAGATTTGCTAACTCATAAGTAGGGATAATATAACAGGGGGGGCTTTCGTGGTTAAAAGTTTAGCTTTCGCTATACTCGTTTTTATGACTTTATCAGCGGCTGGTTTATTTTCAGAGTTAGCCGCAGCTGCTAATTCTGCCAGCAATTCGTGTGATCAAATTCTAGGGAAGGACCTCAATATAGATTGGGTCACTGGGACGATGAACGATCTCGATAAAGGATTCACTCGTCAAGATAACCGTTTGAGACGAATGGTTCAGAAAGTTGGAATTGGTAGAGCCACATTGAATGATGGGATACTTCTCAATCATGACAATCGTTATCTAGTTGCTCTTCCAGATATGGACATCACCAATCAGAACAGTTCCGGGCGATGCTGGGCATTCTCTGGTGGTAACTCTCTCCGAGCCAAGTTGATGAAGGAAAATAAAGTAGACGCGAAGTTTCAGTTTTCGCAAGCTTACCTGCACTTTTTCAGTCAACTCGAAAGAAGCAACATTTACTTAGAAAAAGTTATTTCCGCTCTTGGAAAAATCAAAGACGAGACAAAACTACGCGAACGAATTGATGTGAACGAGTCAGTGAGTGACGGCGGGTTCTTCATGTGGTTCGCAGGTCTTGTAGAGAAATACGGGATTGCTCCACAATCGGCAATGCCTGAAACCGCGTCTTCAGATAACACTGCCAAACTTCAAGAGGCTCTCAAAGATGTTTTGACTTTTGCCGCAAATAAAATGGTCGAAACAGTTCAGCAAGTGAAAGCTACCGGAGCTGATCGATTGTCACAGGAAGACATTCAGATTTTAAGATCAATTAAAACTGATGCCATCAGAAAAGTTCTCACCGTTTTGAAATTTCATCTCGGAGATCCACCTTCAAGCTTCAACTGGATCAAATATGAAACTGCGGGAGAAGGAAAAGATAAAAAGATTGTTGAGAAAATCACTGAGCACTACACTCCGCTTGAATTTGCGCAAAACTTTGTTGGTTTTAAAAAATCCGATTACGTGATGGTGAGTTTCAATCCGCGAGTGCCCACGGGCACTTACTATGAAGTGCTTGATACTCAATTGATCCTTCCTCAAAAAGGTTCGACGGCGACCAATGTTCGCACTTTGAATATGACCCATGATGATGGGTTAGATATGATCGATCGCACTTTGGACCTCGGATGGTTTGCTCCCGAGTTCGATGCAGACATAAGAAAAGATACTGATTTTGGAAGTGGAGTCATGCACCCGGGCATCTTTGTGGACGAAGATGTTTATAATTTTCCCAAATCGGAAAATCCTCGCGCCATGGGTCGGGTGAAAGCGCAGTGGATAAAATGGAGCTACGCTGTTCATGCGATGGTTATCACCGCTAAAGACAAAATAAAAAATACAAGTGAGTATCCCATCCTTAAGCTTCGCGTAGATAACACCTGGGGAAAATTTTCGTCGACTGGTGGAGGTACCGTTCCGGTGGGGGACAACGGCCGTTTCCACATGTATCCGTCTTGGTTTCGCATGTACGTAGATACTATTGTGGTTCCGGTTGAAGCCTTGACTGAAGCCCAGCGTGCCAAGCTAGCCGAACGTCCAAAGTTAATTTCAATTAAGAAATTCGACTGATCATGATTTCGACATTTCCCTCGCACCTGGCGAGGGATTGCTGGAGATAAACAAAGATAATTTCACTCAAAAGGAATATACAAATCGCTAGCCGGGAGTCTAACCAAACTGGACCTTGGAAAATCAAATCAAAATAGAATAAAATCTAGACACTGTTCCAAACGTGACAGTTTTTCAAAATTTCCGCCGTGAAATTATTCGAGAATAATTGACTGAATCATTTGGAATTTCCAATCGTTAAATGACGAGACTCGACCAAAGCCGCGCCCATGGCCACTTTGGACCAGGTCTTGCTCTAGTGAGTGAGCATGGGGGGCTCGATGCAAGCTTATAAACAGTATTTGATTTTGGCAGCGGCGATGATGATGAGCGTTGCCTGTTCGCAAATGAATTTTACTCCGTCATCTTTAAGCGCACCGCAGACGCAATCAATCATTGCGCCGATTGCCACGCCTCCATCTGTTGTTATTGTACCTCCCGTAGTTCCTGTCGCTCCAAGGCCAATCGTTATGAACCAAGGCCTCTGCGCGTATGACCAAAAGCTCACCAGTTGCATGGCTTGCCCTTCGGCGCCAGCACCAATACCTCTGACAAAAGCTCAGCAACTTGCGCAAATCATGTCCATGGGATGCCAAATTTCTAATTCGAGTGATCCTAAAGGATATGTCTCACCCAATTATCAAAATATTTTGAGCCAAGTAGACATGTGCAATTCTACTATTTACCCTATCTCTAGCAGTGCGATTGGAAATCCGTCAGCATTGCAAATTTCCGTGGTGAATCAACTGATGACTCCTGATTCCAGTCTGAGACAGACAATGTTTGGAAAACTTTTTTATACCGGAAATTATTCAGACGCCTTTGAAACATATTTTGGAATTGGTTTGGCCGAAGCTCGCTATCTGTTTTGCTATCAGTCAAACAACATTAGCGGAGATTTGATCACTTTGGCTTCAGTGAAAGCCAGTGAAACAATTGGTCTCGATCAATGGCTTGGTTCAAATCCTAAGGGTGTGGATCAGATGGCCTATAAAACTGGCAATTACATCAGAGGTCAACTTGAATCATGTCTTGATGCGCCAGGTTCTCCCGCTGGAGCTCCAAACTCCACCAAGGTTTGTTCGTATAAAAGCTATCCTGGAATCAGCATTGCGGATGCAAAGACTGAAACTGTAGCTTTGTTGGTCGGAGGGTATAAAATTTCCGTGGAAAACAACTCTTTGTGTATGGCTGTAAGTAAAATCTCTGACTTAGATGGTCAAGAAGGTCCGATCACCCTTGCCGGAATGCTCTGCCAGTAGTAGACCTCTTGTTCTATGAGCAATAAAAAAATCGGGCTCCACTGGTTCAGACGCGATCTAAGACTTGCTGGAAACCCCGCGCTAAATTTCAATTTAAAAAAATCTGATGGTCACGTCTTAGGAATCTTTTGTTTTGATTCGAAGTTTCTCTCCCGTGAAGACTTCTCTCACAATCGATTCGCATTTTTCATTGAGACAATAAGAAAACTAAGAGAAGACCTCCATGCTGCTGGTGGAGATCTTCTGATTCTGGATGAACTTCCACAACAGGCTTTTCCTCGTCTAATAAAAAATTTGAAAGAAAAAACTGATTTTGAAATTTCGCTTCTGACTTTCAATCGTGATTATGAACCTTATGCGCGAACACGAGATGCGGAAATTAGAAAAACAGTTGAGGGCGAACTCGGTATTGAAGTTCAATCTGAGCGAGATCATCTTATATTGGAACCTCACGAAGTTTATAAGAGCCCAATGGATCAGAGTTATTATCAGGTCTTTACCCCGTTTTCTAGCCGATGGTTCAGGACTCTGCAAGAACGCCAATATTTAACAAGAATAAAAGCTGACGAAAAAAATTCTGGTTTTAAAATAACTTGGAAAGATGTTTTTGAGAATGGTTTAACTTCTCAAGATTTCCCAGATCAGCTAGAAAAATTTGCTACTGAAAATCAAAAGCACGTCACTATTAAATTGCCTCAAGCGGGAAGTGCAGCTGCTTTTTCCGTACTGAAAGAATTTAAAAAACATTTGAATGATTACTCCGTTGGAAGAGATATTCCCTCAATCAATGGAACGTCACATCTTTCTATATATTTGAAAAATGGTTCGATCACTACCGCGCAAATAGTTCATTTTCTCGAACTTCATAAGGTTGATATCAAAGCTCAAAACGGCGCAACTAAATTTCTCAAAGAACTTATTTGGCGCGAATTTTACTACCATATTTTGTGGCATGTGCCCGCGGTAGAGAAAAGAGCTTTCCGTGAAAAATATGAAAAGATCAGATGGCATGCCAGTGACAAAATGTTCAAAGCATGGTGCGAAGGTAAAACTGGTTATCCCATTGTGGATGCAGGAATGCGTCAGCTCAATGAAACGGGTTGGATGCATAATCGAGTGAGGATGATTGTTGCTAGTTTTCTGAGCAAAGATCTTTTGCTCGATTACAAACTTGGCGAAAGCTATTTCATGAAAATGCTTTTGGACGGAGACCTTGCGCCAAACAATGGCGGATGGCAGTGGGCTGCTTCCACTGGGTGTGATCCTCAGCCGTATTTTAGAATTTTTAATCCTCTTTTACAGAGTGAAAAGTTCGATCCCGAAGGCTTATACATTAAAAAATATATCCCTGAACTCCGCGGATTTGACAGCAAGACAATTCATGCTCCTCATCTCCATGGTGGGGCGGCGGGCTATCCGAATCCAATAGTCGACCACGCAGTACAAAAAGAAAAGGCCCTTAAGCTTTATAAAGTAGTGAGTTAAATCTCTCCTTTAGACCAGTCAAGAACTTCGACAATTCCACCGACATTTAATGTGAGCCAGGAAGGTTCGAAAATACAACTCATGGACAGAGTGATGCCTCAATGAAGAACTAGGGAGAGGGCTTCACATGTTTAAGTTTCTTTTTGCTGTTATCACTATTACGGTTTTCACTCAGTGTTTTTACTTGGCCGAAGCTCGAGCCGAGCGCAAAGATTTTAAAGTCTTTGATGTCAGGAAAAATCTTCCGCTGACGGACGCTGATCCGATTCGTTACGATTATTATGTCAGCATTGGTCAAGATCATGGTGTCGAAAAAGGCGCTGTGCTCACTGTCTACCGCCGAGTTCCGGTGATGGATATGTATCGAAATCAGAATCATGACGACATGCAAATTCCCGTCGCTAAATTAAAAATTATTTACTCTGAACGCACGATGAGTGTGGGACGTGTGATGAAACTAGCTAACCGAGATAAAATTCCCGTCCTCGAATTCGACAAGGTCATGACGGGTGATCGAGTGGAGTTTGCTGGTCTCGATAGCAAAGGTGATGCACAAGCATTTGAGCAAGACAAAAAACGCCCTAATCGTTCGAAGCTAGCAAAGTTGCCAAGTCTGGCAAGCAAGCGTGATGTTGCTTCTAGCCCGAAAATGGCTTCAGCTGAACTCCCCACGATTAGCCAGCCTGCAACAGCGGCGGATTTGACGAAACCTTAGTTGACTCTTGGGCTTTAAATGTTAAAAAACCAAATGCAAAATGATTTTTGGGAAGCTCACATTAAAAACTTACCGTCTGATTTAGAGCCCACGCTCACCACTCTTTTGTTTGAACATGGCTGCGGTGGCACCACTCAAAATCTTGAGTTCTCGCAACCGTCACTCACTTATGAAGCGGTTATTGAAGAAACTGATAGAGTCAGTCTGATTTCATATTTCGATATCACTCAAAAAGAAGAAGTTGCTCCTTGGCTTCAAAGTTGGGTTTGGAGTTATTCTCCGGATACAGAAATCCAGTGGATGCTGCAAAAAAATCGAGACTGGCTGACAGAATGGAAAAAACATTTCAAACCTTTCAAGCTGTCTGGAATTAATTTTGTACCAATTTGGCTTTTTAATCCTAGAAAATATCCGCGCGCGAAGTCTGTGATTTTGGAGCCGGGAATGGCTTTTGGAACGGGTCACCATGCGACCACAAAATTTGCCATTCAAAATCTTCGTAAGCTCACTGAAAAGAAACAATTGCAGAAGAAAGATATTCTTGATGTAGGCGCGGGAAGTGGAATTTTAGCTATAGTTGCCGAAAAACTTGGTGCACGCTCTGTTCTTGCGGTCGACAATGATCCTCATTGCTGGCGTGAATCTAAGAAAACTTTTAGACTCAATAAAGCGAAGAAATCTAAAACTACTACTAAGCAACTTGCTGCGGTGAAGCAAACTTTTGATGTTGTCATCGCAAATATCATCGATGGTATTCTCATGCAGCTCAAGGAGGATCTTTGGCGCGTGACTCGGCCTGAAGGATACTTGCTGCTTTCCGGGATACTTACCGTCGGTGCGGATGCTTTCATAAAAGATTTTTTTGAGAATAGAAATTATCTTTTGGTCCAAAGATTAGAAGATCCTGAATGGACCTGTTTTCTGGTTCAGAAAAAATGAGACGTTTCTTTATTTCTCCCGAGCAACTTGGCGCCAAAGCGGAGCCCGGTCATCGGGTTGATTTAACGGGAGAAGAATTTCATCACTTAAAAAATGTCACTCGATTAGAACCTGGCGAGCGGGTGGAACTTCTCGATGGAGAAGGGCGTTTGGCGCTCGCAGAAATAAAATCTATTGGGAAAAAACTGGCGACGCTCGAAGTGCTAGAGATCAAAGACCTTCCGCCACTGCCCAAACCTTATATTCGTCTTGCCGTTTGCCTTCCTAAGTTTCAAACAATGGATTTGATCGTTCAAAAAGCTGCCGAATTAGGAGTGAAGGAAATAGTTTTGCTTCTGAGTGAGCGAAGTTTTATGAAAAAAAATTCGGAAGTCTTGACGGATAAAATAACCCGTTGGAAAAAAATAAGTTTGGAAGCGTGCAAACAATCGGGAAGATCTTGGCCCATGGAAATTCCCGCAATCAATACATTGCAAAATTTCTTAGAGAATACGGATCTCAAATCTGCCGTTTTTCTGTTCGAAGGTGAGTCTGTACAGGACATAAAATCCGAATTGGTAAACTTTAATCGGCAAACCGAATGGGTCACGGTTATCATTGGAGCCGAGGGCGGTTTTAGCCCAGATGAAGTTTCGAGTCTCCAGACCAAGGGCCTGAAACCTATCACCCTTGGTGATTTAGTCTTACGTGTGGAAACGGCTTGCATCACTATCGTGTCCGTCATAAAATATCACTTTGACCTTATGCGTTGACTTCGCTCTCGAAGTTCGCGGCACGAAGGAAATCAAACCGGAGGATAGACCATGCCAAATACAACGGACATTCAAGAAGATTTTGAATTCAAACCCCTGACTGAAGGTCTGGGATTTCAGAAAAAAATAATTGAACTCAGAGACGATCTGCAATCGCTGGATTCGATGGAATCTTTTAGCTCTATGCCAACACAAACTGGAATACTGCCGAAGTCAAAACCGCAGATGAACACAAGTGCGGCGACACCAAGTTTTAGTTTGCAAAGACCAACTATCAATCCACAGATGACGAATTCGCAAATGCCTCAGCGCCAAGGGCCGATTCAAAATCAACGACCCCAGACCGGAGCCACAAATGTGGGGCCTGCTTGGAAGCCCGCACTTCAAGGTGCTACCATTTTGGAAAAATCTAAAGTGGCCACAACGCAAACAGTAGGACGTTTGCAACCTGCTTCATCCAATTGGCCCGCGGCACTTTTTGATTCAGCAATGATTGCAGGAATGACTTTGCTCTTTTCCGCCGTGGTATTTGCACTCACCAAAGTAGAAGTGTCTTCATTATTAGAAACACTTGCCACAGATTTTGGCGTGCAGATGGCTTCTTTAGCAATTGTGTTTGCTGTCTTTGAAATTTACACCGTCACTTGCAGAACTTTCTTTGCAAAGACTTTGGGCGAATGGGTTTTTGATTCGCGTTTAGGAAATTATGAAGATCAAGCCAAGCTTTCTTACCCGTTCAGAGTGGCGTTTCGGACTTTTCTAATCACCATTACTGGATTTGTGGTTTTACCAGCTCTTAGTTCTGCGTTTGGTAAAGACCTCGCGGGTTCACTTTCCGGAGTGAAACTTTACTCGGAAATTCAATGAGTCCAGGTGATCTGAAATCTTTTTGTGAAAAACTTCATAGGGAGAATCGCAAAATAGTTTTTACAAATGGATGTTTTGATATTCTTCATCTTGGTCACGTGACTTATCTCGCTCAAGCGAAAGCTCTGGCCGATTTTCTTTTTATTGGACTCAATTCTGATGCCAGTGTGAAAAAACTCAAAGGTCAAGAGCGTCCGGTTCAAAATGAAAAGGATCGAGAAGTGATTCTGATGAGCCTTAAATCAGTAGACGCGGTTCAAGTTTTCACTGACGACACACCGCTCGAGCTCATTAAAATTATACGACCTCAGATTCTTGTCAAAGGCGGGGACTGGGATGTGAGTAAAATCGTGGGTCGAGAGTTTGTGGAATCTTACGGCGGGATTTGCAAAAGCCTGCCTTTTGTTCCCGGTCATTCCACCACCAGCATTTTAGAAAAAATCAAAACACTATAAGATTAGAATCTAGCGCCGCATTTAAGTGCGAGCATAATTTTGCTGTACGAATCAACTTCGAATGCTGTAAAAAAACTTGAAATACTGACATTGATACCAATGATGGAATGAAAAGTTGTTCCCACTTGATTGGACCTAGTGGAATCAAATGTCAAATTCGGACTGAACTGGGCTTGGCCGTACAGCACTCCTGTCCCAAAATAAAATGCAAATGGATCCACGTTCACACCCATGATGATATCGGTGCCTTCGGTTTGCGCGATAAAGTTATTTTCAATATTTACGTTTGATGCATGAGCCAAAAAACTAAAACTCGCTGGAACAAACGTAGCTTGAAAAAAAGTCCAGCGAAGTCCACCAGAGTAGATTCCCATTCCCGTCGCTTGATCATATGGGATGAAACTGAAGAAAATATCCGTGTTATCAAAAACACCTTTACCGATACTTATCAATGGATAGGTCAGAGTGCTTTGCTGATCTGTGTGATTTCCATAATAGCTAATATCTGCCGTGGGAATGGTTTGTCCTGAGATTGCAAGTTCAAGTCCGCTATAACCGCCAAGTGGATACGGATTGTTTACAGGCCGAAAACTCGTTCCAAAGGCGAGGGTCTGCAGCATGGATTTTTGTTCGTCATTTGACATTCCCGATGGAAGGCTAATAATCGCCTGTGCGGGATTCGCCCAAACAAATAACAGAATCATTAAAATATGGGTAAAAAATTTTCTGATTGTCACAGTGAGAATCAGTTTGATCTAACACCGTTAAGAAATCAAATTTTATAGTTGAATTAGGAAAGTCCCAATGCGGCTTTGACATCGGTCAATGCCTGTTGGGTTGAGGCAAGTAGACTTGCGGTCGATTGAGCGGAGACTCCGGTCTTCAAATAGCTGGTAAAGTCCGAAGCAAACAAAGTGAGCCAGGTTTTGGTGGTGGAGGTGATCGTTTGTGGGCTGCTCTTAACGATCAAAGCAATCTGATCGACCACGTGAGTGACGGCCGTTTTTGTATTTACATCCCCGGTAGAGAGAGACTGAGACATGAGAGGCAAATATTGCACATTCGCGTAAACTTGAAGATGCTGAGATGCGAGAGCCTGCACGGCAGAATCGGTTTCGTTGTAAGTTTCATCGGCTAGAATCTGAAATGCTTCTGCTTGCGGTTCAACCGATGCACCCATCACCGCTAAATTTCTGGCTGCGACATTCTTTGAAGCAGCTAATGCTTTCACCACTTGGTAATATTGGGCGGCAGTGATTTGTCTTGTTTTGTACATGCTCAAGAAAATTCTGAATTGAGCAGCACTCGGATTTACGAGCAATGTTTTCATCCAGTAACTGATGTCCGCTGTTTGAGTGGCGCTTCCTAGAGCAGTGATGGTTGCAGGTGCCGATGGTGCTTTTGTAGGTCGGCTCTTAATGTTGACTCCTAATTCAAGTGTCGGAGCTACGGGATATTTGAATGAAGGTATCACAGGAGCGAGTGGTGCCACATAGGTTCGTGCTGCGACTGCTTGAGTTTTCTTATCTCCACTCTGTGCTTGTTCCAATTTCTTTTTGCGATCTTTACGCCGATCTGCATTTTTTTTCTCATTAGCGATTTTCTTTGCGGCTTCGTCAGCAAGTAATTTCAATGCTAATTCTTGACGTCGTTTGAGTTTTTCCCCCCTGAGATCGGGAGTTTTGAAATGAGGAGGAATAAATTTAAATTTAGGCATACTGATTTGTGCTTGCAGCTTGTTGTCTTTTTCATGATTACTGAAAAGTGTGATTATTTTATGAAACGAGTTGGATTCAAAAACATGTTCAGCAGTCTGGGGCATGAATTTCATAATCGACGAAGCCATAAACTTGGCAGTTAAAATCGTCATGACTAGAATTATAATATACCGCTTCATATGCTCTTACCTCTACACTCTCCTATTACACGCTGGATGCCAAAGCAGGGATTATCTAAGTCATTGAAACCCTTGTACTTTGCTTGGTCATTGGGGATGCCACAAAGTTCGACACCTGCTCACCACAGTGACAGAGGTGGTCTGAAGGAGATAAAGCATTACAAAATCAATGAGTTATGGATTAATCAAAGGGTGATAAAAAACGCTCAAAAACGTCTTCTTAAGGCCGCACAAAAGCACGATATCAGAGCTACAGCTCAGCTTTTGAGCTTTGCCGAGGATCATCTGAGCGAAGCTATTGATTTTCTTTCTGCCGAATCCGGCAATTCAAAACATGTTCCCGCGTTACGAATTGGAATCACCGGTCCACCAGGCGCTGGCAAAAGCAGCCTGCTTAATCTTGTTATCAAAATTTTACGTTCCAAAAAACTTCGCGTTGCCGTTTTGGCTGTCGACCCTTCTTCACCATTTTCTGGCGGAGCGCTCTTAGGTGATCGCGTGCGTATGAATCAACATGCAGAGGATCCGGAAGTTTTCATTCGATCGCTCGGATCACGCGGAGGATTTGGCGGATTGAGTGTGGCCACGGGAGCCATGGCTAAAATTTTTGAACTGTGTGGCTACGACATTATTTTAATAGAAACTGTTGGCGTCGGACAGACCGAATTGGAAATTATGAATTTGGCGGATGCCACTGCGGTGGTTTTGGTTCCGGAAAGCGGAGACGTCATCCAAACTCTCAAAGCCGGAATTTTAGAAATCGCCGATTGTTTTGTGGTTAACAAAGCCGACAGGCCAGGTGCCGAGGCTTTAGCTGCAGAACTTCACTCACTTGTGGAACAAGAAGGTGATCCTCACGACAGTTCTCGACGATCTCGGGAAATTTTCCTCACTTCTGTTTTGGAAAATCGAGGCATTGAAAATTTAGTAGATAGTCTTTTGAAAATGGCTCCGGAAAATCAAAAAAATATCGCTCGACTGAAGCGTCGCGCTCTTGGAGAACTAAGGCATTTATTGTTGCATAAATTCGAAGAAAAAATAGCGAAGAAAATAAAGAATTTAAAATTTACCGATGCCTATTCCGCTTACCGAAAAATAAAATAGTTTCTGGTTCAATGGCTAAAAATGTCTTTTTCTAGATTTTCCATAGCTGTCTTATAGTGAGTGCTTTGGCAAAAATAGGGAGTGCCCAATTTGCCGTTGTTCATGACTGCGGTTATCTTCTCAATGCAATCGATTCGATCAAATAAAATTTAAAAGAGCCGCTGATTTTACAACTATATTTTTAAATAAATTCGAACGATTTATCGATGGCTTCTTGTGCTTTTGAAGCATCGGGCCCGGAACCTTGTGCAAAATCAGGCCGTCCGCCACCTTTGCCACCCATGACGGCGGCAACTTGTTTCAAAATATTTCCCGCGTGGAATTTATCGGCAATATTTTTGGTGACGTTAACAACAATTGGACTATTTGGAGATTCTTCACTTGGAGTTCCAATGAGAATCACAATTCCCGATTGAATTTTGTCTTTGATTTTATCCGAAAGTTCACTGAGAAGATCTCGGTCAGAGATCTCCACTTTGGAACTCACCACTTGAGTGTCTTTGATTTTTTTAACATTTTTAACAATGTCATCAATGCTGAAGCTTTGGCCTTGGCTTAAAGAATTTTTGAGATCTTTCTCAAGCTTTTTGATTTGCTCTTGGAGTTTCTGGATTCTTTCAATAACTTTTCCGGGTTCAGTTGTTGCCAGTTTTAAATTTTCTTCAATCCGAGCAAGTTCGGAATCTCGTTCCTGCATGTAGTTGACAGCCGCGTCCCCGGTAATGGCTTCAATCCGTCTTACACCACTGGAAACTCCGCCTTCACGCAGTATTTTGAACAACCGAATGTCACCTGTGTTGTGGACGTGAGTGCCACCGCAAAGCTCGGTAGAAAATTCTCCCATCTTCAGCACGCGCACTTCATCTCCGTATTTTTCTCCGAAAAGAGCCATCGCGCCAGTTTTAATAGCGTCTTTATAATTCATAACATTGGATTGAACTGGCTCTGCACGTGCAATTTCTTTGTTCACCATGGTTTCAACTTTTTTCAGTTCATCCGGTGTGAGAGGTTTTGGTTGAGTGAAATCAAAACGCAGTCGTTGTGGATCGACGGAACTTCCAGCTTGCGAAATATGATCGCCTAAAACTTTTCTCAGTGCCGCATGCAACAGGTGAGTTGCGCTGTGGTTGCGCTGAGTGTTTCTGCGTTCATGAGAAACTTCTAACGATATGGTGTCACCAGATTTAATGCTTCCCGATTTGACTTCAACAAAATGCAAAAAGACATCATTCAGTTTCTTAGTTTCATGAATTTCAAAAAATAAAGTTTTTGGTGCGGTGGGATTGCTTCCGCTAATATAACCTGTCCCGTGATCGCCAATTTGTCCGCCGCCTTCAGCATAAAATGGAGATTGGTCTACGACTAACACACCTTGCTCTTTAAGCTCCGCGACATTCTCCCCATTCGCGTAAAGTCCTAGAACCTTGCTGCTGGATTGCAGAGTGTCGTAACCGAGAAACTTTGTGGCAGGGATGCCTTGGGTTGCTTTCATCAACTGTCCAATGCCTTCGCTGCCCTTGGAAGAAAACTTTCCGCTCGCTTTGGCTGTTTCTTTTTGTTTGGTCATCGCTTGTTCAAATTCAGCCTCATTAATAGTGAGGCCTCGTTCTTCCGCCATGATTCTTGTGAGGTCGGCGGGAAATCCAAATGTGTCATAAAGTTTAAAAACAATTTCACCAGACAAGGATTTCTTAACCACGCCACTGTTCGAAACTATCACTTCCGTGATATTGCTTTTGTCGGTGATGGCTTTGTTAAATAATTCTGTGCCGAGGTCAAGTGTTGTGAGAAAGCGCTCTTCTTCCGTTGCGACGGAATTCAAAATAAAATTTTCGCGCTGTTTTAATTCTGGATAAAAATCTCCCATGATCCGAATGACTTCTTTGACGGTGGGGAGGATCAATGTTTGATGAGAAAGTTTTCGGCCGTATCTGATTCCACGACGCATGATTCTTCTTAGAACGTAACCCTGTCCTTCGTTAGAGGGAATGGTTCCATCGGCAATCAAAAAAGCAGCCGCGCGTGAGTGATCGGCAAGCACTCGCATAGCAACATTGATGTCTTCATTGCTCGCTGAAACCTCTTTGTTGAATTGCGAGGATAGATATTTTTTTCCAGAAACTTTCTCAATCACTTTGAACAGATCCAAAAAAATATCTGTGTCGTAGTTGCTGGCCACTTTTTGCATGGCCGCCGCGAGGCGCTCTAAACCAGCGCCGGTGTCCACTGAAGGTTTTGGAAGTGGATTAAGTTTTCCGTTTTCATCTTTGTTGTATTGCATGAAAACCAGATTCCAAATTTCGACAAATCGATCGCATGAGCAACCTACTTTGCATCTTTTTTGATCAGGGCAATTGGCTTGTGGACCATGATCATAAAATATTTCGCTGCAAGGACCGCAAGGGCCGGTGTCGGCCATTTGCCAGAAATTATCTTTTTCGTCGAATCGAGAAATACGTTCGGCGGGAACGTTTTCTTGTTTGTTCCAAATTTCA
Organism: Oligoflexia bacterium; assembly: GCA_043732305.1. Classification (GTDB taxonomy): domain Bacteria; phylum Bdellovibrionota; class Bdellovibrionia; order JABDDW01; family JABDDW01; genus JAYTHU01. The sequence continues at coordinate 24,543 of JAYTHU010000239.1, forward strand.
AACGCTTCGTCGTCGTCTCGGAAAACCGTGACGGATAATTTTTCTTTGGGAATTTTAAAATCAACTGTCAAAAGATCCCAAGCAAAATGAATGGCTTCTTTTTTAAAATAATCTCCGAAGGAAAAATTCCCCATCATTTCAAAAAAAGTATGATGGCGAGCCGTGTGCCCGACGTTATCTAAGTCATTGTGTTTTCCACCAGCGCGCACACATTTCTGTGCCGTGGTGGCACGGGTGTAAGGGCGTTTGTCGAACCCCAAAAACACATTTTTAAATTGCACCATTCCCGAATTTACAAAAAGTAGGGTGGGGTCGTTGTCTGGTACAAGCCGTGAGCTCGGAACCAGCTGGTGGCCTTGGCGCTTAAAATAATCTACGAATTTTAATCTAACTTCGGATGTTTTCATTTCAGCAATTCTCTCACAGTTTCATAGGAAAATCCACGGGTTGTCATGCGTCTCATCATGGTCTGTTTTTCATCCCGATCAAGCTCTGAAACCTGCTTGCCTCGAAGTTTTTTATCGAGAAATATACGAGCAGCTTCTTTTTCGCCATCACGGTTAGTAAGTGAATCCCCGATCGTGCCATCTTCCTGTTCTGTAGGCTCGGTCTTGATTCCTTTTTGACGGAGTTTTCCACTTATGTACTTCTTGCTTCGGCCTTCAGAGCGATATTTTTTAATAAGTCTTTCGGCCATGACGGATTCGTCGACCAAATAGCCAAGCTTTTGCAGCCATTCGAGAGCAAGTTGAAAATCTTCTTCCGTGTAATCATTTTTCACGCGAAGTTTCTGCCGAAGTTCGAAAACGGAGTGATCTCGCTTTGAGATTCGCCAGAGAAGCTTATTTTTCACTTGTTGCAAAGTGATTTTTTTTCTTTCGAAAGCCATATTTTTTCAATTCACCTTAATAAAAAACCCCGACTGTTTCCAGCCGGGGCTTTTAGCTTTTCAGTATATCTTGATACTTAGTGCTTTTTAGCCGGGGCTGTTTTTTCAGCTGATGCCGCTGCCGCTTTAGCTACTGGTGGAACGGGTGTTCCTCTTGAAGCTGCGGTAACGATCACTGGCGCATTCATAGTTTCCTGTGCTGCTTTTGCAGCTGCGACCGAAGCCGCGGCAGCGGTAGCTTTACCGATTTTATGTTTTGCCAAAACTTCTTCGCGAATCGTTTCTGCTAGCTTGGGATTTTCCTTCAGCATTTGCTTCACCGAATCACGACCCTGTCCTAAACGTTCGCCTTTGTAGCTGAACCATGAACCTGATTTCTCCACGATGTTCTCATTGGACGCGAGATCCAGAATATCTCCTTCGCGACTGATGCCTTCACCGTACATGATATCAAATTCAACATTTCTAAACGGAGGAGCCATTTTATTTTTAACAACCTTGACGGAAGTTCTATTGCCGACGACCTGTTCAGCGTTTTTGATTGCGCCAATGCGACGAATATCTAATCGAACAGACGAATAGAATTTCAGAGCATTTCCGCCGGTGGTGGTTTCAGGATTTCCGAACATCACACCAATCTTCATACGAATTTGGTTGATGAAAATAACCAGGGTTTTGGATCTGGAAATTGTTCCTGTTAATTTTCTCAAAGCTTGAGACATCAAACGAGCTTGAAGACCCATATGACTGTCTCCCATTTCGCCTTCAATTTCAGCGCGAGGTGTAAGAGCGGCCACCGAATCGATAACTAAAATATCGATTGCGCCAGAGCGAACAAGTGTTTCAACAATTTCAAGAGCTTGCTCACCAGTGTCTGGTTGAGAGATCAAGAGATCATCTGTTTTAACGCCAAGTTTGCGAGCGTAAGTGACATCAAGTGCATGTTCAGCATCGACAAAAGCCGCGATACCGCCAGCTTTTTGTGCTTCAGCAATGGCATGAAGAGTCAGTGTTGTTTTACCAGAACTCTCGGGCCCATAAATTTCAACGATTCGACCGCGGGGTAATCCGCCGATACCAAGAGCGATATCCAGCGCGAGTGAACCCGTGCTGATGGTTTCAACTTCTGCACCAGAGATATGTTCGTTAGCTCCAAGTCGCATGATAGAACCTTTACCGAATTGTTTTTCGATAGCACCTACTGCGAGTTCAAGGGCCTTTTCTCTTTCTGTTGTTGGATTTGCCATTTACGAATGCCTCCTTTATGGGGACGTTAAGATTTTAAACTTTTTAAAAGCAGTTGGAGGGCAAACTCCGTCGCCTGCTTTTGAACTTTCGTTCGGGATCCTTTGAAGACCTTGCGAGCACTCAATTCAAAACTTGGGCCAACAATTCCAAAGTGCACAAGTCCTACGGGTTTGTCAGGCGTTCCACCAGTTGGACCAGCGATGCCGGTCAGTGATAAAGCCCAATCAACTTTTAATGCTTTTTTCGCCCCTTTTGCCATAGCTATTGCCACTGGCTCAGAGACGGCCCCGTGCTTTTTGAGCACCCCTTTTTTCACCCCCAATAAATCATGCTTTGTTTGGTTTGCATAGCAAACAAGGCCGCCGAAAAAATATTTAGATGACCCGGAACGGGCCGTGACAGCGGCTGACGCCTGTCCACCGGTGCAACTTTCCGCAAAGCCAAGTGTTAACTTGCGCTTAACAAATTGCGTTGCAATTTTTTTTACTAAGTTTACGACTTTAAGATGCGGCATGCTGTTTTCTCCAATTCCGGCCGAGATCCGGATATTTTCGGACTTCGGTCAAAAACCTATCAGACTAACCATTAGACGAGTTGAAGACCGAGCCAATTTGTTTTGGCGTAGATCAATTGCAAAATAATATTTGCGAAAATTCCTGCGAGCACATCATCCATCACCACGCCAATTCCGCCAGGAAGTTTTCGCTCGAAATATTTTATCGGCCCTAGTTTAAGAATGTCAAAAAATCGAAAAAGAATAAATCCTAACACGACGGTTTGCCAAGTGCGGGGAAGCCACAAAACAGTCACTATAAATCCCGCTACTTCATCAATGACGATTTTTTGAGAATCGACTTCGCCAAATAGGGGACCTGCCAGCTCTGCAATAATGCAAGCGCCAAGGACAAAGAAAAATATAAACAGCATGGACTGAAGATCTTGGTGGTAGGTGAACCACCAAAATAATGGGATGCCTAAAAGAGTTCCAAATGTTCCAGGAGCCTTAGGTATAAAGCCCAGCCCAAACCCGCTGGCAATGTACTTAATAAAGGTACGCCGTACCACCCCCGGAACTATACGAACTATGAGATCGCTCACGGCTCCGGATATGGTACGGCGTACCCTCATATGAATTTTCCGTGCAGTGTTTGGATAGCTTTTTCGCGCGCGTCTTTTAACACAAGAAATGTCAGGCTAAGGGGTGAGATAATTAAGGCCTCAGGAATAATATTTGCTGATTTCAAGCTGGCACTAGCTTCGAAAGCCACTTGTGAATTCACGAGCCCGCGCCCAGTCAGTGTGACAGTGTTCCAAGCGTCTGATAGCTCTCCGTCTGCACCAATAGATTGAGATATGCCTCGGGCTAAATTATCAAAATTTTCTTCAGGCAATCCTAAGAAAACTTCTATGCCTCCAGATGTTTTTCGTTGGTAAATAATTTGGGGCGTGGCCATTCCCACAGACTTAATACTTTTTGCGATAATTTCTAAAGCGCTGGTTAAATCGAAAATATTTTTTAAATTGAGGCAGGCCACTTGAGTGTTGGAGTTGACGGCTATAACTTTAGTTTGCTCCATTGCATTTTCCTTTTTTGACTTAATTAAAGTGCCTGGTCCCATTTCTAAACTGAGATTGACGGTGATAGGAATTTGATAACGTTCGGCAAGTTCCACACTTCGGAAATGTAAAACGCTTGCGCCCCAGTAAGTCATTTCGAGTGCGAGATCATATTCAATTTCGGGAATTTGAACGCAGCCTAAATTTTCGATTCGAGGATCGCCGGTGAAGATTCCTTCCACGTCGGTTAAAATATCACAGCGTGAGGCTTGAAAAGCTGCGGCCATTGCTACAGCAGTGGTGTCACTGCCTCCTCGACCAAGTGTAGTGACTTCTTTTGTGAGAGGATTTACACCTTGAAATCCTGCAATGATCACCACTCGCCTGCGCGCAATTTCTTCTTTCACGCGAATAGCTTTGATGTCGTTGATGCGCGCATTTGCGTGACTTGAGTCTGTGAAAACCCCGCTTTGAGATCCGGTGAAGCTGATTGCTTCCACATCCATGGAGTTGAGCGCGATGGCAAGCATTGCCATGGAAATTCTTTCACCGGCCGAAAGCAGCATATCCATTTCGCGCTGAATAGGAGTTGTGGTAATTTTTCGAGTGAGTTCAATCAAAGTGTCAGTTGTGTCGCCCATCGCAGAAACAACCACGATGAGATCATGGTTCTGCTCTTTGAGTTTTTTCAAATTCTTAGCGATGGCGAGAATTTTTTCGGGGGAGCTCAAAGAGCTTCCGCCATATTTTTTAATGATGAGCATGGAATGAAATTAAGATATTTCTAGGTTCTTTGCAAAGAATAGATTCAAGAAAGCTAGGCTAAAGTATACCTTGTACTTTAGCGACAACAATAGGCCAACCATAGATCAGCCAGGAGTTGTTTTGTTGTCATATAGATATTAAGAAACAGAATGGCTTTTAAATTTATGGGTGGCTCGGGGATTGATCACAGAATCTGATAAAGAAGCCGTCTCAAGTGACGCCGATTTATAAAAGTTTGAAGCAACTCGGATTTAAATAATTCGTTATCCGCGCAGATGGACCTCTCGTGCATGGCACACAGTACTATAAACTCAACGCTTACAGAAAATGAGGGTCCCTAACTTACTTTAATCCCGTATTTTGGCTTCCCAGTAGATCACTGATAAATTGTTTTCCCTTTGGTACCAAAATCAATTCACCGGCATTGTCTAAAATCTTTTGCGTTTCTAAAATTTCAAAAAGTGCCTCTGTGACGTCTCCATCTTGAGCCACTTCGCTCAGTGCTTGTCCTACAATTTTGGGTCGCACGGCTCCAGCTTTTGCAAACTCAATAGAAGCAGTTCTTTGGGCCGTGTTGGTGATGACATGCACCTGGTTGTCACCATCTTGTTTGATGGAGGCCGTCACCTGTCGAAGCCTGTTTACAACTTTGCTTTCAATTTCGTGTGTCATGTTTTCATCTCTGAAATGAACTTTGCGAATATAAACTGAACCTAGTTTATACCCCCAATCCTGAGATTTTTGCGTGACTTCGGTTCGGAGCACTTGGCTCAAGCCATGGCGATCTTCCAGCATTTTTGAAAGTGGAAGATTACTCAAGCAACGTACGGTTGCATTACTCACATTGGCTGCTAGTGATCCGCGAGGATCGGAGTTTTTAAACAAATATGAAATGGGATTGTAGATGTATGTTTCATACCAAACGCCAACGCCCATGGGTGCGCCTTCTTCGGAATTCACCGCTTGGCTGCGCAAATAAGTTTGGTCCATTCGCAAATCCAAAATATAAACTTTTCCAAGAAGATTTATGACGAAGGCTTTCCAAGAAAGTCTTGGCCAAAGAAAGTAAAGTCCGGGTTCGGTGATGGTGTCCACCACTTCGCCGAAGAGCACATAGACTTGACAGGTGGATTCTTGGACCGTGGTAAAAAATAAGAAGAAATTTAAAAGTTTGAGAACTATTAATTCAAAGAGCAATGCGGAGACGATTCCAACTATAACCATCATTTTGCACCTCCAATTTCAATAATGATGCGTTTTGCTTTTTGAAATGTATTCATTTTCACATTGCGCACAAAATTATCTAGGACTCCTGGACCAGCTTTTTTCAACTCTCTCAATTGTCTTGCGAGAGCCATCAAAGGTTCTACTTCGGCTTGCACTTTCAGAGTTTCAATTTCGACAGCGCGTCTAGAAAGTACAATTGTTTGATCGGCAGATGCTTTGGCCAAACTGATTTCTGAAGACACATTATTGTAAGCGGTATTGATTGCTGCGAGTGCGGATTCAACTTCTTGCGGCGGCTCGATGCCCGTGATTAAGGATGCTTCCAAAACAATTCCATATCTTGCTGATGAAGAAGCTGATTCGACCAACATGTTGTCATTGATTTCGCGGAGATTTTTTCTTAAATCGTTGATAGAGATTGTGTCAGAAATATGAGTGTCACTGACAGCGGTAGAAGCGTCGATTGGAGCGCCTTTGCTTTCATAATTGGCAATTTTTTCTCTCAAGATAGAAACAAAATATCCAATGACGTGTACGATCGGCGTTTTAATTCCAAAGAAATAGGCGTAGAGATTCTGCTCGCAAACTTTAAATCTAATTTGGCCGGTTAGCCCAATGTTAAGTTGATCTCTGGTGACCGCTTCAAGAATAGTTCCCTGGGTGTTTGCGCTAGGAGTTTCGGGATCAGTGGCCATATTGATAGTTTCAGTGGCTATAGAAGTTTTATAGATCCGTTCCCAAGGCATTTTAAAATGAAGTCCGGGACCAATCACAATGACGACCGGAAAGTTGTAGCGCTCTTTTTCTTCGTCGTTAAGAGTCTGGCCAATAGGTTCGTTGATAGTGCGATGATCTTTGAAACGTTCTGCTCTTCCATAGATGGTTTTTACAGCCCGTTCGTTTTGATCAACGGTGTAAAATCCAAAGAGAATGCATCTTACAATAAAATAGATCGCGACGCCCAAGACAATTTCAATAGTCATTTTAATTAACCTCTGTGCCGGCATTACACGAGTTTCAACAGATTTTGTCCATGGTAATGTCCGAAGTTCGAATGTTTCCGGATGTATTTTCTTTTTATAAACACCGTAGCTAATTTGAGCTGGACGGGATGTTTGCAAAAGCCTTTTCGGTCGTGTTAGATTTTTTCGTCTTGAGGTGACTAATGACTGTGAAAGCTAAAACATTAACCAAGAAAATCGTGACATCAAATAAAGATGCCCCCGTGACTCGGGTCATGTTCTCAAGCCTAGCTTCGGAGATAAGAGCTAAATCAAGCAGTCATGATCATCGGTTCAATTCTATTGATAGCCGATTCGATTCCATGGATAAGCGTTTTGATTCTATTGATAGCCGATTCGACTCCATGGATAAACGTTTTGATTCCATGGATTTGAAAATCGATAGTTATAAAGATGAGTTCAAGTCTATTCATATTAAAATTGACGGTTATAAAGTTGAAATTAAAAGTATGTATTTTAAGACTCAGGTTGAAGTCGATCAGCAAACTGCCAACAATCACGCAATGTATGACGCAATTGGTGCCATGGTTGAGACACTCAATCGTGCGAATGAACGTCACGATGAATTTCGCACAATAGTGTTCAATGCAAAGCTGCCCCGGGAAGTCTAATTTTCGAATTCGAGTTTAGCGACTGCTCACAAAGTTTTTGCGGATGAAAAATGAGACCAGCTGCAGCGATCCTTTGGGAATGCGAATCAGATGACTGTCCACGTTGTCGGGAATGTAACCGTGAGTGAGTTCCGGGTTGAGTTCTTCCATGTATTTATGAGTGACACCAACGGCATCTGCGATGTCCGCAAGCTTAGTTCCGCCAGGAACACGGAAATGTTCAAACAATAGCGGTTCAGTGTAGTTGATATTTCTGAAACCGTACATCTCTGGACTTTTAGCGATCAAGAGAGCGGCGATAAATTTAGGAACATAGTCCTTTGTTTCATCCTGCAGATCTTTTTGAGCAATCTTCCAAAAATTATGAGTCTGATGTTTGTGGATCATTCGAGCAATGCGCGCTTCACCGGTATTGTAGCCAGCGGCCACTAGATACCAGTTGTCAAACATCCCATACATTTTCTTTAAATATTTAGCCGCAGCAATGGTGCTCTTTTGAAAATCACGTCGTTCATCCAACCACCAAGATATTTTTAATCCATAGCGGGTTCCGGTTTCACGAATAAATTGCCAAGGTCCAACGGCATTCGCACTTGAAGACGCTTTTGCGGAAAACCCGCTCTCAATCATAGAGAGGTAAGCTAAATCTTGCGGAAGTCCTTCGTTCTTTAATGTGCGCTTCAGCAAAGGCAGATAGCGGGAAGAACGCTCAAGCCATGTGGTGTAGGAGCTGCGACCATTCGTTTGATAAAAGTGAATCCAGTATTGAACTTGAGTGTTGTAAGAAACCGGGATATCAAAAATCAATGGAACGGAAGAGTCTTGGTCTTCTTCATTGTCTTTGTAGTCATTCGGTTTGGGAATTTTAATTTTGGCGATGGCAATGGGAGCGCTAGCTACCACCGCTTGAATTTGATCCGATGGCAAAACTATCGCTGCAGAGTTCTGAGGGACCATTGGCCAGCTAATACTCATGTCCGTAACTTTGGTTGCAATGCCCAAGGTGCCGCCAGAAGTAGGTGTGACAGAAGAGCACCCAAGAGAAAGTAAAAGTGAAAACAAAATAGAAAATAGAAAGCCGAAATATAAATTCCATTTTTTCATCAGAGAATCCGTTCTCTTTTTAAAGGCTAATCATTAGCCTTATAGATCGGCCAACATCATCAGGTTACTATGAACAATCTTTGTTCCCTAGACCGGTTTCTCTCTCTCCATCTTTTTGACACGAGCGTCAAAGAAACCACCTCGCAAAAAGTCTAGTCGATAAAAATAAAAATTATTTCTACGACGAGGATTCAAACACTTAACTAATCTTGCGAACTAAATTTCAGACTTACGTCTTGGTGGCACGAACCCTGCTCATAATTTTTATTGGAAGGGGTGTTAAATGAGCAAAGGAATATATTCCGCACTATCAGGAGCAATGGCACAGAGTCACCAACTCGACACCATCGCGCAAAATATTGCGAACGCAAATACACCAGGATTTAAATCGGATAAAAATACTTTCAAAGAAGAGCTCGCTCTCTTAGAGAGATCGCCGGATGTGAATACCGTTCCTAGAACAACGGCCAGTGTGGCCAGCTTCTATGATATGCAAGGCACGGCAAAAAGTTTCGTCGATGTTGACGGAACGTTCACTGATTATTCGCAAGGTGGTTTGAAAGCCACGGGCAATCATTTAGATGTGGCGCTCGAAGGCAAAGGATTTTTAGAAGTCCTCACTCCCCAAGGTTCAAGACTGACTCGCAAGGGAACGATGGGGCTTTCCGCAGATGGGACTTTAATCACAACCGATGGCTACCCTGTTTTGAAAAAAGGCGAAGGTCCTGCTGAAGGAAGACAAATTAAACTCAACGGTAGAGAAGCTGTCACTTTCACGAATCAAGGTGAGATCTATCAAGATTCACAAAATCTTGGGCAGTTAAGTTTAGTCGAATATGAAAACAACAATCATCTCTCAAAAATTGGTCACGCTCTTTATGCCGTGATGGATTCGGGTGTTCCCCAATCGCCAGCTCCACAAACCACCGTTCAACAAGGTTTTTTAGAAACTTCAAACGTGAACGTGGTGAAGGAAATGACGGACATGATTCAGACGACACGCAATTTTGAAAGTGCTCAGCGCGTGATTAAAGCTTACGACGAAATGGATTCTAAACTAGTCAATGATGTGCCGAAAATCGGTTGATAAGGAGAATTTAAATGCTTAAAGCACTTAACACGGCTGCATCCGGCATGCAGGCTCAGCAAACATCCTTGGACACCATCGCGAATAATATGGCGAACGTCAGTACTACTGGGTTCAAAAAGTCGCGAGCGGAATTTGAAGATCTCTTGTATCAAACGATCAAGGAGCCTGGCGCTCAGGAAAATAAAAACATTTCTCATCCCACTGGAGTGCAAGTGGGATTGGGTGTTAAGACTGCTGCTTCTCAGAAAATATTTGAAGATGGGCACGTTCAAATCACAAAAAATACATTGGACGTAGCTATTGAAGGCAAAGGTTTTTTTCCAATTCAAACTCCTAATGGTGAAGTTGGTTACACTCGTGACGGAACTTTTCACCGGGACGCGAGTGGAAAAATTTGCGATAAAAATGGCAATCCCATGATTCCGGAAATTGTTATTCCTGGAAATTCTACCGCGGTTGGAATCAATAACTTCGGGAAAGTGACAGTTGAAATGGGTGATGGCACCCGACAAGACATCGGGCAGATTCAGTTGGTGGATTTTATCAATCCTGCCGGTCTTAAATCATTGGGCAAAAATTTATTTGCTCCTACATCTGCGAGTGGTGCGCCAATTCAAGGAAATCCCGGCGACAATAGCTTGGGCACTTTGGCTCAAGGCGAATTGGAAGGCAGCAACGTCAATATAGTAGATGAGATGGTGGATATGATTCGGACCCAGCGAAATTACGAAAGTAATTCCAAAGTGGTTCAAGCAGCAGATCAGATGCTCCAATTTTCTAATAACTTGAGGTAATGGTGAGAAAAATCAGTGATGTGAACATTTTTAATAATCGCATGGTCTTTATGATCATTGCATTCACGTGCCTCAACGCCAGGGCTTTTGATTCTGCGACAGTAAAAAAAATAGCTACTGTTAACACTTCAGAAATTCGCCTTAGAGATGTTGTTGATTTTGCATCACCTGAAAGTACTTCTGTAATCGGCGATCTGGTTTTAGATCAATCTCCAAATGCTGGCCAATCGATTAAATGGACAACCGCCGATTTTGTTAACAAACTAAAACCCTATCAAAACGATTTAAGAACGATTCATTTCATTTTGCCAAAAGAAATAGAAATTCAAAGAGCAGATAACCGATTGAGCGAAAGCACTTTAAAAGTCGCTATGCTCATCGAGCTAAAAGCTGTTGCTCCACAAGGATGGCGCACGGAACTCAAAGACCTTCAGCCTCTGCATCTTCCAGAGCTATCTGAAACTGCAAAATGGAAAGTTGTCCCCTTACAGAGAAGACCTAAGGGACCATTTCAGTTTGAAGTCATTATTGAAGATCAAGCGCAATTTCTCCAGAATCTTTGGGTGAATGGTCATATGGAATATCAAGCACAAGTGGCGACACTGAAAAATCCTGTGAAGATGCTGACAAAAATAAAATCAACGGATGTTTCATGGGAAGAGCGCAATGTGACTTATCTTTCTGAGCTTCCGGCTACGGCGGCTGATCTTTTGACTTCGGTGGCTAGAACTGGAATGTACAGTGGATCCCAAGTCACTATGGGATCACTCGATAAAGAATTGGCATTGAAGTTCGGCGATGAAGTGGAAGTCAAAACAGGTAACGAAGATTTCTTTGTCACCACCCGCGGCGTTGCGCAACAAAATGGATATCTCGGCGATGATGTCAAAATCAGAACCGTGGGAAGTCAAAAGACTCTCACTGGAAAACTCGTGGCCAAAGGCCTCGTTCAATTGATCGATTAGAGGAAAATGTGAAAAATATGTTTAAAATATTTTATGTACTTACGATGCTGATTTCACTCAGCGCTTGCTCGACGATTGCTTCCAAATGGAAAAGCTTAGTCACAGGTGAGGATGAAAAGATTGCGCCCATGTCTGCTGAAGGTAAACCCGCAGTCCCTCCAAGTTTTAACAACGAGCCAAATTTTGGCGCAGCGAAAGACAGACAATACAAACGCGTGACCAAACAGAACTTTTCCGAAGCCCAGGGCATGGAAGAAAATGCTGGATCACTTTGGAAAAAAGAAGGTCAGGGATCTTTTTTGTTTGCACAAAACAATCTGCGTATTCTCGGAGATATCATAAACGTCGATGTTGACGGTAAGGTAGCCGAAAACCTAAATATCAAAGTCGATCTCATCAAAAAAGCTCAAGTAAAAATGGATTTTGCCATGTCTCAAAGACCGTCCGCACCCCAAGTTGCGAATCGCACTCCAAGACCGGGTGAAAAGCCCGAGCGTGTTCCAGCGGCACAGGTAATTTCGGCACCCGTTGCTGATCAAAATGCGTCCGGAAAAGAAGCTCTCGGACCCGATGGAAAACCTGTTGGTAAAGAAGGATTTAAATTCGACGCCGTTCCATGTCGAATTGTGGATAAAAACGTGGATGGTTCTTATCGAGTCAAGGGTCAGCAAACTGTTTTCATCGGCAAAAAAGAATACAAGCTCATTGTGACAGGAAATATCAGAGCCGATGATATCAGTATGGATATGGTTGCTTCATCCAAAGTGATTGATAGCAAATTTGATTTAGTTCCTACAAATAAGGAAATGTGAAATGAATCTTAAAACGCAATTTATTATTATGGGTTTTTTGATAGCAGCAATGACGGTTGTGGCTTTGACCGCCGATGCCGCTCGAATCAAAGATATTGCAAATGTGCGTGGGGTTCGTGAAAACCAATTGATTGGTTACGGTTTAATAGTCGGTCTCAACGGAACGGGCGATGGCAAATCAGAATTCACTTCAAAAAGTTTTGCACGCATGCTGGATACTTTGGGATTAAAATTAGAAAATCGTGACATCGAAAGTAAAAACGTGGCGGCTGTCATTGTGACCGCCACATTGCCTCCGTTTGCTAAGTCCGGAAACAAAATAGATGTGACCGTAAACAGCATTGGGTCTGCCACGAGTTTGCAAGGTGGAACACTTTTGCAAACACCTCTAAAGGCAGCGGATCAGCAAGTCTACGCCGTAGCCCAGGGATCAGTGGCAATTGGGGGATCGGGCAGTGCGGCAGGTGGCGGTGGAGCAGACAAAACTCCTCTCACTGTAGCAAGAATTCCGGATGCGGCCATCGTCGAGACCGATGTCAATGCTGACTTTACAAATCGAAGAATGCTTAGACTCACTCTCACCAGTGCTGATTTTACTACGGCCGCTCGGATGGTTAAGGTGATCAATGAAGATCTTGGTGGAAAATATGCGACAGCAAAAGACTCTGGTACAATCGATATTGTTTCGCCTTTCAGTTACGAAGGAAACACGGTTGAGCTACTTGCAAACATAGAAAATTTAGACGTCACGAGCGATGGCAAAGCCAAAGTCATTGTAAATGAGAAAACAGGAACTGTTGTCATTGGCGAACACGTGCAAATTTCTACAGTGGCGTTGACTCACGGGTCACTGTCGATTCAAATCAAGGGTGATAACAATTCGGCGGATGTAGCTGTCCGAGGTCCAGCTTCTATCAATTCTGGTGGAGCCTCTGGCAATGCTGGTGGAAAATCTGGCGGCGGTAATATTGCTCTCTTAAAAAAATCTGCGAACGTTGGTGAGTTAGTCAAAGCGCTCAATTCTTTAGGTGTCACGCCTAAAGACCTGGTGAGTATTCTCCAAGCGCTAAAAGCTGCGGGAGCATTGCAAGCCGAGCTACAAATATTATGAAAAAATGTAATCTTAAAAGTAAAAAAATGAATTACAATATAAGTATCAGATCTCAACACAAGGAAGTGTTGGGTGTGCAGTCGGGGGTTCGGTGGGCCAAAGGGTTAGTAGTAACAGCCATGGATCGGCTCATTGATAATGTTTCTCGCAGGAAACAAGTGCAGGATGTCGGCGCAGGCCAAGGATTGGTATATGCCCATTTTGCTAGAGAGCACAGGAAGTGCTCGTAACGATGGTCTACCTTCCCCCATTTTTTTCTAATGTCGAAAGTCCACTCTTATGAGTGGACTTGCTTTGAAAGATTTTTCCGCTCTAGGAACAATACAAAATAAAACTGATAGCAAAGTCGAAGAGAATAAATTGAAGACGCTTCCCCCTGGGGCGAGTGTACAAGATAAATTCAATGCGCGTGCCCTTCCCGCAAAAGATTCCCGCGATCCAAAAAAGATGGAAGCGGCTCGCATGTTTGAGAATCAATTTGTGAGACAGATGATTCGCGAAATGAGAAAGACTGTCCCGCAAGATGGAATGGAACCAGAATCCATGGCCTCCGGAATTTTCAAAGATCAACTTGATGATCAGTACGCAGACAAATGGGTGGATAACGGTGGCATCGGTTTAGGAGATATCGTTTATCAACAGCTCGAGCAAAAATATGGAAACAAAGCTGCGCTAGCACATGCAAAAAAAACCGGTGAGCTTTTGCCTATCAAGCTCGATGGCAAAGTGGGACATCCAGAAAATATAAAAATCGATAGTAAAAATTCAGCGAATCAAAATCGTCCGTCAGAAATTATTTCTAAAAGTGAAAAAGATTTATTTTTGTTGAAAAAAACACAAACTGGTTTTGAAATTAAATCGCGCGAAGCTCTTCCGGAAAGAGTCGAATTGCGATCGCCTATGGCCGGAACAGTGCTTCACGCGGCCTCTTTAGGGGAAGGTAAACAGTTAGTAGTTATCGGGCACGATCAAGGTCTAGGACAAAATTCGTCACTGGTCAGTCAGTTCGTTCACACGGGGAAGAACCTGGTGAATCCAGGAGATAAAATTAGCCAAGGGCAGGCCGTTGCGTTTTTGCCAGCAGCAAATAGCGCGGAAGAACGCGCCCACGTTGTTTTCGGGTTGCGTAAAGGCACCACTGTTGAATAAAATAAACATAAGGGTTTAAGGGCAAGGAGGCTCGCATATGAAAGTTTCAGATAAAGTATTTTCCGAACAAGCAGAAGGTCTGACGAAATCAAAATCGGCTGGTAAAAAAACCGGCATGCATCAATCTCCCGCAGCCGCTGATAAAACTATTTCTGATAGCGACAATATGGATTCCGCAAAGGTAAAACTTTCGGATCGCGCGCAGGACATGAGAAAAATCAAAGACACAATCAGTTCCACTCCTGATGTGGATGAAGCAAAAGTTGCTAAATATAAAAGCATGTTGGCCAAAGGCGATTACAAAATTGATTCCAAAGCGATCGCAGACAAAATGATTGATGAACACGTGAAGAGTGACTTCTTCTCTTCTGCTTTCAAAGATGAATAGGAAATAATAAATGACGGAACGAGCGGCCGAGGTTTACAAAAACCTTGTTCAAGTTTTAGAAGACGAAATAAAAGTTTACCGCGTGCTACTTGATTTAGTGAGGCGCGAGAAAGAAATTTTAGTTTCCGCTAGGATCGATGATCTCAGCGAAAATAATCGCGCCAAAGAATTACTTGTTTTGAAATCAAAAGGTTTAGATAGAATCCGCGAAACCCATGCACGCGAGCTTGCAAAGATTGTTGGCTCTAATCATGAGAATCCTCGATTGCTAGAAATTGCCGCTAAAATGGAAAGTGTGCAAAATGATCAGCTCCGAGCCATTCACACGACTCTGGATTTATTGATCAGACGAATGAAAGAAATCAACGCTTCGAATGAAGCATTAGTGAAATCATCTTTGAAAACTGTCAATGGAGCTTTAGGAGCGATTCGAGACACGCTTCAACCTAAAGCCACTTATGCGCCGTCAGGTGACATCAGTAAAAAAGAAAATGTTTCGGGACACTTTGTAAGCAAGGACGTCTAAAGACGTTTCGAGTTAACAAGTTAACTTACTCTAAGGATGGAGTGAGTAAAAGAGGAGCAGGATGGCTCGTATTGGATCTTTGATGAACATGGGTCAGCAGGCGATGGCTAACAGCCAAACCTCTTTGCAGACTACAAGTCATAACATTGCGAATTCCAATACGGAAGGTTACACTCGGCAGCGCGTGGATCAAGCCAGTGCGCAACCTCTTACCATTGGGAATAATCGCATTGGTCAAGGTGCCAGGACCGTCGCAGTTAAACGAATCACAAATGAATATCTCACCAAACAAATCAATTCTGAAAATAACAAACTGGGCATGGCCACGGGTAAACAGGATTCTCTCCTGCGCGTGGAGCAGATTTTTAACGAGAGTATCAACAAAGGTCTCAATCATTTCTTAGGAGACTTTTTTAACTCGTTCCGTGAAATGTCAAACAACCCAGAATCTCAAGCCACTCGGGCACTCGTTAAAGAGAATTCAAAAACTTTGGTCGACGATTTTCACCGTATCGATGGTCAGCTTAATTCCGTTCAGAGCGACATCGATTTCCAAATTCATGCTCACGTTGGCCAAATCAATGGTTATGGAAAAGAAATAGCTTCTCTCAACGAAAAAATTCATCAAGTCGAAGTCCAGGGTGCTTATGCTAATGACGAGCGTGACAAGCGCGATCTGTTAGTTAAAAAATTGGGAGAGCTTGTCAACATTCGCTCCGCCGAAGGGGACAACGGAAAGTATGCGATCACCGTGGGTAACACCGGTGTACTTGTTTCTGGTAGCGAATCAAATGAACTTTTTAGTCAAAGCACTCCCGGTCGAGAAGGTAAACGTGAAGGCAACGTGGATATCATGTTTGCTCACGGAGACAGTAAAGTTGTGCATCAACTGACAAATGAAATCAAAGGCGGAAAGCTCGGCGGATTGCTTGAAGTCAGAGACGTCGTCATCAATAGCCTGCATGACAATTTAGATCACGTGGCTTTCAACGTGGGTGAAGCTGTCAACGCGGTTCACGAAGCCGGCTTTGACCGTTACAACAACACTGGGCAAACTTTTTTTAATCCTCTCGATGAAGAATTTCATGCGGCCACCAATATTGGTGTCAATGACGCCATTTTAAAAGATCCAGGAAAAATCGCAGCAGCGCTCATCAAAGATAGTCCCGGCGATAACCGAGTATCCAATGCTATTGCTGAACTTCAAGAGCGTAAATTGCTCAAAGGCGGAACATCTACCGTTGACGATTATTTCAACGGCATGGTGGGTGAGTACGCCATTCTCACGCAGAAAAACAATATAGTTTATGAGCACCAAAAAAACATTGTGGCTCAACTGAACAATGTTCGTGAATCCGTTAGCGGTGTGAGTCTTGATGAAGAAGTCGCGGACATGGTGAAGTTCCAAAAAACTTTTGAAGCCTCTGCAAGGTTGATTAAAGTTGCCGATGAAATGTTTGAAACTGTTCTTAGCATCAAACGAATGTAAAGGAATGAATGCGAGTCACTAACAACATGAACTACAATCAGGTCAAAACGAGCATCGAAAAAAATCGATCCGAAATGTCTGACTTGCAAACTCAGGCTGCGACCATGAAGCGCATCACCAAGCCTTCGGACGATCCTGTTGGAACTTCGCGCACACTTGCCATTCGCACTGATAAAAAAGACTCCGAGCAATTTATCAAAAACGCAGAACAAGCTAAAACATTTTTAAACACCACAGAATCTGCTCTTGCAAGCGCTAGTGAACTCTTGGTTCGCGCAAAAGAACTAGCCATTGGTCAATCCAGCAGTGCCAGTTCAAATGCCTACAGCCGCTTATCTACCGCAACTGAAGTCGATCAGATGTTCAAAGACACCATTGGTATTGCTAACTCTCGATTCGGTGAGCGATATGTTTTTGGTGGCTATAAAACCATGAATTCTCCTTTCGACGCTGATGGTAACTTTCGTGGCGATAGCGGAGCGATCCGAATTGAAGTGTCCAAAGGTGTTTTTGTTGCGATGAACATGTCGGGCGATAGCGTTTTTCATGGAAAAGATTACGCACTCGCCAAAATTCCTGAAGATCACCGCGGGGCCAACACTCCAAATTATCCAGATGTAAAAGAAGTAGTAAGAGAGCCTGGCCAAACGGAAGTAGAAATTCGTGGACCTGCGAGTGTCAAAGATCAACTTGTGATTCCCGATAAGCGAGAACAAGCTGCGGCAGACAAGCAAGTTATTGAGCCTGGAGAAAACGTATTTAGTGTAATGAGAGCGTTGTCGAATGGCTTGAAAGCCAATGACACCGTGGCTATCGAGGAAACTCTCGAACGCATAGATAATGCGCTTGAACAGGTTGTGACACTGCGCTCGCAAATCGGATCGCGAATAGCTTCTTTAGCAAACACTGCTGACATCTTGAGCAAACAGAAAATTGATAACTCGGCGCTTTTGAGCTCTATAGAAGATGCCGACGCATTTGAGCTGTTTACTGATATAACTAAAAATGAGAGCACACTAAAAGCCACTCTGCAGTCGTCCGGAAAATTGATTCAACCTAGTCTTCTTGACTTTATTAGGTAGAACGATTATCCATTGAAAAAGTTTTCGCAAAGAGTGCATTGAGGAGAATTTATGTTGGTTTTAACAAGGAAGTTAGGCGAGAGCATCGCTATTGATGATCACATCAAGATCGTTGTCGTGCAAATCAAGGGCAAACAAGTCCGTATTGGTATCGAAGCGCCTAAAGAAACAAAAATACATCGTGAAGAGGTTTACACTGCTATCCAGGAGCAGAATAAAGAAGCCTCTCATATGGACTCTGATGCTACCAAGCGGGTAGCAAAGCTTTTAAAAAAGAGCGCAGAGTAATATTTACTTGCAGTCTTGAAAAGAGACTTGCTAGTCTGGACATGGAGGTCTAGGGCGTATGCAGATTCAAACGACGCGGTTTGGTGCAGTTTCCATAGAAGAGAGCGATCTCATCACTTTGCCCGAAGGTCTTTTGGGCTTTAACGATTTAAGAAAATTCGTGATTCTCGAAGATCCCGATGACTTAGTATTCGCTTGGCTACAGTCTTGCGAAAAACCTGGCGTGGCATTTCCGGTTTTAGAACCCGAACTTTTCAGTAGCGATTATCGTGTGCGATTGGCAAAAGCCGATCGTGAGACTTTAAAATTGACCGCTGACGGAACATTCAGATTGTTCACCATTGTGAACATCCCCAATGATGTGACACTCATGACGGCAAACCTGAAAGCGCCGATTGCCATGAATGTGGCTACTCGGATAGCTAAGCAAGTGGTCACTCAAGAAAATGATCATTCCATCAAATTTCCAATTTTCATTGAGCTTCAACAACGTTTGTTAACTTCAGGACTACCAACGGCTGCGGGCGCAAAGAAACTAGTGCCTCAGACAAGTGTGTCTGTTAAATTGCAGCGGCCCGTTTCTCCTGACCAACAAGTTTAAATTTTGAGTTAATTAGGATCGATGATCCACATTGTCCAATCGTTTTTCAAAACTACATTGTCTGGTTTTAGAAAAAATGAATATCGCAGTCCATTTTCGTCGTCGAAGCGGGCATCGAAACCTTTGCCGGCGGCGCTTCGGTGTAAATTTGGATGCTCTTCTCTAATCGCAGCAAAAGTGGAATCAAGTTGCTTATCAAATTCGGCGTCAATGATCCATCGCACATCCGTGGGGACAAGTTGCCTTTCGTCATGGCCTGATTTTCTCCAGACTCTTGGTGGTTGACGTTGGATCATTTTCAAAATGTCTTGCCCAATTACACTTTCAAGGATCATTAGATTTTGATTGAGAGATATGGGTTTGGCGATTTTGAAACCTTTGTAACCGGATTTTTGTGACAATCGATAGAGATATTGGAGCGCTCGGAAATCAGCTCGGGCTACTTTTTCCAAACCGTAAAGCTTATAAATTTTCACTTCTTGATCTGCGTTTCCGGCTGCGGGATAAATTCTGAAAACTTCGCCTCCGCTGTGTCCCTCGCCCAAAGCATAAACCCGAGAGCCTTTGGGAACCGCAAAGGGAATTTCACTTGTACGTTTTTGCTCGCCGTAGTGAGGTTCAAAAGAATCTGTGCCTTGAGTGAGTAAAGTCTCAAGCGCTGATCTGCAATTTGACAAGTCTGAGGGGTGACTAGCCTGAAGCGGCACGGACGAAAAAAGTAATGCAGTTGCCAATAAAATCGACATATACATGGCGCTAAAATGTATCCTAAGTGCTTTAAACCTCATGGATTTTACTATCGCAAGGAGGGTGCCAATTACATCGAGCGGAAGAAATTAACAGGGCCCGCGCCTTCGCGGATAACTTTGATGGATTGGTCGCTGAGATCGATAACGCTGGTCACGCGTGGAGCAATGGTTCCGCCGTCAACAACGCCGTCGATACGGCCATGATACCAGCGTGCAATGGAAAGCGGATCAACGAGTGGTCCCGTTTCAATGCGAACAGTGGAGCTCAAGAGTGGGCTCTTCATGGCTTTGATCAAATCGATAGTTGTTTCGTGTTCAGGGATTCTGATTCCAACAAATTCCCGGCGAACTCCAGCAAGTTTGGGAACACGGTCGGTTGCTTTCAAAATGAAAGTGTAGGGACCTGGCAAATGCTGCTTGAGAAAAAACTCGGCAAACTCATCAACCACGCCATACTCGCGAACCATTTCCAAATCACAACACATGAGAGTGAAGGGTTTGTCAGAGGGGCGAAGTTGAATGCGTGTCACTTTGTCTGTGGCTTTTGCACTATTGAGATCACTGCCAATTGAGTAGCCAGTGTCTGTGGGATAAGCCAAAACAGCATCCGATTTGAGATAGCGGATAACGTCTGAGAATTCTTGCGTGTTGCGGGTATCTTCCCCGTCATGAAAAATAGCTAAAAACATATTTGATTAATTACCACTAATTTCTGGAGAAAGCTACTACTCGACGTATTCAATTTTAAGAATCACTAGCTCTGCCTCACCGCTGGGGCGCTGCACAAGTGCCGTTTCCCCAACTTTCTTATTGAGCAGAGCTTTGGCGACTGGGGAAATCCAGCTAATTTTGCGTTTTTCAATGTTGATCTCATCTTCGCCGACAATCTGATATTTAAGCTTTTTACTGCTCTCGTCTTCAACGGTGACGGTCGCTCCAAAGAGCACTTGTTTTCGAGACTGTTCTCCTAGCGGTACAACGATCGCTGCCTGCATTCGGCGACCCAAGAATCTAAGCCTACGATCGATTTCCCTCAACCGGCGCTTACCGTAAATGTAGTCGCCATTTTCCGAGCGATCTCCATTGCTGGCAGCCCAAGCAATAACTTCGACTAGCTTAGGGCGTTCGCCACTGAAAAGTTTTGTGTACTCTTCTTGGAGTGCTTTGAGGCCTGGTGGGGTGATGTAGTTCGGGCGCTGTACCGCGATTCCGTTTTCACCTGCTAATTTTTGAAGGGCGGCTTCTTCCGCAATATCTACTGCGGCTTCGTCGAAGTCCAGCCCCGAGTCCTGCTCTTTAGTGAACGCTTTTGACATGCTTGAAAGCTATCACATTTAAAAGGTAGCAGGTTATTTTTTGCGCACTTAGGTCGATGAAACGGTGCAATAAAACGGTCGATTGACAATTTAAAACAAATGTTTTAATATGCCTCTATGGGATTTAGACAATTCAAAAGAAAACAATTAGATCAGAGCACGCGTGATGAAATCATGGCGCATGCTCAGAAAATTTTCGGTAATGTTGGTTACAAAGAGGCCACGGTCAGGCAAATCTGTAAAGCCGCCAAGGCCAACGTCTGTCTCGTTTCATATTATTTCGGTGGGAAAGACGGCCTTTACGTGGCTGTTATAGAAAATATTATTCGTCGCAAAATCGAATTCACACAAAATCAGTTTACCGGTAACATCAATATCGAATCTAGAGAAGAATATCGTCTACGTCTGCAAATATTTATCGAAAGTTTTTTCGTTGAACAATTGGCTATGCCCGAAGTTTTCAGGCTGATCAATCGCGAAGTCAACGAAGGCAGCACGCGTACTGGACATTTGGTTGAGGAGTTTTTAGTTAATGTGCGTTCGGGATTTATTGAGTTTATAGAATATGGAATCAAGAAAAAGTTTGTGAAAAAAGGATTGGATGCCTCTCTCACCTGTGCTGCGGGGTCAAACATGGTCATGGGCTTTGTGGCGATGTTGTCCTTGCCGGGAAAATCAAAAGTTTTTTTCCCTCAATATTCAGAGAAAGAATTACCAGAAAAAATGCTGAAAACGTTAATACCTATTTTTATCGATGGAGTCATGAGCAATGAAAACAATTAAGTTCGCGCTGATTGCAATATCTCTGGGATCAGCTACTGCTTTTTCACAAGTGACATTAAGTTTACAGGATTATATCAAGCAGGTCGCAAACCAGAACCAAAGTTACAAGGCTTCTGATTCTCTGATCAAGTCATACGATCTTAGGTCTGGTGAGGCGAGTTTAGATTTCATGACTTACTTGGTTGGGAACATAAGTTACTCTGATAGTAGATTGACTCCGGAAAGTCCTTTCAGCCCAGTAGACACAATCAATTGGGGCGGGAATCTAGGGGTGCAAACAAAATTGAGAACGGGAACCCTCTTAGACCTAGAATACAATTCCAATTATACAAGTCTGACCGGAGCTGGAAGTTTTGCCAGTGCTTATCCACCTCCTTTTTATTACAACAACCCAACGCTTTCGATCACGCAGCCGTTGTGGAAAGATTTTATGGCTAACCTTTCTAAATCTATGGAATCTTCTATGCTGGCGGATTTTAGATCCAAATCCCTGATCCAAAAATATCAGCAGCAACAAATTTCGTTCAACGCTGAGACGGCCTATTGGCAAATGGCGTTGTATAAAGAAATTTTAGATTTTGACAGGGCCGCAGTTGCCCGAACCGAGAAAATTCTGAGTTGGAATAAAAAACGGGTAGCAATGAATATTTCGGATCGGTCAGACCTTTTGCAAGCCCAAGCAAGCATGAAATTAAAAGAACTGGTTTTACAAACCGATTTAGAAAATCAGCGTCAAGTATCTAATCAATTCAATTCTCTCCGCAATGTGTCGGGTGATCAAGTTTTAGAAAATCTCTCTCCCATTGATGTGGTGACAGAAAAGAAGTTACTTCAAGAAATCAAACGAACTGGCGATAGATTTGATCTCCAAGCCAATATCCAAAATGAAGAACGAGAAAAATTCAATTCGGACGCAGCTGTCGAAAAAGTAAAGCCGGATATCAGTTTGTATGGAAATATTCAAACTTCAGGATTGAACACAAATTATTCGAATGCCACCAGCGGAGCTTTGGGAATCAACAACCCGTTGTACGCCATTGGAGTGAAATTAAAAGTTCCACTTGATTTTGGATTAGCCAGTCAGATTAACGAAGGTAACCGTGCCGCGCAAACTGCCGCGAGTTATACGGTAAGCCGTTCTAAGTTTGAACTTGACCAAGATTGGAATAATCTTCAAAAGAGATTTAAAGACGTATCCGTTCGCTATGGCATGTTCAAAGAATTAGTAGCTTTGCAAAAAGAGAAATTGGAACATGAGCGATTGCGGTTCACTCAAGGTCGAACCACCAGTTTTCAAGTTCTACAATTTGAAGATGATTATTCCAATGCTCAGCTCAGTCGACTCAGAATTGAAAATGATGCGATCGTGATCATTGCTCAAGCTCGACTCTACAACGGAGAAAAATTATGAACTTATCTAAACTTTCGATCTCACGTCCCATTTTTCTGACTTGCGTAGTGGTGTTGATGTTGTTGGTGGGGGTTCTCTGTTTTAATAAATTAGGTGTGGATCAATTCCCGGACGTCACTTTTCCCGTTGTTGTGGTGAGTACCGCATATCAGGGAGCTTCTCCCGAAGAAGTAGAAACTTTAATCTCTCGGCCCATGGAAGAACAAATTTCATCTGTGTCTGGAATCAAAAGACTTTCTTCGACGAGTCAAGAAGGCCTTTCTATTGTTGTTGCGGAATTTGTGATGACCACGGATGTAAAATATGCAGAACAACAAGTGCGAGATAAATCAGCACTCGCTAGACGTAATCTTCCTGACGACGCAAAAGAACCTGTTATCAGTCGTGTGGAAGTGGATGATGTTCCTGTTATGCGGATTTCTGTTGCCGGTGATTTTCAAGGATCGGCCCTTTACGATATTGTCGAAAATTTTGTCAAACCGCGGATGGAACAGGTGGCCGATGTCGGTCAGGTGGACATCGTCGGAGGATCAAAACGTGAGATCAAGGTTGAAGTTGATCGAAAGAAATTAAAACTCCGTGAAGTTTCTCTCACTTCGTTAGCTGCAAAAATTACGGCATCGGCGCAGAACGTCCCAGTGGGAAAAATTGATGGCAAAAAAGAAATCGTCTTCAGAACCATTGGCGAATATAAAACTATCGATCAAATTAAAAACACTCTGCTAAATTTCTACGGTAGTGACGTCGCGGTAAAAATCGGTGACGTCGCGACAGTAAGAGACAGCAGTGAAGATGAGCTTAGTCGAGCGTATGTTGATGGCAAGAAAGCCATACTTCTTGATATTCACAAGCAATCTGGAACAAACACGGTCGCAGTTGCTGATGCCATCAAAAAGAAATTAGGCAGTATCAACAAAGAATTGGAACTCCGTCCCGGCCATATGAAATTAGAGTTGGTACGAGACGGCGCTAAATTCATTCGCGCTAACGTAGAGGACGTCAAAGCATCTATTTTTGAAGGAATATTTCTCGCGGTCATTGTGGTGTTTTTGTTTTTGGGAAGTTGGCGCTCAACTATCATCACGGGGCTCGCACTACCTAACAGCTTGCTTGGTGCTTTTATTCTCATGTACATCATGGGTTTCACTATCAACATCATGACACTTTTGGCGCTTAGCTTGGCCGTTGTGCTTTTAATCTACGACGCGATTGTTGTGCGGGAAAATATATTCCGCCGGATAGAAGAAGGTGAATCGCCACTCGAGGCTGCAGAAAATGGAACAAAAGAAGTGACTTTGGCGGTTGTTGCCACCACGTTGACAGTCATCGCGGTTTTCCTACCAGTTGGTTTTCTCTCTGGCACAGTCGGACAATTTTTCAAACAATTTGGTCTAACCATAGTTTTTGCAATGATCATTTCTCTTTTCGATGCGCTCACTATGGCGCCCATGCTTTCCGCTTATTTCGCCGGAGTCAGCACTCCACCTAAAAATTTCGTAGATCGCTTTTTTGCGTCAATCGCCGGATCAGTAAGTCGCTTTCAAGATTACATCGAAATAAAATATGTTAAAATTTTGAAATTTACTCTTAGAAAACCAGTCGTTATTTTGTCTATTTCTGTGTTGATTTTCATTTTTAGTTTGGGAGTAGGTCGAAATGTTAAGTCAACATTCTTACCCAACTCAGACAATGGTGAGTTCGCAGTGAGTCTCGAACTTCCTCCAGGAGCGACTCTTGATCAGACGGAATTAATTGCCGTTCAA
>JAYTHU010000240.1:0-7527 GCA_043732305.1 Oligoflexia bacterium
TTCGCGAAGGGCGGCTTTGACTAATTTTGAAATTTCCAATATTTTATCCGTCAGTGAGACGTTTGATTTCATCTCGGATCATTTGCGTGGCCATATCAGGAACAATTTTCCAAATCGCTTTTTCAATAATTGCCCGAGCCTCTGCTTGAATAAGCTCTGTGATTTGTTTTTCTAGCAGCAATCGAGCAGCTTCTTTTATTGAGGAATCAGAATTGGGGTTGCTTAATGATGGAGCCAAAGGGCGCAATGGTGCTTCCGGCTCTGAGCTCATTTGTGTTTGCCGCAAAAGTGGACCATCGGATTTCAATATTGATGAGGGGACCGTGGCCGATGTCGAACCTGAGCTTGGAGCGGTAGTAGATAATTGCACTGTATTTTCTGGCATTTGGAAAGAGACCAGATTTTCATCGCCCATTGAATTTCCAACATCCATTTTAAATTTACCTAAATCTTTTCTCACCCAATCCGAATCGCTAGGCGCGGCAACCGTCGAATGGACACTGCCTTCTTTATTGTTTTCGGAGAATTTTGCGATATCAATGAAAGAAGACATGGACCACGCTTCGGCCTCAGTCATATTTTTTCCGGCGGTGACTTCCATTGAAGGAGTCGGTGGTTCGACCTGCAAGTTAGAAATAGAGGAAGTCATTTTGGCCGTCAAAGCAGAATCCAGTTTTGGCATTTCGATGTGATCCAAAAAGGGATTGGCTTGAACTTTTGGGACATATTTTTTAATTAGTTCCCGCAGATCCTTTGCCTCAAATGGTTTTTCCAATTTTCCTTCGGCTCTAGAGGATAAATATTTGGGTTCATCAAAATCCATAAATGAACTCCATAACATGATGACGGGTAAAGATTTAGTGAGGGGATCGTCTTTAAGTTCAGCGGCCACATCGTAGCCCGATTTATGGGGGAGCATGACGTCAATAAGCGCGATGTCGGGCTTGAATTGTGCGATCAATTCCATGACTTCTTTGCCATTGCCAACAGTCTTCAGTTCGACACCGAAGTCTTGAAGACAAAGCTGAACTACTTTTCGAATTGCTGCGCTATCATCGGCAAGAAGAACCTTTAAACCCATATAATATCGTTAGATTGAGTTGCTACCGCTGTCAAGGTGCTTTAGTCTAAATTTAATGTTCTCC
The DNA here is from genome assembly GCA_043732305.1 of Oligoflexia bacterium. GTDB lineage: Bacteria > Bdellovibrionota > Bdellovibrionia > JABDDW01 > JABDDW01 > JAYTHU01. The sequence goes on from JAYTHU010000240.1 coordinate 1,146, forward strand.
ATCGTTGATCGCTACATTTCCAAAGAATTTTTAAAGTACTTTGGTGCTTCATTACTCGTTTTTGTCACTCTTTTTACTGCCGTGGAAATGCTTTCGACAATTTGGCAGCTCAAAGCCGAAAGTTCTGTTCTTTGGGCCTACTATCTTTACGAGATTCCAACAATCATCTACCGAATGACTCCCGTCAGTTGTCTGATGGCGACTCTTTTCACTGTTAGCGTTCTAAGTCGGAACAATGAACTGGTGGCGCTTTTCAGTTCAGGGTTGAGTCTCGCCCGCATCACCATGCCGATTCTGATTCTGACGGCGGTCATTTCTATTTCAAGTTTCTTTGTGGCGGATAAGCTGATTCCTATTTTTACCAAAAAGAGAAACTACGTCTATTTTGTGGAGATCAAGAAAACTCCCGGAATGTACTACACCGTAAAGACGAATAAAATTTGGTACCGGTCTAAAGACCTGATCTACAATATCAAGAGTTTCAATGCTGAGAAAAATTCTGTGCAGGGGATGACGGTTTATTATTTCAGCCCGCAATGGAATCTTATACAGCTCACAACTGCGCAAGAAGGCTTCTACGAAAACAATGGATGGCACCTTAAAAATGGTTCCGTCACTCTTTTTGATACGGCTACTAGCTTTCCTCTAACGCAAAACTTCAAAGAAAAAACCATCACCCTTGATGAAAAACCTGCGGATCTGCAGTCTTTAGAGAATGACAGTGACATTATGACGGTGGGTGAACTTCGAAGGTACATTAAAAAAAATAAGGAAGCGGCGCTCGACACTAAACGCTACGAAGTGGCATTTCATGGAAAGTTCGGTTTTGCCTTTGTGAGTTTTGTGATGGCGTTTTTAGGAATTCCATTTAGCGTGCAGCGCGAACGGAGCGGTGGTTTTGCTCTCGGTGTGGGAATTTGTTTTGCTGTTGTATTTTCTTATTGGACTTTGGTTTCGGTATTTAACAGTTTAGGAATCAAGGGAACTATCTCGGCCCCTTTTGCTGCATGGGCACCCAATGGAATCATGTTGGGTGTTGCCGTTTACTTGCTTTTAAAAATCAAAAAATAATTTATTGAAAATAGACTAAGGCTAAAATTTCTTAACTATTTTTCTTCTGAGGAACTGAAGGTGTAGGTCACAATTCCGTAGGCATAAACACCCGTCCCGCTATTTGAAAAATAAATGGCAGGATTAAATTCTAGATATTTATTGATGGCGTAAGTGACGCCGACTGTCCAAAAGTTTTCGTTTCCACTCTGGAAATCGACATCAAATCTCCATCGATCATTAAAATCATGTGCGTATCCCAGAACAAATTCTAACTGCGAAGTGAATATGGGGCCGCCCATAAATTTATCGTGTTCTTTAAAGTATCCGGCTTCTAAAAAAGGCTGCGCTTTGGCTCCATTAGTGGAAAATCCTAAAAATCCGGCACTGAGTAAATAGGGCTCGTCTTGAATCAGCGCCGCTTCAATATTGAAAATCGTTTCCGCTGGATTCAATCCCTGAAATACGGCCGCCTCCAGAAATGAATTGATTCCGAGTTCAGCTTGAAATTCATAGGGATTTGCGATGGCTGGATTTTGCGCTTGAAAACTCAAGCTGAATTCTCCCGACTTCTGGATGTCTGGAGTGACAATTTGGTTGAGTCCCTTAGTAGTCGCGAATGCTGATGCTGAGCTGAGGAGCAATATAAAAAATAAATGCCATATTTTATTTAACATGCTGTGGAACAATGCAATTTCCTAGCCCCTATTAGGTCATAAAACACGCGGATGAAATGGACCCTAAGCTTCGCGCTGGATCATTTTTTTACTTTTTCTGGAACCAGTGCCAGACATGGTATAGTATATCGGTAGGAGTTCCTGTCTATGTCATTGCTTAAAATCTACACTTATCCCGAAGAAGTTTTGAAAAAAGTGGCGAAGCCTGTCGATCGGGTTACAGCCGAACTTGTTCAATTATCAAGCGATATGCTGGAAACAATGTACGCTGCCCCCGGAATCGGACTTGCCGCTCCTCAGATCGGGCGGAGCATCCGCATGATTGTGATCGATATTCGATTGCGGGATGATTCCGGCCACGTCGATGAATCGGCGATGACGGAGCTGGAAAAGAAAATTCCCATGCCTTTAGTCCTATTTAATCCCGTGGTGCTGGAAAAAGAAGGCAAGACCACCTTTGAAGAAGGTTGCCTTTCGGTTCCAGGTTTTTACGAAAATGTGGAGCGGGCAAAAGCAATTTATTTCAAAGCAATTGGTGTCAATGGTATCGAGATCAAAGCCCATGTGGACGGGCTTTTGGCTATTTGCATTCAACACGAAATCGATCATCTTGATGGCAAACTATTTATTGATAGATTGAGCACCGTGAAGCGGGGAATCATAAAATCCAAAATAAAAAAACACGGATATCCCTCGCGTGAAGAAGAGAAAGATCATATCCTTTAAGGATGCCTCAACCAAAAGCCGCGCCTAGCATAAGAATACGTGTTCTGTTCATGGGGACGCCGGAGTTTTCCTGCCCAACTATGAGCATGCTTCTTAATAATCAAGATGTTTACGAAGTCGTAGGCGTTGTGACACAGCCAGATCGTCCGGCAGGCCGAAATCTCGAAATGCAACGTTCGAAGGTGCGCGAGCTAACTGAAAACCATTTACTCTCTTTGGGAAAGATCGCTAAGAAATTCCCGGTCTATGCTCCGGAAAGCGTGAACTCTTCCGAGATGGTGCAAATTTTTGAAGCTCTCGCCATTGATGTTGCGATTGTGGTCGCCTATGGACAAATCATTAGTTCTGATGTTTTAAGCACTTTCAAGCATGGCGCAGTCAATGTTCATGCGAGTTTGCTACCGCGTTGGCGCGGGGCTGCTCCGATTGCTTGGGCACTTCTTGCTCAAGATCCTCTGACCGGTGTGAGTCTGCAAAAGATTGTGGTTAAGCTAGATGCTGGTGATGTGATTGGAAGTTCTCAGGTTGTCATCGATGACAATTGGGATGCTCCCAAACTTTACAATGATCTCAGTCATCGCGGTGCAGATTTAGTTCGCAGACTTTTACCTGATTACGTTGCGGGTAAAATCAAGTTGGTTCCTCAAGATGAAAAACAAGTGACGATCGCTGCAAAAATTCGCAAAGAACAGGGATTGATTGACTGGAATAAATCTGCGCGAATAATTTGTGCGCAAATTCATGCTCTCACTCCATGGCCTGGAACTTGGACCACGCGTGATGGAAAAGTTTTGAAAATCATGCGCGCCAGTGCGGTCAGCCACGTTGGCGGTCAACCCGGAGATCTGGTCGGGATGGATAAAATTAATATTTGGGTCCAGTGCGGAGAGAGTTCGGCGCTGCAAATTTCAGTTGTGCAGCCGGATAGTCGTTCGCGTATGCCAGTGGCTGAGTACATGAAGGGCTACCCCTTTAAAAAAGGTGATAAACTTGGTCAGTAGTTTAATCGCGCCGAGTTTGCTGTCCTCTGATTTCTCTCGGCTCGATCAAGAAATTAGTGCAGTTGAAAAAGCTGGAGCTGATTGGATTCACGTCGATGTCATGGACGGAAATTTTGTCGACAATTTGACACTTGGCCCTCCCATTATTTCTTCTATTAGAAAATGCACCAAGCTCCCATTTGATGTTCACCTGATGATTGATAAACCAGAGCGATATGTGAAAAACTTTATCGATGCTGGCGCAAACTATTTAACTATTCATGTTGAGTCCACGACTGATCCCCGAGAAGTTCTGCGAAAAATCCGCGCGCTTGGTTGTAAGCCTGGAGTGACCTTGCGCCCGCGCACGCCGCTGAAAGATCTCGAGCCGTTTTTAAGTGAAGTGGATTTAGTTTTAATCATGACGGTTGAGCCTGGCTGGGGCGGACAATCTTTTATGATGAATCAGATGGAAAAGGTTCGAATAGTCAGAGAATGGGCAACCAAAAATAATCCCAAGCTTCACATCGAAGTCGATGGCGGAGTGAATGCCGAAACTTCAAAAATCGCCCGCGAAGCCGGCGCGAATGTTTTTGTTGCCGGAAATTTCGTTTTCAAATCTCCCGATTACGGCGCCGCTATTTCAAGCTTGCGTTAAGCTGCCACTGTTCCAGATCAAATCTCTATCTGAAACTATTCTGTGCCTCAGTAAGTTTAGAAACCATCAATCCTCCTTTACGCCAATGGTAACTGCGAACACAAATAACCTTCCTGAACTAAGAAATAAGGGCCAAGTCCCATATAGGTCGAACAAGGATTTTTAGGTGACAATTCGGTATTGGCGACTTAAAAATAAGCTCAATTAAACCTGGTGGGGATCAGCAAAATGGGCACAAACTTGGGAAAAATCTCTCAAAAAAATTCAAAACACTCTTTGGAAATCAACGGTGATAATCTCAATGTCGACAATGTTTGGAACGTGAGCCAGGGGGGTTCGGCAACACTTGCAAAATCTAGTGTTAAGAAAATGCAGGTGAGTCGCGCTTACATCGAAAGTTTTCTAAAGACCGGTGAGATTGTTTACGGTGTTAATACCGGATTTGGAAGTTTAAGCTCAGTCACAATTCCATCCGATCAAATAGTAGAATTGCAAAAAAATCTCATACGCTCTCACGCCGTTGGAATTGGTGAAGTTTTCACAATTCCGGAAACTCGTGCCATTTTGCTCCTCAGGGCAAATGCTCTTGCTCGTGGACATAGCGGTGTGCGAGTTGAAGTCGTCGAGAAAATCCTCGAATTTCTTGCAAATGATTTGGTCCCCGTAGTGCCTGGCCAAGGCAGCGTTGGCGCGAGTGGAGATCTTGCGCCGCTCGCACATGTGGCGCTCGCACTCATGGGTGAAGGCGAAGTGTTTTATAAATCTGATCGGATGAAAACTTCAGCCGCACTAAAAAAATCTGGCGTCACCGCACTCACACTTCAAGCTAAAGAAGGGCTGAGCCTTATCAATGGTTGTCAGGTTATGACTGCTGTTGGACTTCTCAACGCTTATGAAATGCGGCGAATGAATTGGTTGATCGATATCGCTGGCGCAATGACCTTGGAAGGAATGCAAGGAACTCGTGATGCGTTTGATCCTTTGATTTCTGCAAGTCGCAGACATCCGGGTGAAGCAAAAACCGCCCGCAATCTATTAAAAATTCTCGGGGATGAATCGCCAATATCAAAAAGTCATGAAGATTGCGGACGAGTTCAAGATGCTTACAGTTTGCGTTGCATGCCGCAAGTTCACGGAGCGGCGAAAGACACCTTGAGACGAAGTTTAGAAACATTAGAGATTGAAGCGAACAGTTCGACCGACAATCCTCTCGTTTTTGCAGAAGCGAAAAAAGTTTTGAGCGGTGGAAATTTTCACGGAGAACCGGTGGCATTTGCTCTTGATTTTTTAGCAATCGCGGCGTCTGCCCAAGCCAGCATTTCCGAGTGTCGCATAGAAAAATTAATCAATCCCAACATGAGTGGTTTGCCAGCTTTTCTCACGCCGAATGGTGGTCTCAATTCTGGCTACATGATTGTGCAAGTGGCGGCGGCATCCCTTGTGAGTGAAAATAAAATTCTCAGTCATCCCGCAAGTGTGGACAGTATTCCCACTTCTGCTGACAAAGAAGATCATGTCAGTATGGGGACGATTGCCGCAAGAAAACTCACTCGTGTGATAAGAAACGCAGAGAACGTTTGTGCGATGGAACTCTTAACCGCCGCACAAGCTCTCGATTTTCACAAACCTTTGAAACCTGCTGCTGGAGTTCTCGCGGCGTACAATAAAATTCGCGAAAAAATTAGTTTTGCCGAAAAGGATCGAGCATTTTATGAAGATATCAATACGGTTCGTGAAATGATTCAGTCAGGTGAAATTATAGATGCCGTGGTCAAAGTCACCGGCTTATTGGAGTGGTAGAAATGCAAACTGAAAATGAAAAGTCAATGTTGAGAAGTAAAGCTATGGCAAGACCTGTGAAGGCACCCACGGGAACAAAGCTTCATTGCAAAAGTTGGCTCACTGAAGCTGCCTATCGTATGATTCAAAACAATTTGGATCCCGCTGTTGCCGAAAATCCTGACGAGCTCATAGTCTACGGAGGCTTAGGCAAAGCGGCCCGAAATTGGGAAGCATTCGATAACATTTTAAAAGCACTCACCACTTTAGACGACGACGAAACTTTACTTATACAAAGTGGAAAGCCCGTTGGAATTTTTAGAACCACTAAAGATTCGCCACGCGTTTTGCTCGCGAACAGCCACCTTGTGCCCAAATGGGCGACGTGGGAACATTTTAATGAATTAGATAAAAAAGGTCTTATGATGTACGGCCAAATGACCGCTGGGTCTTGGATTTACATTGGCTCGCAAGGAATTGTTCAAGGGACATTTGAAACATTTGCTGAATGC
>JAYTHU010000241.1:0-2191 GCA_043732305.1 Oligoflexia bacterium
TATCTCGTGCAGCAGTTACAAGCTTGGAAAAAAGGAACGCGTAAAAATGACCCGAATCAATTGATGGCCACGGTTGCTAAAAAGCTGACGGCCAAAGAAATGAATGCGGTCGCTGAATACTTAAGTAGTATGAAGTCAGAGGTATCGAAATGAAAAAACTGGTGATGGTTTTTATTCCTTTGTTTCTTTCATTTCATGGAAACGTGACAAACGCAAAGCCGGCGATCTATTTTTTGCCGCCTGCTGAAACTGCAATGCCGAATGATGAGTTTGGAAAAGTCGTTAAGTCCGGCGAACAGATATTTAATGAGACTCAGAAATTTGCGAAGCCCTATGTTGGCAATTCCTTAAATTGCGTCAACTGTCACTTGAACGCAGGAAGACTCGCAAATTCGGCCCCACTTTGGGGTGCCTATGTCTTATATCCGGCTTACCGAAAAAAAACAAAACAGGTCGACACTTTACAGAGCCGAATTCAAGGTTGCTTTAAATACAGTATGAACGGAAAAGCGCCGGCAGCAGACAGCGCAGAAATGACCGCTCTTGTTAGTTACATGTATTGGCTTTCTACTGGTGCACCAACAGGGAAAGCCCTTCCCGGTCATGGATATTTAGAACTCAAAAAACCTGAGATAGAACCAACTTGGGAGGCTGGAAAAAAAGTATACGAGAAAAATTGCGCACTTTGCCATGCCGCTGATGGGTCGGGACAATACTCAGAGGGCAAAACAGTTTTTCCACCGTTGTGGGGAAAGAACTCCTACAACTGGGGTGCGGGCATGCACAAAATAAATACGGCTGCAGGTTTTATCAAAGCCAATATGCCTTTAGGACGTGGCGGACTACTTTCAGATCAAGAAGCTTGGGATGTGGCGTATTTCATAAATTCGCATGAGCGTCCTAAAGATCCTCGCCAAAAAACTGATATTGATGATGCTAAGAAAGAATTCCATGAAGAAAATTGTTCTTATGGAAAAGAAGTGAGCGGCAGCAAATTAGGTTCTGGAAATTAATTTTTAGCTTAGGTGTGCATACGGCGCAAAAAGTTTTCCTCCGAAGGGAGTGACCTAGGCCCCGAGAAACTGGAACAGCAAAGGCTTGGTAAGTAGATGGATAAAAACTTAGATCCCCGAACAATTTATGCGGCCGAACGGACGATGCTCGCTTGGATACGGACCGGCCTTTCGATGATGGGATTCGGTTTTGTCGTTGCTCGATTTAGCCTACTTCTTAAAAATCTTATTCACGCTACGACGCCTTCGTTTTTGGAAACCCCTGGAACCTCACTTTGGATTGGTACTTTGCTAGTTATTCTTGGCGTCGCAGTGAATATTGCGGCGGGAGTCAAATACGGTCGAGAGATTGAAAACCTTAAAAATGGTAGACAGATTTTGGCGTCGAAGTGGAATCTTGGCCGATTGACGTCACTATTCCTAGCAGTGCTAGGAATAGTCATGGTTGGTAGCTTAATTCGTTTGGGACTTTAAGGTTTGTCTTTAAATCTCAAAAACGGTTGGTTTCTCTGAAGGCACAACGACCTCACAAGATTCAAATAGCGTGCGCAGTGAGGTAATGGCATCTATGGCAAGTTTTTGCCTGTTACGACCGAACTTTTTCGGCACACCTTGCGAAGTCACAAAAGCGACCGAATAATGAGTGTCGTTTTCAACCAGTTTATCTCCTACGAATAATCGATCGACCCGGCAACCTTTCGGGTTTTCGGCTTTGAAATAAAGTGTGAGGCCACGCATTCGTTTTACATAGCCACCCATTTGCTCGTAGGGTTTTGCAGCAAAGGTTCTCTCTAGGTTTTCTTCAAGCATTTGAATCAGTTCGACGCCGCTCATATCAACTGTTTGAATGGGTGGATTCATGGGAATGATGTTCCACAGATCTTCGACCCTGACCGGCCCGGGGGGAATCGGCGCGCCATATCGCCACCCGTTTGAAAATGAAATCTGAGTTTTAGCAGTCTGCATAATTGCTTCAAGAAGCACATCATCCATGGGCGAGCTCAGCATTGAGTACCGATGCAAAGGGCTTTTCACTTTTCCGACAACTTGGTTCAGCTGACTTCGGTGTGGGGACATTACCGACTCAACCATAACTTTCATATTCGAATCTTCATCGATTGTTTCGTCGATAGCGATCAGTGAATGCTCGAACGATTTGACCTTTCGATCCATGACCT
>JAYTHU010000242.1:0-1005 GCA_043732305.1 Oligoflexia bacterium
CTTTGCACCTAAAGCTTGAGTATGTTCAAAGACATGTTTCATTTTTTCATTACCAAGCATTGCAGCCTCGTCAATAATGACAACGTCTTTTTGAGAAAAGGAGTCTTTCTCTCGAGCTAAGTCATACAAAAACTTATCGACTGTTTTAGATGGAATATCAGCAGACTGTTCTAGATTTTGAGATGCTTTTCCAGTAGGTGCCAGACCTCGAACTGTGTATCCAGATTGCTCTAAAACATCTTTTGCTGCACGCAGTGAAAATGATTTTCCTGTTCCAGCAGCTCCAACAAGCAAAGATAAGTCTCCGGTTTGAAGTATATGACTACAAGCCTGGCTTTGCTCTAAACTGAGCCCTTGAGCTTCATAACCTTCAAGAATTTCTTTCATGACATTCTGGTCAACACTGTGTCCCAATCGAGAACTTAACTCCTCGCCCAATTCAAAAACTCGTTTGTTCTGGTCTCTGGATTCTTGAGTTGTATAGCTATCGGGAAAAGACTCATGACCAATTCGAACCAATCTGTTGTCTTCTTTAAAAGCAGATACAAGACCTTTCAATTCTTCTAAACGAGCAAATCCTGTAAATTCATGGGCTACAAGTGCCGTCAATTCATGTTCACGAAAAGGATGATGACGTTTTCCTATTTCTTCAAGAAGAGACACATACTTTTTTTCGATGATCTTAGGAGTAAGAGTTTTTTCTGTCTCAATGTTTAAAATATTTAAGAGTGAATGTGCTTTTTCAAGTGTAAAACCCTCACGATCAAAACTCTTTTGCCACTCGGGAAGAAGGTCTCGATCTGTTCCCGATACATTCTTGCTTGCTCGTGTTTGCAAGACTAGATTGTCGTTGGCTTGACTGGTTGTAATTCCGTATTTATCCGCAGCAGCCTCAATTTGTTGTCTTCGTGTGCTGTATTTGAGAGTCAATTCTCGAGAAATTCCACACACGGAAATTCCATCTTTATTCATCTCCATCTTGATTCCAAGATCTCTTTGCAGATT